>DFIA01000100.1 GCA_002372015.1 Bacteroidales bacterium UBA3709 | reverse complement strand
AGTATCTGTTTGCGGTTCAGCACAAGCCCTCGTGACTGAGCTAACTTTTCGCATAATCCCAATGGGAATGGATTGAGAGAAATACGGTGGTTCAGACGATTGTGTAATCCACCTTTATTCTTAATGATTTTCTTGATCATCCATGAGGTACTGCTTCCGCACACTACAAAAACAATGTCTTTTCTAGCGGATGCCCATCCATTCCAAAACGATTCCAGCTCTGATAAAAATCCAGAGCGTGGGGCATCCATCCATGGAAGCTCGTCGAAGAAAACAACCTTTTTGCCTTCAGGCAGATTCATAATAAATCGTTTGAATTCACTGAAAGCGTCGCCCCAATTGGTTAGTTCTGGAGTATCCTTCTGTCCATGCTCTTTGAGTGCTCGGCGGAAGCGTACCAACTGTTTTCTTGCGGTCAAATTTGCAGCACCGGTAAATTGGAAATCGAATTGGTTTTCAAAGGTTTCTCTGATTAGAAAAGTCTTGCCAACACGACGTCTTCCATACACTGCAACAAACTGAGAGTACTCTTCGTTGAGAGCATTCTGTAATACTTGTTTTTCTTTTTCTCGACCAATTAGCATGGCATGCCATTAATTTTGAATTACGTTACAAAGATAATATTTTCGTAATGAAACAAGCGGAAATAGAAGAAAAAACTAAGATTCCGCTGATTTATTAACGAAGTATAGCTTTGGCAGAATACGCTTGGAGCTTTACCAAGAGTCTGGTACAACCCTTAATAGGATCGGTATTGAGGAGTCACTAAAGAGAGAGGTGAGTGATGGTATCACTCAGGTGCCAGTAATCACCTTGGATCAGCCATGTTATGTGTATGGCAATGTTATGAGCCTTTGTTCTCCTATGGGCTCCTTTGCCACTAATACCACTATTCCAGCAGTTTCTCAGTTTGCATGTTTATTGTCGAGGGGCGTAAAAGTCGAAGTAGGTGAACTGCCTTTCTTCAGCCTCACCCCGGGGTATAATACTAATGTTTATTTTCATGATGATCTAAAGTTACTTTTGCCGGCCACCACGTTGGCGGGCGGCTGTTACGGTAGTATGTTCAACGGTTGCATAAACTTGACTAAAGGCCCTGATTTACCGGCAGAAACAGCAGTTGACTACTGTTATCACATGATGTTCAATAAGTGTTCCAGCCTTAAAGAGATATCTTGTAATCTCAGGTATAACATAGGTGATGCTTTCGACTCATCATCTGTCAGCGATGGCAGCATGACCTTTGGGTGTCCTCCTAATGGTGTGTTTAAGAAGAACCCGGCGGTGTCTGAAGCTACGTGGCGCGGGTTTGGAAACGCCGTTGTTCCTACAGGCTGGACATTTGGTACTTATGGCCAGTAGTTAGTACACATATATTGATGTATTAAACGCCGGACATTCCGAACCTTTTTTGGAATGTCCGGCATTTTCTTACTACTTACTGTGTTTACTTTTTTTATATATTTGCACTCATCAAGAAATTGTACACCTAATTAATTGAAGCCAAATGGAAGAGAATACCACCGCTTTGAATGCTCAGCAGGAGACTGAGACAGGGCAGGAATTGGTGCAGAATGAACTTTCTGACACAAGTCAACAGACTGAAGTTCAGGTAGAAAATCAAGTTGCCGAAGATGAGGAGAATATAGAATTACCAGAGAATAAGTTTGCTGATATCAATTTATCTGACATGTCTTTAAATGAGATTATGTCTTTATTTGGTCGTATGATACAAGAAGGCGATCAGCAGAAGCTATATAAATATGCCGAGCCAATAAAAGCCGCATTTTACAAGGTTCTACGTAAGGAAAAAATAGCTTCCGGAATGTTTGTAGAAATAGGGAAGGCAGAGCAACAAGTTAATCCGTTTGAAGATGTGGAAAAGGCGTTTAAAGATTTGTATTCCACTTATAAGGCATCAAGAGCTACTTTCAATCAAGAAATGCAAACTAAGAAAGAGGAAAACTTAGCAGAAAAACTCAGCATAATAGAAGCCATTAATCATTTATTAGAAAAGGCCGAGGATGTTAATCATACTTTGCCGGCTTTTAGAGAATTACAAGCACGCTGGCAAGCGGCTGGCAATGTTCCGCAGGAGAAGGCGCGCGAGGTGTGGGAGCAGTACAACCGTTCTGTTGAGAAGTTCTATGATTTTCTGAAAATTAACAAAGAGTTTAGAGATTTAGATTTTAAAAAGAACTATGAACTAAAGACGGAACTTTGCCATAAGGCAGAACTTCTTGTAGAAGACAAAGATCCGGTAAAGGCATTTAATGAGCTTCAGAAGTTGCATGAGGAGTGGAAAGAGATAGGGCCTGTAGCTAAGGAACATCGCGAATCTATTTGGGAAACTTTCAGAGCTTTTACTGCTGCAATTAATAAGCGGCATCAGGATTTCTTTACAAATCTAAAGGAGCAGCAAAAAGCAAATCTCAATGCTAAGACAGAATTGTGTGAACAGGCAGAAACTATAGCCAATACTCAAGCATTGGATTCTAATCAATGGAATACTTTGTCTAAACGGATGGATGAATTGCAGACTAAGTGGCGGGGAATAGGCTTTGCGGCCCGCAAGGATAATCAGAAGATTTATGAAAGATTTAGGGCAGCTTGCGATAAGTTTTATAGTGCTAAGAGAGAGTTTTATGCAGAGTTTAAGAATGTAATGCAGGATAATCTTGCAAAGAAGGAAGATTTATGCCGTCAGGCAGAAGAACTGAAGAATAGCGAAGATTGGAAAAAGGCTACAGATCAACTGATAAATCTCCAGAAAGTATGGCGTACCGTAGGTCCTGTGGCAAGAAAACAATCTGATGCTATATGGAAGAGATTTAGGGCAGCCTGCGATGAATTTTTTGAGAGGAAAGCTAAGCACTTTGGAGCAGAAGAAGAGAAATTTGAAGAGAATCTTTTGGCAAAACGCACACTGATAGATAAGGTAAAGGCTTATGTGTCTAACGGGCCAGAAGAAGATAAGGCAGCTTTAGAAAGCTTTATATCTCAGTGGAATTCTATAGGTTTTGTTCCCTTTAAAGAAAAAGATACGCTGCAGAAAGAGTTTGATAAGGCTTTAAATATGCATTTTTCAGGAATCAGAAATCTGGAGCAGGAAAAGAAGATGGGGCGTTTGCATCGTTTGATATCCGAGGCTAAAACACCTGGTAAGGGAGATAGGGTAATACGCACAGAGAGAGAGAAGCTTTTGAATAAGTTCAGAAAACTCGAAACAGATATTGCTACCTTGGAAAACAATATGGGATTTTTTGCAAAGAGTAAAAATGCAGATAAGCTCATAGATGAGATAAAAGCTAAAATTGCAGCGGGCAAAGAAGAGTTAAAATCTTTAGAGCAGAAGATAAAAATGATAGATAAAGAGTTTTAGACAATGCAAAAGAATACTGTTTTGGGCTTTGTGCTGATAGGATTGATTCTTATTGGTTTCAGTTGGTACAACTCACATAATTACAATAAACAGAAGCGAGCTAATTTTGTCAGAGATTCACTTGCAAGGGTAGAGGCAATGAACAATCCTAAAGTGGTTGATTCTTTAAGAGCGGCCGATTCTCTTCACAATGTTCAATTAGCGGCCGATTCACTTACAAACGAGTCTTATATAGCTACTTATGCCGATTCTTTATTAGAACAGTCTTTGAGCGGTACCGAAGAGTTTTATACTATAGAAAACCAAAAACTGAAGCTTTCCTTTTCCACAAAAGGGGCGCAAATTAAAGAGGTGCTTGTAAAAGATTATTACACGCACGACAGCTCGGCGTTGTATATTGTAAAGGATAATTATTCTGAGATGTCGCTTGTATTTTTTACATCGCAGAAAATAAATACTTCGCATTTTAATTTCCAGAAGGTAGCAGCAACGGATTCTTCTCTTACATTTCGTTTGCCTTTCTCCGGCGGGGCGTATTTAGATTTTATATACACACTGCATAAAGATAGTTATCTTCTTGATTTTGATATTGTAACCAGTGGTATAGCTTCTCAGATGGCTAATAATGCCGGTCAGTTTGATTTGGATTGGTCTTTAAGAATTTCCAGATTTGAGAAGGGTTATGATAACGAGAAAAACTATTCTACCATAAACTTTAAGTATCCAGACGAAAATTCTGTAGAAGACTTAGGCATGAGGAAGGCAGAGAGTTCTAAAAAGATACCAACGAGGGTATCGTGGTTTGCTTTCCGCCAGCAATTCTTCTCGGCCATTCTGATGTGTGATAGTAATTTTTCAGGAGGAAATCTCTCGTATAAATTTTTGCCGGAAGACGATCCGCAGAGGGCGCTTTTTGATTGCCACGCACAGATGCAGATAGATGATGGGAGGGCCAGCGATGTAACAATACCTATGCACTTCTATTTTGGTCCTAATCTTTATAAGGAATTAAAAACTTATGGTAGGAGTTTTGAAAAGATTATACCTTTAGGTAAGAGTATTATAGGTTGGATTAATAGAGTGGTGATAATCAATACGTTTGATTTTTTGCGCCGTTTTATTTCTAACTACGGAATCATAATTCTCATTATGACAATCCTGATAAAACTGGTGCTTTCTCCTCTTACTTACAAGTCTTACCTGTCTTCAGCTAAGATGAGGGTTTTGAAACCGGAAATAGATAAAATCAATAAAAAATATCCACGAAAAGAGGATGCTTTAAAGAAGCAACAGGAAACAATGGCTCTATATCAGAAGACAGGGGTAAATATGCTGGGTGGCTGTTTGCCTATGCTGTTGCAGATTCCTATTCTCTTTGCAATGTTTAGATTCTTCCCTGTTTCGTTTGAATTAAGGCAGCATCCATTCTTATGGGCATCGGATTTGAGTGGTTATGATTCTATTTTGGACTTGGGCTTTAACATACCCATGTATGGAAATCATGTGAGTTTGTTTGCCTTGCTGATGGCAGTTTCTATGTATCTGTTCTCAAAGATGAATATGCAGCAAATGCCAGATACAAATCAGATGCCGGGCATGAAGGGTATGCAGCTGTATTTTATGCCTATATTTATGTTGGTGTTGTGTAATAACTTTTCTGCAGGTTTGAGTTATTACTACATGCTTTCAAACTTTATATCAATAGGACAGAATTGGTTAAT
Organism: Bacteroidales bacterium UBA3709; assembly: GCA_002372015.1. Lineage (GTDB taxonomy): Bacteria > Bacteroidota > Bacteroidia > Bacteroidales > UBA932 > Egerieousia. The sequence continues at coordinate 3,738 of DFIA01000100.1, read as the reverse complement.
AAGAAAATATGCTGTAGATGAGGAAAAACTTTATCAGCAGCTCAGAAGCAAGGCAGAGTCTAATAAAACAAAGAAGAAATCGAAGTGGCGCGAGAGAATGGAGCAGATGATAAAGGAACAAGAGAGGCTTCAGCGCGAAAGACAAAAGGGCAAATAATGGGAATACAAGAAAATTTAGCGGCTCTTAAAAAGGAAATACCTACAGGAGTGAGGCTTGCGCTGGGATCAAAATTCCAGAGCAACGAAAGAATAATGGAGGCTTACCAGTGTGGGCAAAAAATTTTTGCAGAAAGCCGCCCGCAAGAGTTGGAACAGAAAGCATTATCGCTTCCAAACGATATACAGTGGCATTTTATAGGGCACTTGCAGTCTAATAAGATAAAGATGGTGGTGCCGTATGCTACCCTAATCCATTCTGTTGATTCTGAGAAATTGTTGTATGAGATAGAGGATTATTGTATTAAGAACGCTCTTACCGCAAATGTTCTGTTAGAAATACACGTGGCTCAAGAGACTACAAAACAAGGCTTTACTATGGATGAGGCCGAAGCACTAATGGAAAAGCTCATTAAGGAACCGCTCAAGTGCGTAAATATATGTGGTTTAATGGGCATGGCCACTCTTACAGAGGATACTATCTTAATTCAGAAAGAGTTCAGCATTTTGTATAGCTTCTTTGCGCGGATGAAACAGAGGCATCTGGAAATGCACGACTTTAGAGAGTTATCTATGGGTATGAGCAACGATTACAAATATGCCATAAGACTTGGCAGCTCAATAGTTCGTATTGGAACAAAGGTGTTTGGGGAGCGGCTGTAGTCTTAGTTTAAAGCTCTATATAACAGTCAAAAACAAAGTTAGCAGGGCCGGTTAGCCATACATTGCAAAAGGTGTTGTCTTTTGTATTGTGGGTTGCTCTAACCTTTAGTTTTCCGCCTCTGGCTTGCAGATTATATTCAAAGTAGCTTTTTTTGTGCAGATGGGGTGTAATTCCCAATGTATATGCGGCTATTGCAGAAGCTGTGGCACCGGTGCCGCAGGCAAGTGTTTCTGCCTCTACGCCCCTTTCGTAAGTTCTTATTTTTAGTGAGTTAGGGCAAACTTCCACAAAATTTACATTTGTACCCCCTTTAAAGAAATATCTCCAGTATTTACCATCGGTTTCTACAGGGTAATTGTCTAAATCATCTACAAATTCTACATAGTGTGGCGAACCTGTATTAAGAAAAAAAGATTTTTTGGAGTGTGTTATGCAGGTTTCTACATCGCTCATATTGAGCTGAATCTTATACTCTTTTTTGCCTTTCCTTAAAATTTTAGCCAAATGATATCCATCTGTGGCCTCAAATCCAAAATTGCTTATCCCCAGTTTATCTGCAAAGGCTACTATACATCGCCCGCCATTGCCACACATAGAACCTTCTTTGCCATCTGCATTAAAATATCTCATAGAAAATGAGTATTGTTTGCTCTTGCCGAGCAGTATCAGCCCATCTGCACCTATGCCAAATCTGCGATTGCATAAGTATTGAATTTGTTTGGCGGTTAGTTTTATAGTGCCTGTTCTGTTGTCTATGCACACAAAATCATTTCCCGCCCCATGGTATTTATAGACTTTAATCTTCATTCTGCTGATTTTTATCTTCTGGTAGTTTTAGCTCTTCTACCATTGCTCTGGCAACAGCAACAGATGCTCCTGTGCTGCCTAAAAGTTTGCAGACCATGAGATAATCTGCTTTCATAGCCTTGATGTACCGCTCGTCTTCTAATAAAAGATGCAGTTCTGCCGCTATGTTTTTAGCACTGGAATTGTTTTGAATAAGTTCTTTGAAAATGAGCTTATCTGCAATCAGATTGGCCAAACTAATATATTTGATGCCCTTAATCAGGTGCTTGGCTATAAAGTAAGATACTTTGCTGCCCCCGTAACATACTACTTGGGGTGTGCCTATTAAGGCTGCTTCCAACGAAGCTGTACCTGAGTTTACTATAGCTGCTGCGCTATGTTTTAAGATAGGGTAGGTTTGGCCATATATTATAGGCAGCGATAGCGAGGATACATCTATTCCTGTTTTTTTGCAGTGAGTGGTAATTACCTCTACATAAAAATCTTCTGGTACAGAAGGTGCGGCTGCCAGTATAAACTTATATTGCGGAAACATCTGCATCACATCTACCATCCGTGGTAGCAGAAAGCTGATTTCGCTTCTTCTGCTGCCAGCTAAGAGTGCAATGTATTTTTCTTGTGCATTAAGCACGATAGAATAACTATTGGATATACGCTCGCAGAAACTCTCTCTGCTTTCTTGAATGTATGGGTTGCTGTTAATGCTGTCTATTAAAGGGTTTCCACGATATATTGCATCAATGTTCCAGCGCTTTTTGAAGTACTCTATTTCAAAAGGAAAAATAATGAATAATTTGTTTACATACTTCTGAAGCCTCTTTCCTCTGCTTTCTTTCCAGGCCCATATTTTTGGAGCAATATAGTAGAATACTTTGAATCCTTGGTTCTTGGCAAATTTTGCTATTCTGAAGTTAAACCCCGGATAATCTATCAGGATAACCACATCTGGAGAAAACTGCAAAATATGCTTTTTGCATTTTTTTAGGTTGCCGATAATTTTTCCGAGCTTTACAGCAACCTCCCAAAAGCCCATAACAGCAGTATCTTTGTAATGACACAGCAACTCTCCACCAGCCTCTTTCATCAGATCTCCGCCCCAGCACTTTACCTCGCAATGCGGATCTGCTTGCTTTAAGCCTTTTATCAGGTTAGAACCGTGTAAATCTCCAGAGGCTTCTCCGGCAATAATGAAGTATTTCATGCTGTTAGAATTTCCAAAGTTTTTCCAGCCTGTTCTTCTCAGCATACGAAGTGCTATCTACCTTGTGTGGTACTATTGTTATATAGCCTTCTCGCAGGAGGGTATGATCTCCCTCTCTGTCTTCTGCCTTGTCTTCAAACTTACCACAAATCCAGTAGAAAGGTGTGCCGGTTGGTGTAGTATAGTTTTCAAACTCATCTATCCACATTCCTGCTCCTTGATGGGCAAATCTGATTCCGTGTATCTTTTCCGGGGTGGTATCCGGAAAATTTATGTTGAGATAAATGCCTTTTTGCGGTGGATTAGCCAAATAATTATTTACTATAGTGTGAAAATATGCCTCTACGCAAGACATATCGGCATTTGGGTTATGAGTGTTTATAGACAGTGCTATAGCCGGTATTTCATAGATGGCGGCCTCTGCGGCAGCACCAAGGGTGCCGGAATATACGGCCGCTGTAGATGCGTTAGAACCATGATTTATACCAGAAAACAATAAGTCTGGTTTATTTTCTCTACTGAAAATGGTGTTCATTGCAATTTTAATGCAGTCTGCCGGTGTGCCAGTAAAACTGAAAACCTCTATTCTATTGCCGTTTTCAGCCTCTGCTTCCTGCTCTTTTTCCAGAAAAAGAGCTTTTCCCATGCTCAGAGCAGCACTCATCCCACTTTGTGGCGTTTTAGGAGCAACCACGGTAACATTGCCTATTGTGCTGCATAATTTTGCTAATAATTTTATGCCTTTAGCGGTATAAGAATCGTCGTTAGTAATCAGTATCTCCATTTTTTTCTTCATAGTTGCACAAATTTAGATAAAATACATAAAAAATTATAACTTTGTATTGCTGATAATTAAATAAACATTTCAAAATATGACTAAAATTAAAGTTGGTATTAACGGCTTCGGCCG
>DFIA01000083.1:25307-25452 GCA_002372015.1 Bacteroidales bacterium UBA3709 | reverse complement strand
TTGATGATGAATGCCTGTATGCATCGCGACTATCAATCGAACATGCCTATCCGACTATATCAGTTTGACGACCATATTGAAATTATGAACGCCGGCGGGTTATATGGTGAGGCTCGTCCAGAGAATTTTCCCAATGTAAACGACT
>DFIA01000083.1:0-25190 GCA_002372015.1 Bacteroidales bacterium UBA3709 | reverse complement strand
TATAAGGCGTGTGCAGGATATGCTGCTTGAAAATGGCAATAAGGAAGCTGTTTTTGATGTATCAAAGCTGACTGCATTCGAAGTGACTGTGCCTTCAACCGTGGATGTCCCTCAAGGTGTCCCTCAAGGTGGCACTCAAGGTGGCACTCAAGGTGGCACTCAAGGTGGCACTCAAGGTGATGCACTTGATAGATGGATTGAAGAACAGATTAGGAGAAATCCTAAAATTACTACCGAAGAATTGGCCGAAATGAGTAAGAAGGGACTTAGAACGATTAAACGTCATATTGCAAAACTCACTCATATTAAGTATGTCGGCAGTGGCTATAGCGGTCATTGGGAAATTGTTGAAAACGATGCATAGATGTAATTGAGAGGCAATGAAAGTGGAGTATCTTGGCAATCAGGAATTGCTGAAACTGAAGAAGACTGCACTTCCTGCCTGATGAATCAAATGTATGAGTGGTCTGACATAATAAACTACTGTGAAGAAAATGATGTCAGGCTATATTTCATACTGAGTCCTTCTGTTTACGAGTTCTATACTCTCATAAAGCTTTTGCGGGTACAGTCTTTAGACTATCCCGTTTGGGTAGATCCGAGCGGTTCCTTCTTGGCCGCCAATCGGTTTATGCTTAAAGGAGAGAAGAACTGTTACTTACTGGATGCGGATAACAGAATTATTCTTGTAGGCATTCCGTTGAGAAACAGTGCTCTCTGGGAAGAATACAAGCGACTCATGATAACGAAGAATTGAGCCTGCTAATTCAACATAGAAGTGCAGCAGCATTTTGAAATCTCAGAATGATTTTTATCTTTGTATCTGCGGCATTGGTTCTTCTGTAAGTATGTTTTTATGTTGGCGAGGTTTGTTTTTTAGAACATCTACTAATTATATTGCTTTAAGCAAACAGTTATTTTTACATAAATCTTATATCTATGAGAGTGCGGAGGGTGCTGTTACGGTTACTGAGAATAAGTGATATAGACATACATTGCTTATATTCTGTAAAAGACTAAGATATGCGCATATTGCTTTCGTTATTGTTGTTATTGCTGCCGCTTATCCTGCAGGCGCAGAAAGTAAAGGTTGTATCCAAGGATGGAGATCTCATACCAAATCTCTATCTCCTATCCTCAGATAGGGCGACTTTTATTAGCAGCAATGAAGAAGGTATCTTGGACTTGTCTGATATTGGAGTTAGTGATACGGCTAAGTTTACCATAATGTCTGGTTTTTATAAGCCCTTGACCTTTTCTTTGAGATATTTAAAGAGCAAGTCAGAAATTATAGTTGAATATGAGTCTCAAAAGCTTATGGGGGCTTTTGTTATGCCCCAAAAGCAAATTATTCAATTATTGGAGAACGCAGCCACATATTTTTCTCAGCACTATATAAGGGACTATGTTGCTGTAATGCATTATAAACGAGAAATATATTCTCGAGAGTTTTTGCGCCAGCTTTATCTTGTAGATGGTTTGTGGGGCTCTTTTAACTTTCATCAATCGCCTCCAAGATTACTGTGGAACGATAAGAATCTGATGGGGCGCTTTTTAACATTGGACGCTTTTGTTTCTGACTTTTTTTTGCCAGACTCGAATAAGCCTATGGAAATATTTGCAGTTCACAGCAGTGGTATATCAGACAATCAGATTTTTGATGTGGATTATGTGAATATTTTTGATTTAAAGGCTTTAGATATGAAGCGAGCCATAGAATTGTATTCTCCTTTGAATAAAAGACACATAAAAGATTTTAAGTATCACATTCTGTCATTCTCAGAAAGTGAACAAGGAAAGATTTACACAATTGCATTTAAGACAAAGGAGGGAACTTTCCCAAAAAGAAATAAGTTGTTGGGTTCAGGGTGTTTGACGATTACAGAGGAAGGAGGTCCTATAAAAGTTGAAGTTGAGAATATGGAAGATCGCTATTCTACCAGAATGCACGATAATTGGCCAGAAGCTAATACTCTTGTAACGCCATACAAACTGGAAATTTCCTATGGGAGAAATGAGTTAGGTATATATACAAGTTCAGTGGTACTGAATTTGTCTTGGATCTATCCTCAGAACATTAGGCAGAGTTGGAAAAATAGTTATATGGTTGAGTGGAATGTATATAGGAAGCCTTTCAAGAATCAATATAATACAAAAACTATTATAGAATTCAGTAATCCCATATTAATAAGCAGCGGAGCTGTTAGAAATTTATTTCTTGACATGAACATATCGGGGCACGGAGCTTCGCTTTCTTATGTTGATGGTATTAATCAATCTTTTTGGGATGAAAGGATAAAAAAACTTCCTAACAGACAAAAAATAGAAAAAGATTTGTATTCAGACCATACACCTCTTCATGAGCAAGCTGAGAGGAATAATCTGAGACTTATGGTAGATAAGAATTCGGCAGAACGTAACAAGATAGCACGGTCTTTATACAAGGAATTGTATGGTACGGAATACTATGATTAAACGGAGTAGAAAATTAATAGTCTTTTTTCTTTTTTGTTTTGTAATCAGTTTGCATCCGCTATTATCCTCTGCGAATAGTGCAGGAAAGGGGCCGAAATTTCTATGAATATCTTAAACTGATGGGTAGTATTTATCCTTTTAGCATAGCTATCTCATGCAGCAACTTTCTCAAAAGAATTGCAGCGGCATTTTGAATTCTCAAAATAATTATTACCTTTACATCAGTAATATCACAAACAACCCTCGCTACCGATGCTTACAGATGCAACCAGACATACACGGGCAGCTAATCTTCTGAAGCTTTCTGCATTCAGAGGCTCTTCTGTATGCGTATTTTTACGGGGGGGGTAATATTCTGAATGCCAGTTATTTACGCTTAATGCGAATAATTTGCAATCTATATTCCGTTAACTATTTCTATTGTGCAGATACCACTCATTGCCATTCTTTACACATATGCTATCGTGTAATTCTATATCTGCCTGTTTTTTTGTTTGTGCAGCACGAAAAACATTTGTCAACATAAAATAGTATGCTTATGAAAAGTGGTATATTTCTTTTGCTCGCATCTCTGTTGCTTTCAATCTCATGCCGAAATACTACGGACAATGATAAAATAGATGTCTCTTTCAACAATTCAATATCATCGTTTGCGGCTCTTATAGGGCGTATAGAACTTATTCCTTTGGCAACAGACTCTGAGCATATATTAGGCGATAATCCGGAACTTATTGCTTCAGACACTTCTCTATATTTGGTTGATCTTATGAATTCAAAGATATACAGATATTCCCATTCAGGTTCTTTTCTTAATGCAGTCGGGCGAAGAGGTAATGGTAATGGTGAGTATAACTCTATAAATGGTGTTCAAGTAGATGGTAATATCTTGACCGTTCACTCTTATCCGAATAAAATACTAAAATATGCGATAGACGGAGAGTTTATCGGGCAGAAATTGAGAACGGACTTAGGGCAATTCTCCTACTCCTTTGCAGAAGATACAATTCTTACTTACTATGGTTATGGCAGCACAACACCGTATCGTGCAGCCCTGATAGGTGCCAGCAGGGTGCTTGATGAGTTTCTTTTAGATGAGGATACAGATAAGGTTTTGAACTATAGATCATTAGCTTCACCAATTTCCAACTGCAAAAATCGTATATTCCTTATAGACTCATTTAATCCAATAGTATATGAATACTCTAATGCAGAACTTGTACCATATCTTCAGTTTGATTTCGGTAAGTATTCAGTTCCGAGGAAGTATTATACCTATTCAGATGTTTTTGAGGCTGCTGAATATCTCATGTCCATTGATTATGCAATAATAAACCGTTATGTAGAATGTGGTAGTGTAAAAATGGTTGAGATTCTCTTGAACAAGGCAGATTCGGGCTATCCTTATTATGGCTTGTATTACAACGATGAGTGGCATTGGTTCTCTTTTGGCAACTGGGATTCTTCAATGTCTCTTGCCTTCAGATGTTTTTCTGAGGCCAACGATCTTCTTTTTGTACTTTCTCCAACCGCAGTTCATAATCTTCCTGAAGCGTTACGGCACTTAGTTGTCAATTATGACATTTCAAAATCTGTGAGCGAAGAAGATAACTATATAATAGCCAAAGTCTCACTCAAATAACCTATAGCTCTATGCAATCTGAAAATAAAACAATATTGTTATTCTTTCTTGCCTTAATAGCCTTTTCTTGCAGTCGTATGGATGCGGTCAGGCTGGTGGAACCGAAATATACTTTTAATAGATATGGTAGGGTTGAGAATAAACCGATACCAAAAGACAAAAAGAAAGTGGTTTCTTACTGGAAGTTGAGGGGCATTGATTTTGACCTTATGCACACTCCTGATGGAAAAATAGATTCTTTGATTAAGATGAATCCAGATTGGGCTTTTATTTTTTACATAAAGTGCAACGATTCGGATACCTCCAAGGTAGTAAATACTCTTGATGCATATAATCAGAACTTTGAGGCGATATTGGATTTTAACTGGGATTTTGCAGAAAAAAATGCATTGGATACAAGTTTGTCCAGTATAGGCTTTATCTGTGCTCCTGATAATTCTATACTTGGCCTGGCTGTAATAGGGACTACTATGAGTTTTTTTGACTCTGAATTTGAAAAAGCTAAAAAAATCTTAAGGTGATTTATTATGATAAACAAATTTATTCACCTAAATATAATTTATATGAAGAATCTTTTATATTTCATTTCTTTTATGGTAGTACTAGTCTCTTTGTCCGTTATGGCATATGCAGATGACAAGTCTTCTCAAATATCTGACAGCTCTGATGGAATAGGTAAAGAAACATCAGAAGTTTATTATCAGACGATGCGATGGTGCAAAGGTGCAATAAGGTTAACTTGTACCACAGAGGAAGTTGCCTATCGCTGCCGACAATATGTTTGTAAGTATTAATCTGGAGCCTTAATCTTAACATTTAAGCATAATATTCACCTTAAGATTTTTTCTGTTGAAAAATAAGCGAATTCATATCTTTTTATTATCTGCATTATTGCTATTAAATGTGGCTGTGTGTCTATCCTTCCTTACTACACGAAAGACTTACAGGCAGGTTATCGAGAACTATAAGAAAGATGCTATATATTATTACGACGAACTTTACCGTAATACATTATCTTATGCATCTATAGGCTCTATAAATTTAGGCGAAGAGTTGAGCCGACTTATAGACTTGAACTTAATTTATGGTAAAAAACTATGCTTATTTATTCCTCCAAACGTGTGCGATGCTTGTTTGATAAAAGAACTTGATAGTTTATCTCAATTTAGCGGAGATTCAAATATTCTTGTAATCGCACCTTCATATAAAAAGCGAATGGTAATTGCGGCACTAGGAAGCAGACAAATGGCATCGGTAGTCGACTATCAATCGGATTCTTTGAATTTACCTCAGTTGCATTTACTTGAGAATATGATATATTTTATATATTATGAAGGAAAAGTAGATGATGTGTTTATTGTGAGTAGGGTTTTGCAAGAAGAAGCTGCAGAGTATCGTTTCCGTCACAAAAATTAGAGATAGGGGCTAAACCGTAAATAGCTACTTCCCCAACTCTTCCAAAAGAATTGCAGCGGTATAGTGTTAGTAAGCGATATAGAGCAAGAAGCATATTTTACACAAATTCTGCAAATTCAACATAGAATTGCAATGGTATCTTGAAATATCAAAATGATTTTTATCTTTGTATCTGCGGCATTATTAGATAGATACCCTTGCAACCGATGCCTACTGACAGCCTATGGCCACAGCCATCAAATAAAACCATAATGAGAAATACTTTTTTACATCTCAGTATTTTACTTGTTCTCCTAATTGTATCTTCATGTCAGACAGAGGGGCATAACAATAATGCAATTAAGGTAGAATTCGGCAACTCTTTTGCCAACTTCACGGAGTTAATAGAATCTGTAGAATATATTCCATTGGAAACTGACACCGCTCTTGTTTTGGATAGCGAACCGGAGCTATATTTAGGCAATAAAGATTATTATGTTGTAAACAAACGAGATTACAATTTGAATCATGGTATATATCGCTATTCTTTGGAAGGGAGTTTTATTAATCAAATAGGATACCGTGGCAGAGGTGAGGGCGAATATGTATCTATATATGATCTTCAGATAAAAGGTGATACTGTGCTGGTTTTTAGTAGGAACAAGCTGCTCTTATATGATAAGAGCGGTTTGTTGCTTTCAGAACAGGCTCTGTCTTCTTATGGGGATGCTTTCATTTGTACAGATGAAGGTTATATACTAACTTATTATGGATATGGAAGTTTGAAACATTATAGGTTCGCCCTTGAAACAATAGGAGATACTATAACTATTGAGAAATATTTTGATTCTGAGAACAATAAAAATTTTATTTCCATGACACCTTTTGCTCCCATATTTTCTTTGAATAGTATAGGTATAACAGCATTAGATCCTATCAACCCTATTGTGTATATTTTTAAAGATAATAAACTTTTACCATATATAACCTTTGATTTTGGGAAGTACGGAATATCTGAGAAATATTACACATTAAAAGACTATCATGAATCTACTGCTTTTTTGGAAAAGACGGATTTTGCTGAGATACAGAGCTATCAAGAGAGCTTTTACTGTAAACTGGTTGAAATCTTTTTAAGTAGTGATGATGAGAATAAGAGCGGACTTTATTATGGGTTATATAAGGATAGTGCTTGGCATTGGTTTAAAGCTGGCTATCTATTTGGAGAAGGGGCTTTTGACGGTACATTCCGGCGTTTGCGTGATGATGTTCTCTACTTTATAATGTCTCCATTACAGGTTAAGAATATGCCATCAGAAATAGCCTCTCTTGCCATCAATCCGGAATCTATTGCAAACCTTAAAGAAGATGATAACTATGTTATTACCAAGATTAAGCTTAAATAAAGTTGTTATTATAGGTCTTATAGTTCTGGATGTTATCTTGTGCTTTTTGCTCGTTACAAGACATAAACGATACCAGCAGTCCGTTTATAGCCACAGAGAAGAAGCTACGCTTTATATGCATGCTTTTGACAAGAGTCTTGAGTCGAGTGCAGTAATAGGAACTTTAGAACTTGCGGCCGAATTAGACAGTTTGGGAGTTCTTGAACAGGTAAAAAAGATAAAAGGAATAGGGCTGTTTTTACCTCAACATCCTTGTGAGGCCTGTATGGACAGGGAGTTTGATGTAATTCAAGACTTCCAGAAACACAGTGGATTAGATGTTATAATAGTTGCTCCGGATATGCGAAAACGAGATTTAAAGGCTTATTTTGGCACAAATCCACATATCACGATAATAGGTTATGATTTGGGTAAATCAGTTTATCCCCCATTGAGAGAGGAGGAGGGCCTTGTCTATTTTATCTCAGCGAAGGAGGATATAGAGGATGTATTTATAACAAGCAAGTATTCTGAGGATGCTTCTTCGCTTTACCTGTCTAAATATCTTCCTCCACAGTAGTGAGCGTGTTAATAATTGCTTTAACAGCAAAATTTTACTACCTTTGTAACAATGCGGCTCTTTAAGCGCAGACAATGTTGTGATTCAGATGTTTAGTGTATGTTATTCGGGTATAGAATGGGGACTAAAGTAGCTTGGAAGCCGGTGCTTATTTGCCTGCTGCTTTTTGTACCTCACTGTGTTTTTGCTCAAACAGAAAAGATAAGTGTTAGGCCTCTTTCTTTGAATGAAGCTATTGGTATAGCTCATACGCAGTCAGTCTCAGCTCTTGAAGCCCGCAATGAGTTTATATCTGCTTATTGGCAGTACCGTTCGTATAAGGCAAGTATGCTTCCCTCGATGAATCTGTATGGGAATGTGATGTCTTTTGATCGTTCCCTTACTCTTCTGCAAGACTATACTACCGGGCAGATGCTTTATGCCAAATCTTATAATCTCCAGAACAGCTTGGGGCTTAGTATCAAGCAGAGTGTTCCTTTTACCGGCGGAACAATATCTGTGTATTCAGACCTTTCTCGTATAGACCAATTTGGGGCAACCAAAGGAATAACTTGGTATTCTCAACCTTTTACAATAAGCTATACCCAGTCTTTGTTTTCTTATAATCAGTTCAAATGGGACAAGAAAATATCTCCGAAGGAATATGAGCTTGGCAAGCGAAGGTATCTGGAGAGTTTAGAGCAAATTACGGTGGATGTTGTTGGCTGTTTCTATGAGCTTCTGCAGGCAAAGAATAATTATCAGATAGCACTATCTAATTATGAGAATACTTTGCAATTGCGTTCTATAGCTGGCGAGAGGCTGAAGCTTGGACGTGTAACCAAAGATGAGCTATTAAAGTTAGAGCTTAATATGCTCAAAGATAGTATCAGCATAAATGAAATGGCAATAAAGATAAGGGAGGCGCAGATGCAATTGAACTCTCTGCTGGGGTACGATGAGTCTTTTGAGGTAAATCCTATTATTACCGAGGAACTGCCGCAATTGGAGATAGATTACAACACAGTAATAAATAAATCTTTGGAAAAATCGTCTTTCAGTGTGAGCAACGAACTGAATTTGCTCAATGCAGAATCGGATGTGGCAAAGGCAAAGGCTCAGCGCGGAATATCGGTTTCTTTAGTGGCAAGACTTGGTTTATCTAAAACAGATTCTAAGCTAAAGCGGGTATATAGTAGTCCATTAGATCAAGAGGTGGTGGGGCTTTCTTTTTCTATCCCTATATTCGACTGGGGGCTTGGCCATGGTAGGGTACAAAAGGCTATGGCTGCTCAGAAGGTATCTAAAGCTAAGGTACTACAGAGTGAGAGCGATTATCGTCGCAAAATTTTTATGGCGGTAGGGCAGTTCAATAATCAGCGGCAGCAGTGCATAGCTTCTAAGAGGGCACAAACCTTGGCATTGGAACGCTATGGGCTTATGGTGGAAAAGTTCCGTAGTGGCAAGGCTACTGTTACAGACCTTATGGATGCGCAGAGCGAGAAAGATGCGGCTATTCAAAAGTACATTACAGATATTGGAAACTTTTGGATTTATTACTACAGCATAAGGCAACTTACCCTCTACGATTTTATAGAAAATAAAGATGTGTCTGTAGATTTTGACGCTATAATACATTGATTAGAAGGCTTATGAAAAGAAAGGTTTGTCTATATACGAAGACTTTATGCGAAAGTGTTTTCTTCTGTGTTCTTATCATTGGATTATGTTGTACTTCTTCTTGCAAGGGAAAGGAGGACAAATTTGATGGAGGACAGGATTTAGAGAAATTGGCATACACCCCTCAAAACAATGAAGTAGAGGTGATAACTCTTGTACGCGGACCTTTTAAACGCCAGTTGCTTTCTAATGGTAAACTCTCTGCAAAGAGGAAGTCTTCTCTGTCTTTTGCAACATCTGGCATTATAGCTTCGATTAGAGTGGAAAATGGTTCTTTTGTGAATAAGGGTGCTGTTATAGCAGAACTTGATGCGAGAACAACTTCTGCGGCATTAGCAGGGGCTAAGATAAATCTGCAAAAAGCGGAGCTTGAACTTTACGATATGCTTGTCGGGCTTGGCTATAGGGCCAGAGATACCGTATCTATGACAAAAGAATTATTAGAGAGCGTAAAGATGCAGAGTGGTTATACCTATGCAAAAAACGATTATACAAGGGCTGTAACAGATGCTTCAATGCGTTATCTTACAGCACCTTTTTCCGGTAAGGTGGCAGACATATCTCAGAAAGTTCACGAGCAGTCTGCCGGTGTTTTCTGTACCCTTATAAACGATACCGAACTCACTGCAGATTTCTTTATTATGAGTTCTGAATTGTCTATGTGTAAAAAGGGAATGAGGGCTAAGATTGTACCATTTGGTGCAACAGCTGCAGATGCGCTTTATGGAACGGTAACCAATATAAATCCTACTGTAAATGCAAACGGACAGGTTGGTGTTACAGCTACTGTTAAAAACAATGGCGCTTTGATAGATGGTATGGATGTAAAGGTGCTTATAGAGGAAGATATTGCAAACCAACTTGTTGTACCAAAGAGTGCGGTTGTTGTCAGAGATGGTATGGATGTACTTTTTACATATACAGAAGATGGACTTTCTCATTGGATTTATGTAAATATTCTTGCGGCTAATCAAGATTCATATATTGTAGAGGGCAATAAGGATAGAGGTGCACAACTCTCTGAGGGGGATATGGTAATTATATCTGGCAATCTTAATCTTGCAGACAAGTCTGCAGTTGTATTGAAGAAATAGTTTATGCTTAGAAAGCTCATACAAAGACCTATTGCGGTAACAATGGCTCTTTTGAGTGTTGCCGTTCTCGGACTTGTGAGCATAAATCTTTTGCCTGTTTCTCTTGTTCCCGATGTAGATATACCTTACATCACGGTTCAGGTATCGGCCCCAAAACTATCTGCAAGACAGATAGAAGAGAGTGTAATGCGGCCTTTGAGGCAGCAGCTGATGCAGATAGATGGTGTGGAGGATATGGCATGCACTTCCAAAGATGCTACCGGCACAATAAAACTCTCTTTTAATTACAGTTCAAATATAGATTTTCTGTTTATAGAAGTAAACGAGAGGGTAGATAGGGCTATGCCGTATCTGCCAGAGATACAGCGTCCAAAGGTAATCAAGGCGAGTGCAGCTGATATTCCGGCTTTTTATATAAACATTACTTTAGCCCCTGGCTCTACGAGTACATTCAGCGACCTCTGCAATTTTGCCGTAAAGGTTATAAACAGGAGAATTGAGCAGCTTCCGCAAGTGGCGATGGCAGATATGAGTGGCTACGAAACTCCGCAGATTGTTGTTGTGCCCAATAGGGAAAAACTTATCTCTTTGGGAATTGATATAGATGAATTTGAGGAGTATGTGAGGGCGGCAGATGTAAGGCTTGGCACACTTACTATAACAGATGGCGAATATAGTTACGATGTTAAATTTGAGTCTTTGGCTTTAGGTAAAGAGGCCATAGAAGATATAGTTGTAAACAAGAATGGTAAGCTCATAAAGCTAAGTGATATTGCGCAAATTGTAAGCAAACCTGCTCCAAGAAACGGATATGTTTTTTCTGACTCAAAGCCTGCGTTAAGTGTAGCCGTAATAAAACAGAAAAATGCCAAGATGTCTGCTTTAAGGAAGGGCATGGAGGAGCTTATGCAAGAGTTTGAGAAGGATTATCCCGATATAGATTTTGAGGTTACACGTAACCAGACGCAACTACTGGATTATTCCATAAATAGTTTGGCTATAAACATATTGTTGGCAATAATACTTTCGAGTGGGTGCATTTTGCTGTTTTTTAGAGAACTAAAGACATCTGCATTAGTTATTGTAGTAATACCTGCGTCTTTAGTGTTTTCTTTATTGCTCTTCTATCTTTTTGGCCTCTCCTTAAATACTCTCTCTCTTTCCGGCCTACTGCTTGGAGTGGGTATGATGGTAGATAATACTATTATTCTCTTAGATAACATAACCAGCTGGTGGAAACGTGGTTTGGCTTTGGAAGATGCTGTAGTGCATGGTACTAAGGAGGTTCGTGGAGCAATGTTGAGTTCTCTGCTTACAACTTGTGTTGTATTTGTTCCTGTTATGTTCATAAGCGGAATTGCCGGTGCTTTATTTTCGGATCAGGCGGCTGCAATAACTATAACGCTTATCACTTCTTATCTTATAACCATTACGATAGTGCCAGTGTATTATTATTGGTGGTATAGAAAGCAGGTGTACTACAAGCCCGCTACTTTTGGAAGTTGGGATATTACAGCTCCTATGCTAAAGTGGGAACGCAGGATAATGGAAAAGGCATTGCGCTTGCGCCACTATATACTTCCGCTTCTATTGCTCTCTATGGTAGGCTGTATTGCTATGTTTTTAGTCTTGAAAAAGGAACGCCTGCCGCATATTACTTATAATGAATGTATAGCGGAAATAGATTGGAATAGCCAAATATCTATAGAGCAGAATAGGGCCAGGGTTGAGGAAATAGAGAAACTTATAGAGCAGGATGAAGAGCAGGTAACATCTATGGTTGGAGTACAGCAGTTTGTACTTGGCCATACAGCAGACCTTTCTGTTTCTGAAACGAGCATATATATTAAAAGTTCAAAGGGTGGGCTTGACAGAATAAAATCAAGTATATCGGCTTATCTTGCGAGCAACTATCCGCAAGCAGTATGTTTGTTTAAGGAATCTGGAAATGTTCTTGAAGCAGCCTTTGGAGAGCGGCAGGCTCTACTCACTGCAAGGCTGCGTTCGGCAAATTCATCTCTGACAGATATTCCTACTTTGAAAGAGGTATTGGGCAAGATAAACGAGGTGGTTCCATTGAGTTCTCGGGTAAGGTTAAAGAAAGATATTCTGTATATAGCAGACCCTGCTGCTATGGCTTTATACAATGTGAGTTATAACGAACTGCTTCATATATTAAGAGGTGTGCTTAGCGGTAATACTCTGTTTGAGATAGTGCAGGGCGAGCAAATTTTACCGGTAGTGGTGGCCGATAGGGAACGTAATCTATCTCAGATAATATCAGAGAGTGTTATAAGCCATGGAAACGTGCAAATTCCTTTGAGACTTCTGTTAAAGCAAACTTTTAGAGAGGATTTTCAGGTTATTACAAGCGGTATAGATGGCGAATACTATCCGGCAGACTTATCAGTAGCGTATGGAGAAGTAGCTTCTGTAATGGACAGAATAAAGAAAATAGTGCAAGACAGCGGAGAATATACCGTATCTTTTAGCGGAGCATGGTTTTCTAATAATTTAATTGCCAAAGAGTTGTTTTTTGCATTCATAATAGCTCTCATAATGCTCTACATTATTTTGGCAGCGCAATTTGAATCTTTACTACAGCCGCTTATTATCTTGTCTGAAATAGTTGTGGATACCTTTGCAATTCTGCTTGCTATGTGGGCGATTGGGGTGAGTGTAAATGTTATGTCTTTAATTGGCCTTGTTGTGGTTAGTGGAATTGTAATTAACGATTCTATACTAAAAGTAGATACCATTAACCGTTTGATTAAAAGCGGTATGGATACAAGGCAGGCTATAATGGAGGCCGGAGAGCGCAGAATGAAGTCTATAGTTATGACCTCTATAACAACAATACTTGCAGTGGCCCCTTTCTTAAAGCGCGGAAGTATTGGGGATGATATGCAGTTCCCTATGTCTGTGGTAATTATAGTTGGAATGGCCGTGGGTACGTTAATAAGCTTGTTTATGGTTCCGGCACTCTATAGCCTTTTGTATAATAAGAAAACGGGCAGCAGATGAGCATATTTAAGCAACCATCTTCGTTTTCTGTAATACTTCTGACTGTGGCAATTGCTGTAGTGGGTTTATTGTCTGCCCGTCACCTTAGCATACATTATACTCCGCAGGAAAAACCGGAAGAAATTACCGTAAGCTATTATTATAGAGATGCTTCATCTAAAGTAATAGAAAGAAGCATAACATCTCTGTTGGAAGGAGCTCTGTCTAAAATAGCTAACAGCACAGGAACTTCTTCTATATCTTCCAAAGGTTATGGTTCTGTTACGGTAAAATTCAGACGGGGTACAGATATGGCGATAGCTCGTTTTGAAGCTGCCACTCAGATACGCAATATATATCCTTCTTTGCCTAAGGGGGTAACATACCCAGAGATTTCTGTGGGAACAACAGGCAGAAAGGGCGGAGAAGTCTTGGTCTTTTTATTGAAAGGAAATATTCCATCCACAGAACTTTATGAGTATGCTACAGAGAATATAGTCAGGCCTCTTTCAGATATAAAAGGAATAGACAGGGTAGATATCAGAGGATATTCTCCCTTTCACTGGGTTGTTGTGTATGATGCTGTAAAAATAGCGGCAGCCGGTATAACTCCGCAGCAGATAACAGCGGCTATAACAGAATATTACACTACTGAGGCAGTTACTCTTGCCAATGCGGAGCAGGAACAGATAACCGTATATCTTAAAGGTGGTAATGGTGGCGACTTGGGAAAGATTCCAATTGCCAAAAGCGGTAGTAGGATAATATATCTGGCAGATATAGCCACATATAGATATGAAGAATCTATCCCCTCATCTTATTACAGGCTCAATGGTCTTAATACAATATCCATTTCTGTAAATGCTACTCAAACGGCAAACAGTATTGAAGTTGCAAAGGAGGCAAAGAAACTTATGAATAGCCTTTCGGAGCATTTTCCAACCGCCGTTTCCTTTGCCGTGGGTTATGATTCTTCTATATACATATCGGCCGAACTGAATAAGATATATAGACGTACAGCGCTTTCCCTTATAGTGCTGTTATTTTTTGTACTAATTGCTTATCGCTCTGTAAGATATACTATTGCAGTAGGGCTTGCTATATTGGCTAACCTACTTATAGCCTTGCTGTTGTACTATCTGCTTGGATTGCAGATACACCTGTATTCACTCGCAGGCATAACGGTGTCGCTCGGGATAATAATAGACTCTTCTATTGTTATGACAGACCACTACACCTATTACAAAAACAGGGCAGCCTTTGTTCCTGTTTTTGGGGCGATAGCTACAACCATAGCCTCTTTACTGGCAGTGCTTTTGATTCCGTACAACCAGAGATTAAACTTAACAGATTTTGTGACATCCGTATCTGTAAATCTGTTTATATCACTACTTGTAGCTTACTTTTTTGTGCCAGCCCTGATAGACTATATTCCTACAGCACTCAAAACATCACACAATTCTTATAAAAGATATAGAAGATATGTTAATTGGAATAGATTTTATTCCAGATACATAAAGTTAGGAGTCCGTTTCAAATGGCTATATATTCTTCTATTGATAGCAGGCTTTGGACTTCCGCTTTGTCTTATTCCTTCTGAAACAGCCTTAACACTTTCTGGTGAGCCGCACAGCACACTTGTTAAAAAGATTGCATTGTGGAAACCTTACTCGGCTAATAAAACTACTATAGATAGGGTACTTGGTTCTTCGTTTGCTTTGTTTTACAGATCTTTATCTCGATTGGATTTTAGCCGCACACCCCAACGTCTTGTGTTGAGTATAAGAACAGGGCTGAGCGAAGGACATACTGTCTCTCAGTTGAATACCTTGGTTAGGGACATGGAGAATTTTCTCTCTCAGTTTGAGGAGATAGAGCTTTTCCGAACCAATGTGTGGTCTTACGATGATGCTGCCATTGAGGTTTATTTCAAGCCCGAGTATGAGAAGACGTCTGCACCGCTAAAAATCAAGTCGGAGATTATAAAGGCGGCAATGAACTTTGGAGGTGCAAATTGGATTGTTAGCGGAATAGATGACAAATCTTTTAGCAACTATATAGGGAGTTCGTTTTCTTCCAACAATATAGAACTTATAGGCTATGAGTATGATAAACTTATAGGCTATGCAGAGCAGCTGGTAGCCTTTGTAGAAAAGAATCCGAGAGTTAGAGCTGCCGATATAAGAAGCAGTTGGCGTAGTATGCCAAGAACAGAATATAATCTCTCGTATGATTTTGAAACTTTGTCGGCAATAGGCGTAAATCCCTACTCTTACTACAATAGTCTTAACAATCTGCTATATAGTAGCACTTTATACCCTATGATAGCAGAGCATCCAACAGAGGTGGTGTTGAGGTCTTCTCTTTTCAAATACTATGATTTATGGCACATTCAGAACTCTCCTATAGCGGTAGATTCAACATTTGTAACCCTTTCTAAGGTGGGGCAGATTGTTAAGCGCAAGACAGATTTGGATATTGTTCGCCGAAATCAATCTTACAGTGTAGTAGTTTCTTACGGTTTTATAGGGGAGCACAATCTTAATAAGAAATTAAACGAAAGGGCTTTGGCTTATATGAATGGTTCGGTTTTGCCCATAGGCTATAAGGCGCAGAATGCAGAAATAGATTTTTTCTTTAATCAAGAAAGTGCCGGAAAATATGGCTGGGTCATACTTATTATTATTGCAATAATATATGTGTTTTTGAGCATTCTTTTTGAATCTTTCCGCCAGCCGCTTGCTGTTTTGTTTCTTATCCCAATTTCTTTTATAGGAGTTTTCCTAATCTTCGGGCTGTCGAATCTGATATTCGACCATGGAGGATTTGCCGCCTTTATTATGCTTTGCGGAATTGTGGTAAATGCCGGTATATACCTTGTGTGGGCATACAAAGGTCTGTTGAAAAAGCCGGTGTTATCTGCACCACAATCATCTTCTATGGATTATAAAATCAAAAACTATGTTAAAGCTTACAATCTAAAGATACGGCCTATCTTCCTTACTATAGCATCTACGGTCTTAGGTCTTCTGCCTTTCTTGATAGAAGGGCCTGCAGAGGTGTTCTGGTTCAATTTTGCCATTGGAACCATAGTCGGGCTTCTATTTTCTGTACTGGCTCTGCTGTTATATCTGCCAATTTTTATATTGCGTAAAACTGCGTAAAACTGCGTAAAACTACCCTTTTCGCTAAGCCTTGGATTGGTTTGCAGTACTAAGTTTATTCATTTTTCTTAAATTTGTAGAATAAGATATTATTCCTTTATGAAACAGTTGGAAGACTTATTTAAGCAATATACAGGCAAGAAGCCCGCTTCTTGTGAGGAATTGCCTCAGAGCGGTAGCAATCGCAGATATTTTAGGCTACAAGCAGGCGATATTTCTCTAATAGGGGCTGTTGGTACATCTGCAGAAGAAAACAACGCATTTATAAGTTTAGCACATCATTTTAAGGCAAGTGGCTTAAATGTGCCTGAGGTGTATATAGCCTCGCCGGATAAACTCTATTATCTTCAAGAAGATTTAGGGCCGGTATCGTTGTTCGATGCCACTTCTGCAGGCAGGCAGAAAGGTGCTTACTCTGCAAAGGAAATATCTCTTTTGAAAAAGACGGTGGCTCTTTTACCAAAGTTTCAGTTTGAGGGTGGAAAGAATTTAGATTACTCTCTATGTTATCCACAACCGGAGTTTGATGAGAGAAATGTATGGTTCGACTTTAATTACTTTAAGTATAGCTTCCTTAAAACCAGTGGTTTGGACTTTAGCGAGATACGTTTGCACGAAGATATGCAAAAGATGGCTGCAGATCTTTTGGGGGTAATGAAAGGAAATACTTTTATGTATCGCGATTTTCAGGCAAGAAATGTAATGTTGAGGAAAGGACGGCCTTATTTTATAGATTTTCAGGGGGGTAGGAAGGGGCCTTTTTATTACGACATAGCATCTTTTGTGTGGCAGGCAAGAGCCAATTACTCTGAGGAACTGAAAGAGATTCTGATTTCTGCCTATAGAAAAGAATTGAAGAAATATATAACAATTCCGGATAAGGAATTTACGCGTAACTTGCGTTTGTTTGTGCTCTTTAGAACATTACAAGTGCTTGGAGCATACGGGTTCAGAGGTTATTTTGAGAAAAAACCTCATTTCTTGCAGAGCATTCCTTTTGCTATAGAGAATCTTAGGAAACTTATCAAAAAACCTTTTACAGAATACCCTTATCTACAGCAGGTATTGTCGGAACTTACTAAGATGCGGCAGCTTAGAGATTTGCGTAAAGATGTAACATTGGAGGTTCATGTATTTTCTTTTGCCTATAAGAAGGGTATTCCGTTAGACGATAGCGGTAACGGAGGAGGCTATGTATTTGATTGTCGTGGTTTGGATAATCCCGGCAAGTACGAGCGTTTCAAATCTTTTACGGGCTTGGATGAGCCTGTTATTAAATACTTAGAAGATGAAGGAGGTATAAAAAGCTATCTTTCAAATGTGTATGACCTTGTAGATGCCCATGTTAAGCGTTTTGTAGAAAGAAAGTTTACGCACCTTCAGGTTTCTTTTGGATGTACCGGCGGGCAGCATCGCAGTGTTTATTGCGCAAGGCATTTGGCAGATCATATAGCCAAAAAGTTTAACGTGCGGGTAAAACTCACCCACCGCGAGCTCGGTTTGGAAGAGGATGTGTAATGAAGGCGTTGATTTTTGCAGCAGGCTTAGGAACACGGCTCAGGCCGCTTACTGCCAATAAACCTAAGGCATTGCTGGAGGTTTGCGGCAGGAGTTTGTTGGAGTGGCAAATTCTCAGGCTCTATTCCTATGGCTTTGCAGATATAGTTGTAAACGTGCACCATTTTGGTGAAATGGTAGAGCAGGCTGTGCACGAATTTTTGCAGAGGGAACCGCATTCCGGGTTACGGATATGCTTTTCTAAGGAGTATGATTTGTTGCGCGATACCGGTGGTGGAATACGCCATGCGGCACATTTGCTCAACGATGGCGAGCCATTCCTTGTGCATAATGTGGATATATTATCGGATATGGCATTGGATGAATTTTACTCTTTGTGCTGTGGCAAAATGGAGCAAGATAGTGAGATAATTTCCAGTGTACTGGTGAGTGGCAGATATTCAGATAGGCGTTTGCTGTTTGATGGTGATATGCGGCTTAGAGGCTGGGAGAATCTGAAAACAAATCAGATAAAGTCGCCATTTGAGGAGTTTGAACAGTTGAACGGGATAGAAAATGCTGCTGAAATTGTGAAGTGTAAGGGTTTGCAACCTTATGCTTTTGGCGGAGTGCATGTGATTTCTCCTAAAGTTTTTTCTCTTATGAAAAACGAGGAAGAAAAGTTTTCCATAATAGATTTTTATCTTGCCAATGCTGCTCGGTATAAGATTGTAGGTGAGTATATTGAAGATATTGAAATTTTGGATGTAGGAAGATTGGAACATTTGCCACTTGCAGAAGATTTTATGCGCCGTATGCAAATGGAATAAACCGATAGATTGTATTATAAATAATATAAAAATGATCAGGCTTACAGAAAAAGTATCGTTGAAACAGGCCGAAGCCGTGATTCTTAAATGCGAAAAAGTATCTATAGCGGCGTCTGCTATGAAGAGAGTGGCGGATTGTTATAACTTTTTAAAAGAGTTTGAAAAGAAGAAAATTATATATGGAATAAATACCGGTTTTGGGCCGATGGCTCAGTGGAGAATAGAAGATAAGAATCTTAAACAGCTACAATACAATATCATACGTAGTCATTCCACAGGAGCCGGCAAGCCATTGGACATTGTTTTTGTGCGTGCTGCCTTACTGGCAAGGCTTTGTACATTTTTACAGGGATATTCAGGTGTGCATCCTGCTCTTGTAGAGCTTGTGATGGAGTTCTTGAACAGAGGTATTTATCCTATGGTACCTGAGCATGGAAGCGTTGGGGCAAGTGGCGATCTTGTGCAGCTTGCTCACATTGCACTCTGCCTTATAGGCGAAGGGCAGGTATTCTATCGTGATAATGCGGCTTCTGAGTACAAGCTTTATTCTACTGCCGAAGTTTTTAGGAAAGAGGGCCTTACTCCGTTTGAAATTCATATCAGAGAGGGACTTTCGGTAACCAACGGCACATCTATGATGACCGGGATAGGCCTTGTTAATCTGTTTAAGGCAAAGAAGTTATTGCAGTGGAGTGTGGCTTCTTCCGTTATGGTAAACGAAATAACATCGTCTTACGACGATATGATAAGCGATGAGATAAATAGGACTAAGCGGCATAGTGGGCAGGTTGAAATTGCGCGCTTTATGAGAGAGTTTGCGCAAGGAACCAAGTGTTTGCAGAAGCGAGAAGACGAGCTTTTTCATGCACGCACAGATAAAGTTTTTAAGAAGAAGGTTCAGTCTTATTATTCTCTCAGATGCGTGCCTCAGATATTAGGCCCTATAAAAGAAACTATAGACAATACAGAAAAGATTCTTGTAGAGGAACTTAATTCGGCCTGCGACAACCCGATTATTGATGTAAATTCGGAATATGTGTATCACGGTGGAAACTTCCATGGCGATTATGTTTCCTTTGAAATGGATAAACTGAAGATAGCAGTAACCAAGCTTACAATGTTGTGCGAAAGGCAGATGAACTATCTGTTTCACGACAGGATAAACGGCATACTGCCACCGTTTGTAAACCTCGGAAAATTAGGCCTTAACTATGGTCTTCAGGCCTCGCAGTTTACGGCTACAAGCACCACTGCGGAGTGCCAGACGCTTTCTTTCCCGATGTATGTGCACAGCATTCCCAATAACAACGATAATCAGGATATGGTGAGCATGGGAACAAATGCTGCAGAAATTGCAGCACGGGTAATAGATAACGGTTATCAGGTAATGGCTATTCACTTTATGGCAATAGCGCAGGCTATAGACTATCTGAAAATTAAGAATAAGATAGCTCCAAAGAGTTTAGATATATATTCTAAAATAAGGCAAATAGTGCCTAAGTTTGTAGATGATAAACCTAAGTATGAAGAAATAGCTGAGCTGGTTGCATTTTTGCAAGGCTGATTCTTTCTGAATTTAATTGTAGTGATATGAAATACGCATTGGTTACAGGAGGCTCAAGAGGAATAGGAGCCGCAATATGCAAGGAACTTGCAAGGAACGGATATCCGGTACTAATCAATTATGTAAGCAGAGAAGACGCTGCCATAGAAGTGAAAAAAGAGATAGAAAATGAGGGTGGTATAGCGGAAGTTTTGAAGTTTAATGTGGCAGAGCCTAAGGAAATAGATTCTGCTTTAGATAGTTGGGTGGCTACGCACCCAGACGATTACATTGCCGTGCTTGTAAACAATGCCGGAATTCGTAGAGATGGGCTTATGATGTGGATGGAGGATTCTGATTGGTACGATGTGATAAACATACATTTGAATGGTTTTTTTCATGCTACTCGTAAGCTGATTACTCCTATGGCTAAGAAGAAGTGGGGCAGGGTTATAAGTGTAGCCTCGCTGTCTGGCATAAAGGGTATGCAGGGGCAAACCAATTACTCTGCTGCCAAAGGGGGAGTTATTGCTGCTACCAAAGCCTTGGCTCTTGAGGTGGCCAAGCGTAATGTTACGGTAAATGCGGTAGCCCCTGGTTTTGTAGAAACCGATATGACTAAAGAGTTAGACCAGAATACGCTACGCGAAACTATACCGGCAGGGAGATTTGGCACGGCAGAAGAGGTTGCAGATCTTGTAGCGTTTTTGGCATCGGAGAAGGCTGCATATATAACCGGTCAGGTAATAGAAATAAACGGTGGCCTGAATACATAGACTTTGAGCGTATTTTATGCCGGAATGGAAGGGCAAAACGGGTGGAGGCGATAAGAATCAGGGCCTTTTAATGCACATCCTTAAAAGAGTGAATATAAGGGTGATATATCTTACGCTTCCATTTGTTGTCTGCTATTATTTGATATTTGCACCACGGCGGGCATATTCTATTTACTCATATCTTAGGCACCGGCAAGGCTTTTCTTTCTTTAGAGCTGCCGTAGGCACTTACCGCAATCATATAATCTTTGGTAAGCTACTGTTAGACCGTTTCTATATTTTTGCCGGACACCGAGAGCGTTACAAGATAAGTAATATGGAAAAAGAATTGGTGGAAAAGTACTTTTCAACACCAAAGCCGCTCGTGATGGTGAGTGCTCATGTAGGAAACTTTGAAATATCTTCTTATTTGTGCGGCCGGCTCTCAAAAAAGCTTAATGTTCTTGCCTTTGCAGGAGAAACTGAACAGATGCAGAAGTTTCGTGCTATGGCAATGAGAGAAAACAACATAGAGATAATAGGCGTATCGGAAACTATGGAGCATATCTTTAAGATTAACGATGCGTTTGCCAATTCAGAAGCTCTCACTCTTACAGGCGATAGGGTATTTACCGGCAGAAGAAATCATAAGTTTAATTTTCTTGGCAAAGAGGCTATGTTTCCAACTGCTATATACAATATGGCAGAGCGTTATGATGCAGACCTTATAGCCATGTTTGTTCTTTGGGCAGGCAAGAACTTTACTTACAAGATAGTAGTGGAACCTATCACAATAGATTCTTCAATTAAGACTCGCGATGCTAAGGCGCAAGCATACGGGCAGGCTTATGTTTCTATATTGGAAAAGGTGGTGAAAGAGTATCCGCTACAATGGTTTAATTTCTACGATTTCTGGCGTAGCGCACACAGTGCAGATTATGAGAAAAATTGAAGACATATCAGCGTTGGATATAGAGGCAATACTTCCACATAGAAAGCCTTTTTTGCTTATAGACAAGCTTATATCATACAATAGCGATACCTTGACAGTAAAGACATCTTTTCTCGTTAGGCGAGGCGGTGTATTTGTTTGCGGAGATGCTTTATCGGCGGCAGGGATTTTGGAGAATATTGCTCAGAGTTGTGCCGCTAAGATAGGTTTTTTTGATTGGCTTAACGAACTGCCTGTTAAGCCCGGGGTAATTGGTTCTGTAAAAAACTTAAAAATTTATACTTATCCTAAAATAGGGCAGCTCTTGATAACAGAAATAACGCTTGTAACGGAAGTTTTGGGAGTTATGCTTGCAAATGCAGTGGTGCGTTCCGAATCTGGTAGCAGTATTGCAGAAGCAACAATAAAAGTGGCAGTTTAGAGAAAGTAAACATGGTACAGATTATAGCAGACAATATAATCTCTGGATTAGGTAAAACTACTTTAGAGAATCTACGCTCCATACGGCAGGGCCAAACGGCCCTGAAAGAGAATTTGCAACTTAGGGTACCGGATGGCGGTAGAGTAGTGGTTGCTACAACAGACGATTCTCTTATTGATACTTCTATAGCTGAGTTAAACGCTACAAGGTTAGAGAAGTTTATGATATCTTCCGTTAAGGAAGCTTGCAGTAACTTAGGCGGTGTATTGTCTTTACCTTCAACAATTTTTATTTTTTCCACAACTAAAGGGAATATAGATTATATAGAGAGCAACTGTAAAATAGCTGCATTATGGCATTCCGCAAAAGTAGTGTCGGATTATTTCGGCAATCCTAATACTCCCATAACTGTATCTAATGCCTGTATCAGTGGTGCTGTTGCTATTATAGTGGCCAAGAGATTATTGGATGCGGGATTATATGATACCGCTATAGTTGTTGGGGCAGATGAAGTTACAGAATTTGTTGTTTCTGGCTTTGGCTCTTTTAAGGCTTTGTCTGATGAACCATGCCGGCCGTTTGATGCAAATAGAAAGGGGCTTAATCTGGGGGAAGCTGTGGGAACCATAGTTCTGCAATCTGTACGCTCGGCCGGAGAGATAAAACAGAATAGTTGTTTTGTTGTGCCGCAATTTGTAACAGCTGGTGCAATAAGTAATGATGCAAATCATATATCTGGACCATCCAGAACGGCCGAAGGGCTTTACAGGGCTATAATGCGCACGCTTTCACTTCCTTATGGCTCAAAAACAGAAGGGCTTGCCGAGGGGGGATTTATCAATCCTCATGGAACAGCCACCATGTATAACGATCAGATGGAGAGTTTGGCCATTTTCAGAAGTGGTTTAGATAGTTTACCTGTTTCGCCTCTTAAAAGCTATTATGGGCATACCTTAGGGGCTTCTGCCGTAATAGAAACTATCCTTTCTGCACATTTTATGGATGAGGGCTGGTTGCCGGCTGCAATAGGGTATCAGACGGCTGGATGTACCCCGCCTCCCAAAATAAGTTCTTCTGTGAGAAAAATAGAAGCCCGGTGGTTTCTAAAAACGGTTTCTGGTTTTGGCGGTTGTAATGCTGCCTTGAAGGTAGAAAGAATGTCGCCATCATTGAGGTGGGCAAATCCTAAACCTACCAATAATGTAGAGGCAGAAGTTCTGGAGAGTTTCTGCATAGATTATAAGGGAGATATTAAAGATTATCTGTCTCACATCTATAGCAGCGCCAAGATTACGTATCCTAAGTTTCACAAGATGGATCTACTGTGCAAGGCAGGCATAGTAGCAGGCGAACACATCTTAAAAACGGTATTAGAAGACGATACAACTGCGTTGGTGTTTATGAATGCGAGTTCTTCTTATTGTGCCGACAGCGAATATAACCAAACAATTAAGGCAGATAATTTCTATCCATCGCCGGCGATATTTGTATATACGCTTCCGAGTATTGTAATTGGAGAAATATCCATTCGCCATAAACTATACGGAGAAGGTATATTTTTTATAGAAGAGAGTTTTAATCGCAATCTGGCTATGGAATATATACGGTGTTTATTCTGCGAAGGGGCGGCCAAACGTGCGCTACTGTGTTGGATAGAAGTAAGAAACAACAAATGTTCGCTTTCTGCAGAACTTGTCTGTGGTTTTTGAAAATAGGAGAGGATTTCAAAATCTTTTGGTAAATTGCACGTCTAAATAACAAAAGTTATGGATACGCAAAAACTAAAACTCCAAATAATAGAGGCTCTCAATTTAGAAGAGCTTGTTCCTGAAGATATTAATGAAGAAACTCCTTTGTTTGGGCCAGATGGTTTAGGACTCGATTCCATAGATGCACTTGAGCTGATTGTGATGTTAGAAAAGAATTACGGGATTAAACTGTCCGACCCTGCCAAAAGTAAAGAGGTGCTTTCTACCGTAAACTCTATTGCAGCATACATAGCAGCTAATAAATAGTGTGTAATGTATGGGCAGATAGCCATAACCGGTGCCGGCATTATTTCGGCTTTGGGTGTAGGCCTTAGACAGACCTATGAGAACTTGTTATCTGAGCGCTCTCCCATAGGAGTACCTAAACACCTTACAACCATCCATACAGACCTTCCGTGCGGGGAGGTTGATTTCTCAAACAGCTATCTATACAGGCTTGGTGCTATTGATACCTCAATGGTTTTGCCACGCTCTTCGCTTTTGGGAATAGTTGCGGCAAGGCAGGCTGAGGAATCTGCAGGTCTTGGTTCAAGTTGCCGTGTAGCATTTATTAACGGAACAACCGTGGGAGGTATGGATATTACAGAAGCCTATCTTCTGAAATATTTAGAAACAGACAAATATAACAACTTAATTCCGTTGCATTTGGCGGGCTATTCTACAGATACTATAGCCGATTCTTTATCGAGTAGCGTAGCTTTTTCCGATACAATATCCACGGCTTGTTCGGCGGCTGCCAATGCCATTGCCTTTGGAGCAGAACTTATACTATCCGGCAGGTTTGATGTAGTGATAGCCGGTGGAGCGGAGTGTATAACCAAGTTTCATTTCAATGGTTTTAACTCGTTGATGATATTAGATAATCAACCATGCAGGCCTTTTGATGTTTCCAGAAAGGGCCTGAACCTTGGAGAGGGAGCTGCTTATCTTGTATTAGAAAGCAAGGAACATGCGCAAAGTCGTAAGGCTCACATAAAAGCATATCTCTCCGGATGGGGGAATAGCTGTGATGCCTTTCACCAGACAGCC
>DFIA01000015.1 GCA_002372015.1 Bacteroidales bacterium UBA3709 | reverse complement strand
TCTTCTCCTTAATACGAGCTTTCTTACCTGTCAAATCTCTCAGATAGAAGATTCTTGCCCTTCTTACCTTACCCACCTTATCTAATGTTATCTTCTCTATAAATGGAGAATTTAAAGGAAAAATTCTTTCTACTCCAATTCCGTTGGAAATCTTCCTCACGGTAAAGGTCTGGGTTGCACCAGCACCACGCCTCTGCAGGCAAACTCCCTTAAAGTTCTGGAGTCTTTCTTTGTCACCCTCTTTAATCTTATAGGTAACGGTTACAGTATCACCGGCCTTAAATGCAGGATACTCTTTTTTCTCACCGGCAAAAGCCTCTTGAGCTACTTTGATTAAATCCATTTTCTTTAAATTTTTATCAACAACATTGTACTAAAAGCACTATCTGCCATTTCTATAGTGTCTTACGGCCAACTAAACCTATACAAGAGGTTGTCTTTTGTTTTGGGTCTGCAAAAATACAATTTATTTGCAAACTTCCAAAAATTATCTACTCCACAATATGCGGTAGAGTCAAGCAGCAAGTGCAAAACTAACAAAGTCTTTTAAAGAATTCTCTGATTAAGTGTAGAACAGCCGATTTATGTTTTCTATCGCTCCTTTTTACCATGCCGAATAAGGATCTGCAAAATATACAGTTGCTTCCAAAAATTATTCTATTCAGGATAGTACTTTATAGTGCGTCTTTCTAAATATACATTCTCTAATCTCTCGAAAGGTTCTGTTTCTCCATAGTCGCAAGTTTCTTCTTCCAAAGTAACATTCCTTTCCAGCCAGTTTCCATACTGGTCATACTTGAGGTATTCGTATGTAATCGTGCCCTTGATTATAAGAGATTCAGCTGCAGTTTCATAGACAACTTTTTTAGGATATACATTTCCGCCAAAGTATTCATAAACATTGTCTGTCTTCCACTCCCATCCACTGTATGCGGCCTTAGCAACTCTGTTAAGTTCGTCGTACTCAAAACTCTTAGCTACATATTCGGCAAAGTTAATATCTGAATATTCCACACCGTCAATATTTGTGTTTACATAAGAAACTATGCGGCCGGTAGCATCACGTTCCATTGTGGTTTTATCGCTGAATCCTCTAATAAAGTTGCCGTTTTCATCATAGACATACTTGCATCCGCCAAGGCCGTCCAGAGTAACCCTTCCATACTCGTCAAAAGTCATTTCAAGCTCATCGTTTTCTAACCAAGGGTCTCCTTGTTCTTCTGTAGAAGTTGTAGAAAGCAGGGCCTTAGACAGGCGAACTTCCTGAACCGGACCCACAAGGCCAAACGTGCGAGCATCTGCAGGGTTATATTTTGTATTTTCCACTGAGCTCTGAGAAGTCTCAGATTCAGAGTTAGTAACTTTTGTCTGCTGAGTGGCTAAAGTTTGCTTATTCTGACCAGACTTGCATGATGCAAACGCCAGAACGGCAGCCACGATAAGAATTCCAAAAATTTTCATAGTTTATTTTATTTTTCTTGGTTAACTATCGCAAAGTTAATCAAAGAGAACTGAATGACAAGCAGTGGATAGTTACCAAATGGAGAAAGATTATTCAACAAGATCAGACATAGAGAAATTTCTTTCAGTTTTACCAGACTTGTACATAGCACCACCTATACAATCGTATGCGGCACCGGTAACGCTGCTCATGCAGTTCGGCATATCGGCTATATAAAGAACGCCCAAAAACGCAAATATCAGAGCCTCCTTAAATTTAACGGTAATACTGTCTGGCACAAAGAAATCCGCATGCGGAGCATTAAATTTCATCCTCTCCAAAAGATACTTGTTAAATGCACCTCCGCCGGTAGTCAGCACTTTCACCTTGGTATCGCCCTTCTGGCAAACGTTCAAAGAAATCTCATAGGCTGCATGTTCTACAAAAGTAGCCAATTTATCTGCAAGCGATAAGGGCTCACCACCATCGCCTCTGGCAGAGTCTATTAGTGGAATAACCTCTGTTTCTACCCATTCCCTTCCGAGCGACTTAGGGCCTTTCTGAGTATAAAACGGCAAAGCATTCAGGTTGGATAGAAGCTTACTGCAGATTTTACCACCATGCGCAATTGCACCATCTTTGTCAAATTCCATTCCCATAAGACGCGTGTAATGATTCAAAACATAGTTAACAGGCGAAATATCATGAGCTAAACGTTTATTATTTGTATTATCCTCAAAAGATATATTAGAAAAGCCACCTAAGTTCAAGCAATAATCATATCCTCCAAACAGATGTCGGTCGCCTATTGGCACAAGTGGAGCACCTTGCCCGCCAAGAGCCACATCGGTTGTCCTAAAATCGCATACCGTATCTACCCCACTAACAGCAGCTATACCTGCACCGCATCCAATCTGCCCGGTAAATTTCAAATGCGGCTGATGAAAAACAGTTTGCCCATGCGAAGCTACCACCGCAACTTCTCTATGGCTATCCATACATATTGGCATTGCCGCACTAAGACCATGCTTTTTCATAAAATCCTTTACACACTCACCAAGAAAAAGCCCGTAATCCGAATGGAGCAAAGCATATTCCTGCGCTGTCATAGTTTGTGCCCTCGAAAGCCTGTCTTTCAAACTTGCAGGAAACTCCACCTCCTCGGCATGGAAAGTTTCATAACTCCATTTATTATTGCGCAGGAAAAAATGCGCATGGCAAATATCCAAACCATCTAAAGAAGTGCCGCTCATTAGGCCTATAACACCCACCCCATGAGCTAAATCATATATCTTTTTCATATCACATTATTATCATTTCAACACTCTGAACTGCAAAGAAGCAGCACTGCAAACAGCAACAGCAAACCTGAGCAGATTTGCAAGAAAAGCCGCAAGCTACCACACAAATTGCCTCTCTACAATTGTTTGATTACCTACATTGTCTTCTGCCAAAAGTACAAGAGAGTGCTTTTGGCCGCGCTCTATTTTTGCATCGTCCAAAAGTATCTCCAAAGTAGAGGTTTTGCCATCCAATGCGGCCACTACCCAACTACCATCTATTTCTGCCTTATAAACTTTAATTCCCGATAATCCATCTTTAATAACAGCCTTAATGGAGTTACCACGTACAACCGCCCCTTCTATCAGTTTTACAGACACTTCGGGTGGAGTAATATCTGCTGTTACGCAAAAAGTACCAAAAGACCGCACCGTAGCAGTCAGTTCTTTTGTGATTATATTATAAGAGCCACCGCAACCCGTCAATTTACCACCTTGCAACAGTCTAACCATCAAGATTTTATTTCTGTATGCAGCAGGAACATTACAGAGCATGGAAATAGTAATGTCTTTATGCAGAGGAATATTCTCATCGCCGATTTTCCATAGGGCAGACATGGCAGGCACATTTTCTTGGGGAGCATATAAATCTTTTTTGCTATATGCCTGTATATAAGCATTACGGTAAAGAGCTCCCTCCGGAATACTAAAGTTCAAACCAGAATATGAAAACTTGTTATTCTGGTTCCATGCCGCAAACTCACCCTCTGGAGAAAAAGGCAGTGAACTACTATACAAGACATCGTCTCTGAGTACCTTCAATACCTTAGAAGATGAATTACCGTAAACATCGGTAACCTCAATTTTTAACGAATGAAGCAGCGAATCGGCCAACGTAATAACGCCGTTGTTCTCTACCAATATCCTATCCACCAACATATTAGCCGGATCTATCTGGCTCTTTAGATAATATCTGCCGGTAGCCCTCCTAAGAGGATAATCTATCAGCGATGCTATATACCGCCCCGTTGAGGTAGGAATATTCCCCTCTGTAAAAGAAAAACACACACTACCATCGAGCAACATTTCATATTTGTAAACCGCTAATTTACCCGGTGTGCCAGCCATTACATCATAAGCATTCACAGCCACATAAAAAGACTTTGGAACTCTTATGATGTCGCCCTGCATCTTTATAGGAAATGTGTACAACGCTCCATATATATCCGCACAACCTATAAGCCTTATATCACGAATAATAGGAGCTTCGTTGTCTTGCACGCCAAATATCTTGGTCAGCTGAAGATTAACCGGCACATTGCTTTCGTCTAACACCTCAAAGTGAAGATGCGGACCGCCAGAAGAGCCGCTATTGCCGGAGAAAGCTATGAGTTCTCCCCTTTTTACAGGTAAACTGTCTGGCGGAAAATCTATATACTGCCGCCAACTTTGTTCGCTGTATTGTTTTTTCAAAACCAAAGACTTATACTTAGAAGTAAAACTAAGTAAGTGAGCATAAATGGTTTTGTAGCCAGAAGGATGAGTTATCTCTATCATATTGCCATAGCCCCACGGACTAACGGTTATTCTGGAAATGTAGCCATCGTCTGCCGCATAAATTTTACGCCCCACCACCCCATTAGTACGCATATCCAAGCCACAATGAAAATGATCGCCCCTTAGTTCGCCATAAGTTCCGGAAAAACCGTTGTAAGATTCTATTGGCACCACAAATCTATCTGTAACCTCCTTCTGCCTTGCATAATTCACCCCTACATCTGCTTTAACATTGATTTTCTGAGCATTAAGCACAGCAGGAACCATAAGTAAAAGAGTAGCAGAAATCAGAACTCCTACTACTCTCTGTATGTGTAAACCAAACTTCTTAATCATCTCAAATAACATCTCAAACACACAAAACCCTTCAAACACTGTAAACACACTGCCTATATTAGTTCAACCTCGCTAATAATTCCTATTATCTGAACAAACCCTTCAGCCTATCAAAAAATCCCTTTTTATCTTCTGCAGACGTCATAGGTTTAAAACTCTCACATTCTTTTAATTGCTCAACCAACTTCTTCTCTTCTGAAGTTAGCCTTGTTGGTATCCAAACCTGTACATAGATATGTAAGTCTCCTCTGCCATAACCATTTACCTCAGGAATACCTTTACCTTTTACTCTAAGCACCTTGCCGCTCTGAGTACCTGCCGGTATTTTTATCTTCAATTTGCCTCCTATAGCCGGTATTTCAGCCTCACAGCCAGATATTGCATCGGGAATACTAATAAAAAGAGGGTAAATAAGATCGTTGCCGTCTCTCTCAAAATCTTTATGCGCTTCTTCTTCTATGGCAACATATAAATCTCCGTTTACACCTCCATTACGAGCAGCATTCCCTTTACCTTGAATTGTAAGGGTCATACCCTCTGCTACTCCTGCAGGAACTTTAAACGAAATTTCTTCCGGAGCCTTTATCAAGCCGCTGCCCCCACACTTTCTGCATGGCTTAGATATTATTTTTCCAGAACCGCCACACTTAGAACAAGCACTCTGCGTTTGAGTAATACCGAAAATAGAACGCGCTTGCCTTATTACATACCCATTTCCTTGACACTCAGAACAAGTTTGAATATCTGCATCAGATACAGCACCTTTACCGCCACAATCAGGACACGCCACTAACTTATTTATTTTCACCTTCTTATCCGCACCATTCATTATATCTTCCAGCGTAAGTTTAAGGCGTATTCTTATATCGCTACCCCTCTCTACCCTATGTCCGCCACCACCGCCAAAAATATCGCCGAAAATATCGCCAAAGCCTCCGCCACCACCAAAGTGCCCGCCAAAAATATCTCCAAAATTGCGGAAAATATCTTCTACAGAGAAGCCTGCACCACCGCCAAAACCGCCTGCTCCTTCTGCGGCAAAGCCAAATTGATCGTAACGCTTACGCTTATTTGCATCGCTAAGTACATCGTAGGCTTCTGCCGCTTCCTTAAATTTCTCTTCAGCAACCTTATCACCGGGGTTGCGGTCTGGGTGATACTGTAAAGCTAATTTTCTATAGGCTTTCTTTATATCTTCTGCCGATGCGTCTTTAGAAACGCCCAGTACTTCGTAATAATCCCTTTTTTCTGCCATCTTGTCAGTAAAAACAATACAACTACTATTGTCTAATTCATTTAATTTAACCTACATTCCAACCACAACCTGCGCAAAACGTATTACCTTACCGTTAAGTTTATATCCCTTCCTAAATACTTCTACAACCTTACCTTTCATACTGTCGTCTGTGGCAGGAACCTGCGATATTGCCTCATGCTCATCTGTATCTAAAGTTTTTCCTAAGGCCTCTATCTCTGTAACTCCTTTCTTTTTAAGAATATCCAATAACTGCTTATATATCAGTTCCGTGCCTTTTTTTGCCGCATCTGTAGCCTCAGAATTTTCCAAATCCTTCAGAGCCATTTCAAAACTATCTACAACAGGCAATAAATCGCTTATCACCCCTTTTGAGGCAGTATCTATTAAATCCAATTTTTCCTGAGAAACTCTTCTGCGATAATTATCAAATTCAGCCATCAGATAAACATATTTGTTTTTCTCTTCCTGAATCTGTTTTTGAGCCTCTTCTAACTCATACTCTGCAGACTCTTTTTCCTCCTGCGATGCAGCCTCTACTTCCTTATCGGCAACTTGTTCATGCCCAGCCATATTAGTTTTCTTTTCTTCTGAAGTGTTCGTCTCCATATCATTTGCGGCTATTTTGCCATCTTTTCTATTGCGTTTTGACATAATACCTTAGATTTTTAATGCCCAAAGATATGACAATTTCCTTGCCAAGCTACCAGAGGCACAATATAAAGACATTTTGTCATATTTTTATCTAATTTTACTGCCCACTAAAAACAAAGCATAGAACACTATTATTACGCAAAGGCCATAAAGGCATAAACATATACGCACAATGCTCGAACAACTACATAATTTCCTGATAACTACTCCTGTTTCAGACTATAGAATAATAACAATCCTTATAGTATGCGGTGCAGTTGTAGGCTTCATCAACACCATAGCCG
Organism: Bacteroidales bacterium UBA3709; assembly: GCA_002372015.1. Taxonomy (GTDB): domain Bacteria; phylum Bacteroidota; class Bacteroidia; order Bacteroidales; family UBA932; genus Egerieousia. The sequence goes on along the minus strand of DFIA01000015.1, from coordinate 2,263 downwards.
GTATGGCCACAGCTATTTCCTATGGTTTATTTATGATGATGGGTTTGCCTATAAATGTAGCAAACGGTACTACCAGAGTTGGTGTACTCCTGCAATTTTTAACCACCTCGGTCATATTCAAAAAAAAAGGCTACTTGGATATGAAACTCGGATGGAGGGTAGGAATACCTGTAGGCTGTGGAGCTATTATCGGTGCACTGTTGGCCGCAGTGCTGCAAGCAAAGATAATAGAAATAGTAATGGCCATGCTACTGCCCATCATGTCCATTCTACTGTTCATAGACAAAAGAAAAATAGGTGCCGGCACATCCAAAAAAGTTCTATCACAAACAAGAGCAAATTTTGAGCAGGCAGAAAGCAACAGCCTATCTCGGCAAACAACTACAAGCGTTGAGCAGCATACAAAGTCTCCTGATCGTAGCATTTGGGTTACAGTAATATTCACTGCAATAGGTATCTATGGCGGCTTTACACATTCTGGAGTAGGCCTACTGATTATCTTTAGCAGCTTCTTTATGTTAGGGTTAGACATGATACACTCAAACGCCATAAAACAGTTTGCAGTAACAATTTACACACCGCTCGCCCTAATAGTCTTTATAATTTACAGACAAGTAAACTGGCCTGTTGCCCTAATATATGCCATAGGAAATATAATAGGCGGAGTTATTGGTTCCTATGCATCAATAAAAGGAGGCGAAAGATTTATCAAGATATTTGTAACAATAATAATTATCACAATGAGTACAGTTCTTGTTATCAAACAGTTCAATAGGTAAACTGCCAGAAAACAAAGTTAAAACGAATAGGACTGAACTAAGGTGAGACGAACTGCGCTGCAATAAACTGAATAAAAGTTAACTAAGGTGAGTGAAAGTGAATACAGAAGAACACAGATTAAGGCACTATAAAATGCCTAACTTATAAAGGGCTTTTGCCACACCATCTTCATCTACAGTTTCTGTAACAAAATCAGATGCCGCCCGCACCAACTCATCTGCATTACCCATACATACACTTATGGCAGTATGCTCCAACATTGGAATATCATTTCCGCCATCGCCAAAAGAAAGAGTCTGAGAAATATCTATATCAAATAATTCCAACATTTTATCTATACCATAAGCCTTTGTAATTCCCCTCTCGTTCACATCTGCAAACCAAGGATTCCAAATACTGGAACTGCAGCCTGTTAAACAATTTTCCATAAGATCTTCTAACTCTTGCCCTTTCAGATAAATACACATCTGATAAATATCCATTTCTACTATTTCATCTATAGATTTTAACTCAGGCGGAGTTACGCCAATAACTCGAGCTATTTCTTCTGCTATATCAGACTGTACATTCAAATAGTAGTTATCAGATGCCATAAACGAAACTGCAAAAGGCTGTGATTCATGTCTTTTCTGCCCGCAAGTGGCTGCCGAAGAAAGTGTAGCAAGATGGTTGCATAATGCATAGAGTTCTTTTTGGGGAATAGGTCTGCCATAAATCATCTTTTTTGAAGAATCGTAACAAGCCGCCCCATTGTTTGTTATATAACCATCAAAGAAAATACCATCTAAAACACTCGTCATTCCCAACATTCTGCCGGTAGATATAAACACCTTTATCCCCTTATCTCTAAGAGCAGCAAGAACTTCTATATTTGAAGGAGTTATATTATGTGTCTTAAAAGAAACCAATGTGCCATCTATATCAAAAAAAACAGCTTTAATATCTTTCTTCATATACTACCATGTACAATCAATTTTGCTAACAAAAAACAAAGGGGCGGCCGAAATATTTAGCCGCCCCCCCAGATTCATTTCCTATGCTCCTATGTTTCGGAATTTCCAATAACTGTGTTACTCAGCTTTACCGTCTGAACCCAGCACATTAACTATCTTGTGAGCATAAAGTTTCTGCATTTCATCTCTTGCAGGGCCAAGGTATTTTCTTGGATCAAATTCGCCAGGCTTATCGTTGAACACCTTGCGAATCATAGCAGTCATCGCCAGACGCGAGTCGGAATCAATGTTGATTTTACATACAGCACTTTTAGCTGCCCTTCTCAATTGTTCTTCAGGAATACCAACTGCATCTGGCAGCTTGCCGCCATTATCGTTGATTATCTTTACATATTCCTGAGGAACAGAAGATGAACCATGTAGCACTATAGGGAAACCTGGAAGCTTCTTCTCTATTTCTTCCAGAACATCAAATGCCAGTGGAGGAGGTATGAGAATTCCGGTTTTAGGGTCTCTTGTGCACTGTTCCG
>DFIA01000089.1 GCA_002372015.1 Bacteroidales bacterium UBA3709 | reverse complement strand
GTGTAGATGGAAGTATCGGTAACGGTGGAGTGCGCTTTCCTTCTGGACATTCTATGGGCGAAGATATGACAATGATTATGTTAGGCACTATGTCTGAGAGAGTTGCATACTTGCCTAAAGCCCTATATCATTACATTAAAACTAATGCAAGTGCTTTAACGAGTACTTTTTCTCAGAGGCATCTCGATGATACATTATACAATACGGAGCGTGTGTTGGCTTGGTTGAAGAATTGGCAAGTGGACGATATTGAGAAGTATGTGGAGTTCTTTAAGCTTAATGTAAAACTGCCGTTTTTGTTTACAGGCAAGTATAGCCAGTATAAGCTTTGGCATAAGTGGTTTCCGGAGTCGAATAAGTATATAGGGCAGAATAAAATTCAGCCATTGCGCACACGCCTTGTACAGAAGTTTGCTCAACTGCATCTTTATCCTTTGGTTTGGTTGTATTGCTTTGCCGTAAGTAAACTTTACTATGGCTTGCTTTTTAGGGGTAAGGCATAATTAAATGCAGCAGAAAACTATTAGGAGCCGTTAAGAGAGTTTATGTGTAAATGCGTCTTTTAGGCTTTCTGCCAAGACTTTTTTATACGTTTAATAAGCAAATATGATTGCTAAACAATATAGATTGTTTGAGGATTGTTCTTTACGCGAGTTAAAGGGCAAATTTCTTGTAATGGTTTATCCGAAAGATGGGCAAAAACCATTTGCCTTGGAGGTGAATGCGAGTTTTGCTTTTCTTTTTCAAACGGCTCAGCGATTGGAGGTTTTTGATGTAGATGCTTTGGCCAATGCTGTTGTGAATGAGTATAAGATAGATCTTAACAGAGCAAAGGAGGAGGTGGAGCATACTCTTGAAATGTGGCTCCAATATGGCTTGATAAAGTAGATGCACTATTTGCCTGAGTGATGAGTATAGTTGTTGGGAATGATGCTGAACATAAGCTTCTTGCGCTCCTTAGAATTGCTCTGAATTGTTCTGCCGAGGCTGCAAATGACAAGCAGATATTTTCTCTTTCTGCAGAAGATTGGAGAAATATATTAGATTTGGCTGCGGCACACACTGTTACGGGGCTTATTTATGCTGCCGTAAAAAAATTACCTTCTGACCTGTGTCCGCCGGATAATATAAGCCTAAAGCTTATGATGGAGGCGGAGAGAATAGAGAGGTATAGCCGCAAGGTAGAATCTTTTACAGAAAAGTTGGTTAGCGAACTAAAAGGTGCTTCATTAGCTCCGGTTTTTATGAAGGGGCATGAAGTTGCCAAATACTATCCCGAACCATATCTAAGGGTTTGCGGAGATATTGATGTGTATTTTCAGCCGTCTGAGTTTCAGATGGCTGTTTCTTTTTTTAAGGAGAAGGGTTATGCTCCACAGCGTAGGCCAGACCGCAGTTTTTTTAGTAACTCAGGCCCTGGTATAGATATTCATCCTTATTACTTTGATTTGCATGTAAGGTTAGAGAAACTTCCACCGGTGCCATCGACTGAGGCTGTATTGCTTATGCTTTCTTCTCATATACTGAAACATGCCATGGGCCCTGGTGTGGGGCTTAGGCAGATTTGCGATATGGTTGTGTGTTTGAAGGCTTTTACAGGCAACTCGGCAGAATCTAACTGCACCTATGACTCTGTGCAATTGGAGGAGTATTTCCAAGCAGCGCATGTGGCAACATGGAACAAGGTTCTACTTGCTTTTATAAGCCGTTATTTTGGTTTAGATACCGCTATGTTTTCGGGCAGCGTAAACGCCGGACAGCCTTTACCGAAAAAAATACGCAAACTACTTTCTTCTTTTGAGCGCATAGTGTTTTCTGGCGGCAATTTTGGTTTTTATAACATAAGTCGCAAGAAAACAGCTACTTCTAAATTTTCAGGCAAGCGTAAAATAGACACTTTCTATCGTTTTTTACGCAACACTCCTTTTTCTTTGCGGTGTTCTCCGCGGGAGTTTTTCAGTTATACATTTTCCCTGCTAAAAGGCAATTTAGACTAATATCGTTTAGGGTTGTGTGAGCGCCCTGATGGTTTTAGCTACGTTTATCAGGTGGTCTGCAATTCTTTCTGCTTCAGACGAGAAGGATAGATATTGCGCTCCGGAAACAGGTGAACACACTCCTTCTGAAAGACGGCTTACATGATTCTCTTCCATTTTTTCTGTAAGATCGTCTATTTCTTCTTCTATTACATTGGCTTCTGCCAATGCTTCAAAGTTTTCGTTTGTGTAGGCTTCAATGGCTTTGGTATATAAGCTGTTGAGTTTATCTTTCAACTCTGATATTTCTTGCCTTGCTTCTTTTGAGAATGTTTGAGAAGCGCTTTGCAGCACTTTTGCATGCTCTACGATATTTTCTGCGTAGTCTCCAATTCTCTCAATATCTCTTACAGACCTATGAGTGGTAGATAGGTATTGCCTGTCTTTTTCGCTCATGCCGTTTTCTGCAGAAAGTCTTACAATATATTCAACTAAGGCTTGGTTTAGATAGTCTAATTCTTCTTCGTTTTTCTCAAAATTCTTCAGTACAGAAAAATCCATTGTAACAATGGCGTCTATGGAGCTATTCACATTGGTGATAGCAATATCTGCCATTCTGATAATTTCTCGCTTTGTTTGCTGCACTGCAATAGGTGCGGTCTTTATCATGTTGTCGTTTACATATTGCAAGCGCATGCCTGTATCTTGTTCTTCTGCAATATGATCTGGTATAATGCGGCATACGAGCTTAACAAGCACAGATGTCAATGGCAGCATGAATAGTACGGTGGCCGTATTGAAGAAGGTATGGAACATTGCCAACTGCGTTTGTGGCACTCCCGGAAATGCCTTGCTTAGCATACTTCCAAAGCTGAGGTTCCCATTTGTTGTAGCGGTTAGTATCCAGCCTATTATCAGGAATACTATTACTCCGGTACAGTTGAATAACAGATGTATAAGAGCGGTTCTTCTTGCATTTTTTCCGCTGGAAACGCCTGCCAGTATGGCAACAACGCATGAGCCGATATTAGAACCAAGGGTGAGCATTATACCTTGATTAAGAGAAATGAGCCCCGTTACCACCATAGCCAAGGCTATTGATGTCATAACAGAAGAACTTTGAATTATGGCTGTTAGAATTGCTCCGATCAAAACCAAAAGTAGGGGATTGCTTATTCCTGCAAGAAATTCTTTTACAGAGTTTTGGGCTGCAAAAGTTTCCATTGAGCCGCTCATCAGCGACAAGCCAACAAACAACATTCCAAAGCCTGCGAGTATTCCGCCTATGGTTTTATTTGCAGCTTTCTTGGAAAACATCATCAGAAATGCTCCAATGCCGGTGAGGGAGGAGAATATAAGGGTTGAGGATATTGCATTCTTTCCAAACATTCCCAGAGCAACAATTTGTGCTGTAATGGTTGTTCCTATATTGGCTCCGTAGATTATAGTAGCTGCTTGGGTAAGCGATATAATGCCGGCATTAACAAAACCGATAGTCATTACGGTTGTGGCACCGGAACTCTGTATTACGGCGGTGCCTGCCGCACCTATTCCTACACCAATCAATTTGTTGGAAGAAGCACTGGCGAAAAGGGCTTTTAATTTTCGAGAACTTGCAGATTCTAAGTTAGAACTCATCATTTGGCAGGCTATCAGAAAGATACCTATGCCAGATAGGAGAGCTAGTATTGCTGATACTATATCTAATAAATTCATGTTGCGATTTTAAGCATTTATTCCGAAACAGCGTTCAACTTATACAAAAACGTAACAATAATTTAGTATCGGTATTACAATAGATATAGTTGGATTATAGCAAGCAGTGCAACACTATTACGATGCGTTAGCCCTGATAGTTAAACGATTTTTGAGAATATCCGATTTCTTACTATTTTTGCCATATAAGTATCTTCCGCAAAAGATAAATTAAAGAATCTTAAACTATAAACAGATAAACTATGAAGAAGTTTCTATTTTTACTTGCGCCCCTTTTTATGCTTATGGGTGCGTGCTTTCAGAGCGCAAATGCTCAGATGTTTAAGAAAAGCTATGCTTGGATGGACGGCTCATTGGCCTTTAGTGCAGAAGAGAAAGCAGATCACATTCTTTTTATTGGCGGTAGCTGCCATGAGGGAGGCTATAGTTTTATCCTCAAAAAAACGCAAAAACCTACGGAGTTTATTATTGATTGCACAGAGGAAAACAAGGAGTTCGGGTATGTGCCTTTTGGTAAGATTGGGGATAAGGCTGTGTATATCAACGATGTAGAGAATAGTCGTAAATTTATTGTTGCATATCATGATGGCATAGCAGCAGATTTGCTTTTTCCTTTTGAGGATGTGGACCTGTATGAGCAGATATGCCGCGATATGCAGAGTCAGCTCAACGGAGAGTATGTTGACAAAAATGGTGAGAAGTATATATTCGACTACAGCAAGTGCTTATTGGGCAGCGATGTGCCGCAGATGACAAAATTCACTTTTGGAGAAGAGTATGATACTCCTGTAAATGTTATAAAAGTTGCCAATAAGGCATACTTTTTCTCCTTTACAACTGAGGGTTTGGAACTACATAACGCTGTATATGATCAAGAATCTGATGTTTATAGCAAGGGTAGCCTATACGCTACTCTGATGCATATAGATAAGGGGGAGGGCAGATGGCCTTTTACCGCCCATCAGATTATCAATCTTACAATGCTTTACAATTATAGCAAAAAAGATTTGCGCCTTATGCGCAATGAAATACTTGCCCGCAAGGGGTATAATTTTACATCGCCGGATTTACAAAAATATTTCTCGTCTAAATTCTGGTACAAGCCTGTAGAAGACAACGGTAGCATAACAACCACTATAGATGAGGATATTGCATTAAACCTTATAAAGAGTGCTGAGAACAGAAAAAATGATTAGCTATGAAGAAGATTTCATTTATTTTTTTGCTGGTAGGATGCCTTTTTATGGCGGGGGCCTGCGGCACCAATAAAGATAGCACTGCTATAGAGCAGACCGATATTAAGGCAGTTCCGCAGAAAGAGTGTGACCTTGAAGCTATTGCAAAGGTAATAGAGGGAGCCGAAACCGTAATGGGCTTTAGTCAGGGACGTGCCTCGGTTATCAATAAGGATGGTAAGTTGGGGGTGATAGACAAGATGGGGAATATTATAATTCCGTTTGAGTATAGCTATTCTGTATTCAAATATTCGGAGGGTATTATCTGCTGCCACAAAAATCACGAAGAAAATTTTTATTTCGACCTCAATGGCAATCTGCTCTTTACTATGAAAGATTGCGGCAGCGGCCGCTTCTTTGATGGAATTGCCCGTGTACCAAAGGATGGCAAACATTTTTATATGGATAAAACAGGTCAACCTCTTTTTGGCGGCCAGGAGTGGGAGTGGGCTGATGATTTTTCAGATGGTATG
>DFIA01000058.1 GCA_002372015.1 Bacteroidales bacterium UBA3709 | reverse complement strand
ATCGAAAAGTTTCTCGTCATGTCAAAGATATGCAAGCATCTCTTTAACCAGTTGACTTATCGAAAAGTTTCTCGCCATGGCAAATCTAAATAAATTTGTCTTTGTTCATTTGGCTTATCGAAAAGGGTCATTTTAATTCTGATATATATAGCGTTTGATACTTCTCTTAGGTGTTTTCTCAAACTCTTCAGGCATAATCTTTACAGAAGAAATCTTGGAGTAGTTTGGCAATTCCTCATTTACAACATTGATATTCTCCTTCATTTTTGCTTCTATCATAGCAGACGTGGTAAAACCATCCTTTGCAGCACCTTCTAAATCCGGATAAATGAGTGCCACCATTTTGCCATCATCTTCTATCACCAAAGACTCTACTACATAAGGCATATTGTTGATAATGCTCTCTATCTCTTCCGGATATATATTCTGACCACTCGGGCCCAATATCATATTCTTGCTCCTTCCTTTTATATACAGGAAACCATCTCTGTCTAAGATGCCAAGATCTCCTGTGCGCATCCATCCGTCTTCTGTAAAGGCCTCGTTGGTAGCCTGCTCATTTTTATAATATCCCAACATTGTATTCTCTCCTTTCACCTGAATTTCTCCGGGAATGGAAAGTGGGTCGGAAGAATTTATCCTCACCTGCATTCTTGGAGCAGCATAGCCGCAAGAGCCAACTCGCTTTTCTTTCCAATCGGCATAAGTGATTATTGGAGCACATTCTGTCATCCCATACCCTACGGTATATCTGAAACCTATGGAATTAAAGAAGTTATCGGCCTCTCTATTAAAGGCGGCGCCTCCAATTATAACCTCCTCAAACTCTCCGCCAAAGGAATTTGTAAGAGTATCGTTTATCTGTGTCTTTATCTTCTTGTCTGCAATTGGCAATCTAAGCAAGAAACGCACTCCCGGAGTTGAGAGAAACGGCTGCAGACGGCTCTTGTATATTTTCTCAATTACAAGCGGAACGGATATTATTATCTTAGGTTTTATTTCCTCAAAGGCTTTTACTATAACACTCGGAGATGGCACCCTTGTAAGGAAGTGAACATGAGCCCCTACCATAATCTCAAACAAAAACTCAAACATCATTCCGTACATGTGTGCAGAAGGAAGGATAGATACCACATTAGACATATTATCTACCTGAGGCAATACCTCATAAGCAAAAAGAACATTAGAGCGTAGAGCACGATAAGGAATCATCACACCCTTGGAAAAACCACTGGTTCCGCTGGTGTAATTTATCATTGCCATTTCGTTTGTATCCTCCTCTGCCTCATAGGAAATACATTCCGGACCAAACACCTTGGGATATGCCTTTCCAAACATTTCGTTAAGGTGCTCCATTGTTATATAGGCCTGTTTTTCCTTAGTATGCACAAGCGAAAAATCGTCTAAGCAAATTACTGTATTAAGGTTCTGCATGTGGCTTATAGTCAAGCTCTCAAGAATTGCATTACCTACAAACAGAATTTTGCTGTCTGAATGGTTTATAATATGCTCTATATTGCTCGGCTTAAACTCGTGCAATATTGGAACAGGAATCGCACCATAAGTTAGAGTAGCCAAAAATACAACTGCCCAGTTAGACTGGTTTTTAGAGCAAACTGCAATCTTATCACCCTTCTTTACTCCAACACCTTGAAACACTATGTGCATCTTGGCTATTTTTCTGGCAACATCTCTATAATACAGGGTAATTCCCTTGTAATCAGATAATGCAGGTCTGTTCCAATTTTGCTTGAAACTTTCCTCTATCATTTTAATCAGCGAATCTGAAATGTACATCATATCTTATCTGGTTAGGTTTTAGCTTTACGAAAATACCTGCATGGCACACAGGTTTGCATATATGCCGTTTTTGTTTATCAACGTATCATGATTGCCCTGCTCCACTATCTCGCCTCTTTTCATTACAATTATCTCATCTGCATAGCGTATGGTAGAGAGTCTGTGGGCAATAACTATGCTTGTGCGATTCTGCATCAACTTATACAAGGCATCCTGAACTAACTTTTCGCTTTCGGTATCAAGCGCACTTGTAGCCTCGTCCAATATAAGTATCGGAGGATTTTTCAACACAGCTCTGGCTATGGCAATTCTTTGCCTCTGCCCGCCTGATAGATTCTCTCCCCTATCCCCTATGTTTGTTTCAAACTTCTGGGGAAGAAGTTCTATAAATTCCAGTGCGTTGGCTACCTTAGCCGCTTCTATTACCTGTTCCCTTGAAACATGCTCCATTCCAAAGGCTATGTTCTCATAAACAGTACCGTTAAACAATATAGATTCTTGAGTAACTATTCCCATCTGGGCGGTAAGAGAATCTAATGTATAATCTCTGATATCTCGCCCATCTATAAATATACCGCCGCTATTTACATCGTAAAAGCGTGGCAGCAAGTCTGCAAAGGTAGATTTACCGGCACCACTCGGTCCTACCAAGGCCAGTATTTTTCCTTTAGGAATCTCCACACTAACATTCTTTAGCACCGGTATGCCCTGATTATAACAGAAATCTACATTCCGATACTCTATTTTATGTTTAAAATCTTTCAATTGCACTGCATTTTCTTTGTCGTGAATTTTATTCTCTGCATCCAGTATTAAGAAAAGCCTCTCTCCGCTTATCATACCCCTCTGAATGCTGGCATAAGCCTTAGCTATGTTTTTTGCCGGCTCCAACACGCTCCAATAACAAAATATATACACAGAAAACGTGCTCATATCCATTCCTAAGGAGCCGTTAATCTGCAGCCAACCTCCATACAAAAGCACAGCCGCTGCTATAGTTATGCCGAGAAATTCGCTTGTAGGATGAGCCAGTTGCTGCCTGTACAACATTTTACGGCTCGATTTTTTGTGAGCTAAGTTTGTCTTTTCAAAATTATCCTGAACATATTTCTGAGCATTAAAGCCCTTGATAATTCTAATGCCTGAAATAGCCTCATCAAAGTGGCTGACTATTCTTCCCATTAAACTCTGGGTAATTACAGCCTTTTTCTTTAAACGTTTAGATATACCCCCTATAACAATGGCAGATAATGGAATAGTTACAAGAGTTACAACCGTTAATTTAGGCGATAAGTAGAAACAGTATGATAAAAAACCTATTATAAGCAGCGGCTCCCTGAATATCATGTGAAAACTATCTGCCACTCCATTCTGCACCTCGGTAACATCATTGGATATTCTGGAAAGAATATCACCTTTCTGCTTGCTATGATAAAAACCTACATCCATGCCGGCTACTTTACGGAACAAATCTGTACGGAGTTTCTGCATTATATGTGTTCGCATTCTAACAAGTATTGTCTGCGATAAATAACGAGTAATATTTGAAAGCAAGCTCGCTCCTGCCAAAAAAGCACATACAAAAAGCAACGCCTTTAGTGGGCCGTTGGCAAGAAATATCTTATCCATATAATATTGGAAAACCGCTTTAACCCAATCTATTGTAAAGGTAAAATTATGTACGGTTCCTTCTAAAGAAGCTACCTCTGCTGCCACCTGCTCACTGGCAGGACTCTCAAATAGCAGCCGGAGAATCGGAGAGAGAAGTGAATAGTTTACAATTCCAAAAATAACAGAAAAAACCGCAAGAATTATATAACCCGGCCAAAACTTGCGCCACGGTCTTGCATAGTTGAGCAATCTTAAAAAATTCTTCATCCCTTACAATTTCTTAATTCGTCCATTCTTTAAATTAAGCAGAAATTCCTTACCGTCTGTTCCCATAACTCTCACAAAACCATCTTTCTCTTCTGTAATAGTACTTTCCCGAGAAATAGGGCGCTTTAGATTCTTTATAGTAATTTCTTCTCCTTCTTGCGTATAAATGCGCAGCTTAGATATAGTTCTGAGAATATAATAGTGCTTCCCAAACAAGGTAAGCTCTTCTGGCAATTCCCTTGTAAATTCAGGAGGGTGTATGTCTGTCCAATTTTCTGCCAACTCACCACTGAGAGTACGCTTTGTTATTATGTTCTCATCTGTGAGTATCAGCAACAAATACCGGCCATTTTCTATGATAACCTTAGGACCTATACTTACCCCCACATCCAATGTCTTTGGATAGCCGGTAGCATGCGCCCCGCGCTTACTCATCATATATAGTTTATTGCCCAATATAAAAGCGATATAAGGCTTGCCATCTGCCATAGCTACCATACCGGCATAATTCTTTATGGTATCTTTCATAGGAATACCCCACAAGCCCTTCTTGTTGTAATCCATATATGAGATAGACAAATACCTGCGGCTTTGCTCAAACCAAGTAGTATCGCCCTTTTCTAAATCTACAAGTGCAAACGGACCATAGAAAGTTTTGAAAGTACTATCTACATATACTATCTCGCTATCTTCCATATCAAACATTGCCGGTGGAGAACTCAGAACTGCAGCATAGAAATTAAGATTTGCCCATGTTCTGCCCCCTTTAGATATGATATTTGCAGTTGCATACTCAAAGTTTTTCTTAGACACAGAAGACACAAAACGCTTCCGATAAAATTTATTAAACACAGAAAACAAAGTATCTGCCCCCTCTTTCAAATTAACTATAACCTTGGCATTTGATTTTTCTTCAAAGAAAGAGGATACCGGAGTAGATGAAAGATATTTCTCAAGCTTTACTGCATTAGCCCTGCCTTTAAACATTTCATCTACAGCCCTGGCCGAGCCGATAATTGTCCAATCTGCTGTTTTACAAAACTGTTCCTCTGAATTGTGAGCAAAAATTTCCCCTAAGACAGAGGATATATAACCCTTGTAGATAAAAGGAGCCGGCTCCTGCCACTCACCTTTCCCTTTAATGCCGGTAATCTTCCCCAACAGGGATGTAGAGTTTCTATACAACAATGTTATCCATTCGTATTTGCCACCAATTAGACAGAAAGCAGAAACCACCTCGGTAAAGCCCTCAGAACTCAGCCATTCCATAGGCGATGGGGCATCCGGCAACTGCACATTCTCCTGCCTTGCCTTATAAGAAACAAGCTTCTTATTTGCATCTAAATACTTCTCATAATCTTTCACATAACCTTTAATAGAAGAAAGGTTTACACTCACAGCAAACATGGTGCTCGCCGGCAAAATATGATGAGCTAAAGAAGTAGTGCCGCTATTGGTTTCTAAAACAGACGCAAAATTTATAAAATCTGTATTACCGGAAAGATAACCTTCAAAAGAAATAAAATTTCGCTGACGAGGATTTATATGCAGTGCACTCCAGTTTGTCAGACGCATTATAAAATCGGAATACTTTAAGAAAGGATAAGTTACACTGCCAGAAAACAACTTGCCTATCTGTTTATGATTTATATACAAGCAATCATTGCCTCCTGCTCCTTTAAGCGTAGAGTAAAATTCCTGATTATTCAGTATGGAGGTGCCTCCTGCAATATGCCTCAGCGCACTCTCTACACATATAGCAGAAGAACTGGCCAACAGCAAACCGGTAGCGGAAGATACTTTTAGTCCCGATTTGAGAGTGTAGATCTTATAAGAATTGTATTCTCTTGAAGCCACCGCTTCAGATGCAAGCATAGAAGTAACATTATCCGCCTCAGAGTCTGAACAATCTACTATTTGGAGCAACGATACCTCGTTTATAGCCGAATAATGCAAAGAAAACAAAGTATGGCAAGAAAAAAAGCCCCGCTCAGACAGTACCTTCTGCATCCTCACCAAAGCCGATGAGGTATCTATCAATCCATAGGCATAGTTAGTAGTATCCTGCAAAACCTGAGCTATATGCTCCTGCTTTTCAAAATCCAGAATAAGTACAGCATCTAAAGGCACCGCCCTGTAAGCCCGCTCTGTTTGAGGAGTAAGCTCGCGCTGCAATTTGCGCTTATCCTCATCTATTTCAGATGGTTTAAGCCTCATTACCAGAAACAGAACCAACACAAAAACAAGTAAGGTGGCTGAAAATATCAGCACTATTTTCCTCGCTTTACTCATAACTTACAAATTTATTAAAAAATCGAACAGAAGTAGAACTTCTCCTGCAAAAAGAAAGTGGGGCGACCAAAAAGTATTTTGGTCGCCCCTTTATCGTTGAAAGATATACTATATACTATTTCTGTTTTGTTTCTGGTTCTTTAGAAACAAAAGGCATAATCTTTATTAACTCAACATCAAATACTAAAGTTGAATACGCAGGAAGATTAGGACCCATATCTCTGGCTCCATAAGCGAGGTTGAACGGAATCCAAAGCTTAACCTTTCCACCTTCTCCTATCAGTTGCAGACCTTCTGTCCAACCAGGGATAACTCCGTTAAGAGGGAATTTAACAGTTTCTCCTCTCTCATAAGAAGAATCGAATACTTTTCCATCGAGCAAAGTACCTTTGTAGTTTACTTCTACAGTATCTTCAGGAATTGGCTTGCGGTCGCCACCAGGAACCTCTATCTTATACTGAAGGCCACTTTCTGTTTCTAAAACACCTTCGTTCTGCTTATTTGAAGCCATAAACTCCTTTTCTTCAACTTCTCTAAGTTTACCAAGAGCTTCAGAAGCCTTCATCATATACTCCTGTATATACATTCCGGAAGTCTGTTCGTCAAACATCAAAGTAGTATCGCCTTTCAATACAGAGGTTATAGTCTTGGTTATTTTTGCTATGTCCAAATCACTCATATTAGAGCCTTTAAGCATATTACCAAATGCTATACCAACTGCAACAGACGCAGAATCTCTTGCACCTTGAGAAACCCCTGGAAGTGGTTTTTGGGCATTGCTGCTGCACGAAATAACTATTGCGCCAAGAGCGCATACAAGAACTGTCTTTAAAATTTTCATAACTCTATATTTAATGTTCATTACTATACCAGAAATTACGCCCGCAAATATATTTATTTTTTGATTTCGGTGCAAAAAAGAGCCATCTTGTGCAATAGTCTGGCACCAACATTGGCATCCCACTCATTATTTTCTCCGCCGGTAGCCACATTTTCCTTTGCAGCCGCCGGTGCCACTTCGCATAGGTCAAAGCCAACAATTTTCCTCTGCGATGCCACAAGCCTCAACAAATAAACAGCCTGTCCGTAGGAAAGACCACCCGGTACAGGAGTACCCGTATTAGGACATAGAGAAGGCTCTAAACCATCTATATCAAAACTTATATACACGTTCTGTGGCAAAGTTTCTACTATTGCCCTGCAGATACTCTCCCAGGTTTTTCCCACAGCCAATGCCTCTACTATCTGGCTATCTGTAAAAGCAGTTATCCTGCCCTCTCGTTTTATAGTATCGTGTTCGTCTGCACAAAAATCTCTGATACCCACCTGAGTAAGCTTTCCTATATTACTAATTTTGGATAGTACATTAAACATTATAGAGGCATGCGAATGTTCAAAACCTTCGTATGCCACTCTTAAATCTGCATGTGCATCAAATTGTAATATTCCAAGTTTCTGCCCCTCAGGCAAAGAAGCGGCTGCCGCCTTTATTGCTCCAAAAGAAACGCTATGCTCACCTCCCACAACCCCGGGTATCTTACCGCTACTCAGATAACTTGCACATATCTGCTCCACAAGATAATTAACACCCATGCTGGCTTTATTTATATCATCTTGATAACCTGTCAATTCCGAGTCTAATTCCTCTCCTTTAGCCAAGCGTTCTATTATCCTGCGAGCCTTTTGGCGAGCCTCCGTGTTAATAGCCTTTATATAATCAGAGGCCCTAATCTGCTCTCCCTCAAAATCTATCAACGTTTCATCCGTGCCTATTTTCAAGCTATCCGAATCTGCAATTTTTTCGTCGTACAGATCTACTTGCACAGAAGCTGCTATAATAGCCTCTGGCCCATCTGCCGTACCGTCTGAATATGAAACGGTAGCATCCCATGGCACAGAAATCAGCACTACCGGGCTTTCTTCATTAGAAAACGGCATGCCAAAATATCTTCCATTATTTACCCCCACACCGGAAGCGTCAAATTCTGCATTATCTCTATTTTTATCCATAAGCTTTTATCTGACAATCTATTACACTATCCCCTCCCGTAAAATATCGTGAATATGAACAAGACCAACATACTTATTGTCTTGCATAACCACCACAGAAGTTATTTTATTGCGGTGCATAATATCAAAAGCATTTACGGCCATATCGTTTATGTCTATCTGCTTAGGCTTAGGGCTCATTATATCTTTGGCAACCAGCGTATTCAGCTGCAAACCTTTCTCCACCATTCGTCTAACATCTCCATCTGTAATAATACCCTTCAGCCCTCCTTTATTGTCTAAAACAACAGTAGCCCCCAATCGGTTTTGAGATATATTCAATATGGTATTCTGAATACTCTCATTAAGCCCCACAAAAGGCCTGACATTCATATCCATAACATCTGCAACTCGGAGATAGAGCCTTTTACCCAAACTACCGCCGGGGTGATACAGAGCAAACTGCTCTTGGCTAAAGCCCCTCATCTGCAGCAGGCAAACGGCCAGAGCATCGCCCATAACCAACTGAGTTGTAGTAGAAGAAGTAGGCGCCAAATTATTAGGATCGCTTTCTTTATCTACAGTTGCCTTGATAATATAATCTGCATGATTACCAAGAAAAGAATCTATTGTAGAAACCATTCCTATTATCTTGTTGCCCATTCTGGCTATAAGCGGTATCAATACCTTAATTTCAGGAGTATTACCACTCTTTGATATACAGAGCACTATATCGTCTTTCTGAATAATACCAAGATCGCCGTGTATGGCATCGGCTGCGTGCATGAAAATGGCAGGAGTGCCAGTAGAATTCATAGTAGCAACTATTTTTGTACCTATAATGGCGCTCTTGCCTATACCCGTTACAATAAGCCTTCCTTTAGATTTGAAAATCAGGTGTAAAACCTCCAGAAAACCCTCATCTACAAAAGAAGCTAATCTGGTAACACTCTCCGCCTCTTGCAAAATTACCCTTTTGGCCAAGGCAAGTATTTCTCCGTCTGCTTTCTTCATAAAAATTTTGACAAAAAGAATATTATAAGTACATTTATAGGACAAATATAGTGCAAATCGAGGGAAAACAAGATACCGCCTATATTGCAGATAAATACACAGCAAACAACATTTATAGAATGAACATTACATCTGAAGCCCTGCGGGCAGAGTTAAAGGAATTCTTTGGATTCACCAGCTTCAAGCAAATGCAGGAAGACATCATAAAGCACTTAATAAGCGGACGCAATGCCTTTGTGCTTATGCCTACTGGGGGAGGTAAGAGCCTCTGCTATCAACTTCCGGCTCTGCTGATGAAAGGTACGGCAGTGGTGGTTTCTCCACTTATAGCACTGATGAAAAATCAGGTAGATGCCATCCGCGGCTTTGTTGCCGAAAAAGAAGGAATTGCCCACTTCTTAAATTCTTCGCTTACCAAAGCCCAGATTCAGGAAGTAAAAGAAGATTTGCTGAAAGGCACCACAAAGCTGCTATATGTTGCTCCCGAATCTCTTACAAAAGACGATAATGTTCAGTTGCTCAGGCAATGCAAAATTTCTTTCTATGCAATAGACGAGGCACATTGTATTTCTGAATGGGGACACGATTTCCGTCCCGAATACAGACGCATACTACCTATTGTGCAAGAGATAGGCAAGGCTCCGATTATTGCCCTCACGGCTACTGCAACACCTAAGGTTCAGGCAGACATACTCAAAAATCTTGGAATGACAGATGCCAAAGTATTCAAATCGTCTTTCAATCGTACAAATCTCTATTACGAGGTACGGCCCAAAATCAATGCAGAAAAAGAGATTATTAAATTCATTCGCCAAAACGAGGGCAAGAGCGGCATAATATACTGTCTTTCAAGAAAGAAGGTTGAGGATATGGCAGAGCTCTTGAATGTGAATGGTATTAAGGCACTCCCCTACCATGCCGGTTTAGATGCCGCCACAAGGGCCGGCAATCAAGATAAGTTCCTTATGGAAGAGGTTGATGTTATTGTGGCAACCATTGCATTCGGAATGGGCATAGATAAACCCGATGTAAGATTTGTAATACACTACAACATTCCCAAGTCTCTCGAAGGTTATTATCAGGAAACAGGCCGAGCCGGCAGAGATGGGGGAGAGGGCAAGTGCGTGGC
The DNA here is from genome assembly GCA_002372015.1 of Bacteroidales bacterium UBA3709. Taxonomy (GTDB): domain Bacteria; phylum Bacteroidota; class Bacteroidia; order Bacteroidales; family UBA932; genus Egerieousia. The sequence continues at coordinate 13,458 of DFIA01000058.1, read as the reverse complement.
TTTCTATAGCTTCAGCGATATTCTCAAACTTGAGAAGTTTATGCAAAGCAAGCCTGTTGCAGAGCAAGAAATTGGTAAACAACTCCTTACAGAAACAGTTGCTTACGCAGAAAGCAATCAGTGCAGGCGCAAGACTCTGCTCAACTACTTTGGCGAGGTGTACTCAGAAGACAATTGCGGCAACTGCGATAACTGCCTACATCAGCAACCTGAGTTCGAAGGCAAAGACTACCTTGTTACCTTGTTCCAATTGATACGTTCCATGAAAGAACACTTTAAGGCAGATCACCTTGCAAACATACTCGGAGGAGTAACCAATGCCATGATTACTTCATACAAACACAACACCAGCCGTTTCTTTGGCATAGACAAAGAAAAAGACGAAAGGTTCTGGTTAGCCGTAATAAGGCAAGCATGTGTAGAACAGTTCCTAAAGAAAGACATAGAGCAATACGGACTTATATCGCTGACCGATAAAGGTAAAGAGTTTTTAGCCAAACCATACTCCATTATGCTTAAAGAAGACCGTCATTTTGAAGATTCAGGAGAAGGAGACGATGTTGATGAAGATATGCCGGCCGGCGGAAAAAAAGGTGGAGGCGGAGGCGATCAAGTTCTGCTCGCCATGCTCAAAGACCTCAGAAAAGATATGGGCAAAAAGCTGAATTTACCACCGTATGTAATATTTACAGACCCTGCCCTGGAAGATATGACTATCTTCTATCCTATTACAAACGACGAGCTTACCAGCTGCTCCGGAGTAGGTAAAGGCAAAGCCGATAAATACGGGCAACCATTTATAGAGCTCATTAAAAAATATGTAGAAGAAAACGAGATTCTGCGGCCTGATGATTTCGATTTCAAAATCCGCAGCACAGAAGACAGCTCCAATATAAGCAGGTTCATTATTCATAATACAGATATGCACGTTCCATTAGACGAAATAGCACGCATGAAAGATTTGGATATGGACGAACTGCTAACCAAGATAGAAGCTATGGTATCTGCAGGAAACCGCATAAAAATAGACTATTACATACGCCAAACAGTAGATGAGGATAAAATAGACGATATCTACAACTACTTTAAGGAAGAGGCGGAATCAGACTCCGTAATAGAAGCCATGAAGGCCCTCGGGCCAGATTACACAGAAGAGGAAATCAGACTTATACGCATAAAATTCCTCACAGAAATTGCTAATGGTTATTAAGTGGCAACTTACTTACCTCTATCCACTTGATGCTTTTATCTCTGCGCCAGTAAGACATCTGCCTCTTGGCGTAGTGTCTGGTGTTTGTTTTAATTGCCTGAATTGCCGCTGCAAGAGTGTATTTGCCGTCAAAATAATCGAACAGTTCTCTGTAACCCACTGTTCTTAAAGATGGAACATGAGCAAGATCGGGGCAGAAAACACCATCCTTATACCTGAACTTGTCTAAAGCTCTAACCTCGTCTTCAAGCCCTTCTGCCACCATCTTATCTACCCTCTGATTTATACGATTATATAATTCTTCCCGCTCCATACACAAGCCTACCTTCTCTATAGAAAAATTACGCTTACCGCCGTAAGATTCTACAAAACTGGCATTTAAGGAATTACGAGTTTTCCAATCGGAGTATCGGCGGCCGGTTTGAATAGTTACTTCTAAAGCTCTGATTATTCTCTGAGGATTAGCTATATCTATAGTTTCGTAAGTCTTGGGATCTAACTGTTTCAGCTCAAACCTCAAAGATTCTATGCCTTCTTTCTGATACCTGCTATTCAAACGATTACGGAGTTCCATATCGGGTGAAGGAAAAGCATCGAGCCCACTACACACTGCATCTATATATAACCCGCTTCCCCCGCACATTATAATCTGACTATGTTCTTTGAACAACTCTTCCAATAGTTCCAAAGCATCCAACTCATACTGGCCGGCAGCATAACGCTCCACAATAGATTTTGTCTGAATAAAATAGTGCTTTACCTCCAACAGCTGTCGCTTGGAAGGAACTGCAGTACCTATTGTCATTTCTCTGAAGATCTGCCGAGAATCGCAATTTATTATGGGTGAGCCTATCTCCTTGGCTAAACGAATAGCATATTCTGTTTTACCAACCGCAGTGGGGCCAAGTATTATGGTAAGAAGTTTACTTTGGGCGGAGCCTGTCATACATCCTCCACCTCTTCTCCCATTTCCGGAGTAAAATTATCCAAAGCATCAAACTTATCATCGAATTGCCCAGGTATTCTGCCCAATTCGGCAACAAGCCGCGGATAAGAAACATGAAAAGCCCTCTCAACCTCTCCTTTGTAATGGAGAACCATATACTTGTTCTTTGTAATATCAAACACATAGTGGAGGGCTGTAACTCCCAAGGCCAATGTCTTTTCCAAGCTTACACCATCTATAGTACCACTCCCTAAATCGAACATTCCCCATGTAGCCAACACCTTACCGTTAGCATCCAAACCTCGGAAAGCCACCATTTGGTCTGGCGCAAAATCTAAATCATTTACCAAGAATTTATTAAGAGCAAACAAAGACATATCGTCTGAGAGTTCGTATTCTCTAAAAAAGGTTTTACTGGAAAGAAACGTAACCTTATATTTTAAAATTGCAGCCATTGTTCTCAATTTATTTTTTCAGACACCCTGTTAATATGGCTTGTACGGTATTTACACCATCCATCCAATCGTCTGTATCGGGAGCCTGAGCAAAACCAAAGTTAGTATATTTTTTCTGTATTTTATCTCTATAAGTTTTGCTAAAGTTTTCTATGTCTTCTTCTGTTTTGTAGATAGAAAATCTCACAGAGCCTAAAGAAGGAAAAGGAAGGGCAGAATTTTCCATAAGAAAAAAGCCTCCATCTACAAAATGCTCACAAGGCACATCTTTAGCCAATGAATCAGAACACGGCATCAACCTATGTTCTATTGCGGCTACAGCCCGCAAACGATTGTAAGAATTGGCCCAAGGCAGAATTTCTTTAAGATATTTTCCAATAGATTTTGAGGCATCTACTATACGGTTTAAGCTAAACTCCTCCGGAACAAACAGATAAGACGAACTCCTACACCCTAAACCGCAGTACAGAAACATATCCTCTGCCAAAGATTCAAGCTGCCTGTCTGTTTCTCTTCCTGTAAGAACAGAAAAACTGAAACGCTCTCCTCTTGCCAGTATAGAAACCTCCGGAAATTCTTCTTGTATCATAGCTTTTACAGTATCAGAACCACTAAAAAGAAGAAAATCTATCTTACGGTCTGTAAAAAAAGGCCAGCTCTTGCCGGGCGAAAAAGTTTCTGCAACAGGCGATTCAAATACTACTTTGGAAGCAATATCGGGAGCGATAGAAGCCAAAACCTGTATTATTGCAGGTATAATATACCCATCTTTTGAAGACAACTTTACCCTTACCTTAGCTCCGGTAGAAAGAGCCGATAAAAGTTCGTGAAAGCCAACCGCAGGAATATTTCCCGCCATTATTATGCCCACGGTTTTATCTGCCATTCCTATTCTTAAAATATTCTCTTCTATTTCAAAGTCTGCTTTAGAGTATGCCTTAGAGTCTGCTTTAGAGCCTGAAACACTTCTTGGCATATCTGAATAAGACAACAGCTTGTTTAAAGATTGCTCCGTAAGGTAGTTCTCCGCAATTTTCCTTAGAGCAGTAGCTTGCATAAATCTGCTAAAGAACAGGTTCTCCTTGTTAGCCATACTGCATAACTGCAAAAATTCCTGCTCATCTGCACCGCCACCACCGGCATGCAACACTGTAGCCAATCTTTCTATCTCCCTGCCCAAAAGAGAAAAAGCCCGTATGAAATTTTTTTTGTCGAACATACCTGTACAGATATTTGCATTGCAAATTTATCAAAAACAGCCTACCTTTACAATGTTAAGAATTATTACGGAGCAAGAACTTTTAAAATGGCAGAAGAAAAACCATCACAGAATAATTCACCAGATAACTATCTGAGTATAAGCTCTCCCACACAAGGGCTCTACAAAGATAACGGCAGCCGTTTTATCTGTTTTGCTTATCCCTGCTCAGATGCAGCAAAGGCAGAAGAGTTAGTAAAGGAACTCCGAAAAAAATTCTACGACGCCACTCACCATTGCTATGCCTATCGCCTTGGTTCAAAAGGAGAAACGTGGCGCATCAACGACGATGGCGAACCTTCAGGCACTGCCGGCAGACCCATATTCGGCGAATTGCTTTCAAGAAATATCAGCGACATCTTAGTAGTGGTGGTTCGCTGGTTTGGCGGAGTAAAACTTGGAGTACCGGGGCTCATACGAGCCTATAAGGCCGCCACACAAGAAGCCCTTAACGCCGCATCAACTGTTATAAAAACCGCCACCATACCACTCCGCATAACTTTTTCCTATCCGCAAACAGACAAAGTGCTGAAAGAACTCAGGAAACGAGGCATAGAACATTCAGACAAGATTTTTGAGCAAGAATGTTCCTTAACAGCACATGTACCTACCAGCACAACAGAAGCCTTCAAAGAAGTTTTGCTAAAAATAGAAGATGTTAGAATAGACACTCTAAAGTTTTGAAAAAAAACGAATAAACCCGCTTAAAATTCGGAACAATATTATATCTTTGTGCAAAATTTTTTAACACTAAAATCCATTATGAAAAAAGCTTATAATTTCTTTGCCGGTCCTTGTGTTCTTCCAGAGGAGGCAATCAATTCAACAATCGATGCTTTGAAAGACTTTGCCGGAACCGGCATACCTTTGATTTCAATTTCTCACAGAAGCAAGGAGTGGGAAGCAGTAATGAACGAGTGCAGAGCTCTTTGGAAAGAACTTTTGCATATTCCAGACAACTACCATGTAGTATTTTTGGGTGGTGGTGCCAGTCTTCAGTTCCTGTATGTGGCCATGAATCTCTTTGAGAATAAGGCCGGATATCTCGAAACCGGCGTTTGGGCTAAAAAAGCTCTGAAAGAAGCTCAGGGAATAGCTAAAAGCCGTGGTAAAGAAGGTGCAGCATTTGCAGTAGCTTCTTCTGCAGATAAAACTTACTGCTACATTCCTAAGGGATATCAAATTCCTACAGACTTAGACTACTTCCATATCACCACCAACAACACAATCTACGGAACAGAAATCAAATACGATATGGACAGCCCTGTTACCTTGGTTGCAGATATGTCTTCAGACATTATGAGCCGTCCTGTAGATGTTTCTAAATACGGTCTTATATATGGTGGTGCTCAAAAGAATGTGGGCCCTGCAGGAGTTATTTTTGCCATAATCCGCGACGATGTTCTCGGAAAGGTATCAAGTTACATCCCTACCATGCTCGATTACAGAACACACATAGAGAAAGAGAGCATGTTCAATACACCTCCTGTATTTGCAATCTACACAATGACACAGACACTCAAATGGCTTAAAAATCTTGGAGGTCTGGAAGTTATCAACAAGATCAATACTCAGAAGGCCAATATGCTTTACGAAGAAATTGAGCGCAACAAACTTTTCGTAGGCACAGCTAATCCAGAAGACCGTTCAATTATGAACGTATGCTTTGTAATGAACCCTGAATACAAAGAACTCGAAGCCTCATTCCTCGATTACGCAAAGGCCAACGGAATGTTGGGAATTAAAGGCCACCGTTCAGTGGGCGGATTCAGAGCCTCTATATACAATGCTTGCCCTATAGAAAGCGTACAAGCCCTCATCAAGTGCATGCAAGACTTTGAAAAACAGAATGTAAAATAAGGAGAAAGAAAATATTGTATTATGAAAATTCTTGTTGCAACAGATAAACCTTTCTCCAGCAAAGCTGTTGAAGGTATAAAGAACATTGTAGAGAACGCAGGCCACACTTTTGCCACTCTCGAAAAATATGGAACAGAAGACAAATTGCTTGCTGCCGTTGCAGATGCAGATGCTCTTATAGTTCGCTCAGATAAAGTTACAAAGGCTGTAGTAGATGCTGCTAAAAATCTGAAAATTGTAGTACGTGCAGGTGCCGGATTCGATAATCTCGACCTTGCAGCACTTTCAGAAAGAAAGATAGTGGCAATGAATACTCCAGGCCAAAACTCCAACGCTGTTGCAGAACTTGCCATAGGTATGATGATTTACATCTCACGTAATCAGTTTACCCCTGGCACAGGTAGCGAGCTTAAAGGCAAGACTCTTGGTATTCAAGCCTATGGTAATGTTGGCAGATTGGTAGCAGAACACGCTAAAAGCTTTGGCATGAAGATTATGGCCTTTGATCCGTTTATTCCTGCAGAAAAAATGGAAGCAGAAGGTGTGATTGTAGCTAAAGATTTGGAAGATCTTTATGCAAACAGCCACTTTATTTCTTTGCATATACCTGCAAACGAGCAAACTAAAGGCTCTATCGGATATGCACTTCTTAGCAAGATGCCAAAAGGCGGCTGCCTTGTAAACACAGCTCGCAAAGAAGTTATCAACGAGCCTGAACTCGAGAAAGTTCTCGCAGATAGAGAAGACCTCAAATATATTACAGACATTGCACCTGCAAACATAGAAGTGCTTAAAGAAAAGTTTGGAAAAAGAGTATTTGCTACTCCTAAGAAACAAGGGGCAGAAACAGCAGAAGCTAATCTGAATGCAGGCTTGGCAGCAGCTAACCAGATTGTAGATTTCTTTGCTACAGGCAATACCCGTTTTCAGGTTAACAAATTTTAAGAAATATGGTAAAAGTAAAACCATTTGCGGCTATACGCCCGCCAAAAGAAATAGTTAAAGAAGTTGCCTCACGTCCTTACGATGTGCTCAACTCTCAGGAAGCTCAGGCAGAAGCCGGAGAAAAATCTCTGCTGCATATAATCAAACCTGAGATAGATTTTACCCCTATCGCAGATGAACATGAGCAGAAGACCTACGACAAAGCAGTGGAGAACTTCAAGAAGTGGCAAGAAAACGGATGGCTTGTTCAAGATAAAAAAGAACAATACTACGTATATGCTCAAACCATGGATGGCCGCACCCAGTATGGTCTTGTAGTTTGTGCAAATACAGATGATTACATGAACGGTGCTATCAAAAAGCATGAACTTACCCGCAAGGAGAAAGAAGATGACAGAATGATTCATGTAAGAATCCAGAATGCCAACTTGGAACCTGTATTCTTTGCATATCCAGACAATGCAGAAATAAATGCTATTGTAGAAAACGTAGTTAAGAGCAAAGCCCCTGAGTACGACTTTGTAGCAGAAGATGGTTTTGGCCACACAATGTGGGTTATAGATAATGATGCCACAATAGCACGTATTACAGAAATTTTCTCCACAATACCGGCTTTCTATGTAGCAGACGGACACCATCGTACAGCAGCTGCCGGCAGAGTGGGAGCAGAGAAAAAAGCTCAAAATCCAAACCACACCGGAAAAGAGGAGTACAACTACTTTATGGCCGTAGTATTCCCAGAAAGCCAGCTTAAGATAATCGATTACAACCGCGTTGTTAAAGACCTTAATGGCATGAGCCAAGAAGAGTTCATAGCAAAACTTGGCGAGTACTTTACTGTAGAAAAGAAAGGAGCAGAAATCTACACTCCTTCAAAACTACACAACTTCTCTATGTATATAGGAGGAGAATGGTATTCACTCACTGCAAAACCGGGCACATACAACGATAACGATCCTATCAAGGTTTTGGATGTTTCTGTATTCTCAGACTTTATAGCAGATAAACTTTTAGATATTAAAGATCTCAGAACCAGTAAGAGAATTGATTTTGTAGGCGGAATAAGAGGTTTAGGCGAACTGAAAAAGAGAGTAGATAGTGGAGAAATGGCAGCCGCCTTTGCGCTGTATCCCGTATCTATGCGTCAGCTCATAACCATAGCAGACACCGGCAATATAATGCCGCCAAAAACCACTTGGTTTGAGCCTAAACTCAGAAGCGGAATTACAATTCACTCGCTTGCCGACTTCAAATAGCAGTACTATTCCAATAGGCTATAAGTCTTTTAGGATATAAATCTTTTAATGTATAGGGGTTACCAAAATGCTTTGGCAACCCCTATTATTTAATAGATTTATAGAGAAAATTTTATTCTAACGCCGGCCAAAACAAAACCCTGAGTTCCAAAACCGGCCTCTGCAAAACCACAGACAGTTTCGCCATACTCAAACCCAATTGCAGAAACATGCCAAGCTACATCAAAGTGCTTGAATCTCTCCACAATATCGTTAGTATTAACATATTTATTTCTCCTTGCAGATAATCCAACAGCAGCCTTAGAGTAAACATTTTTTCTCCTATCGGAATACCAATAACATCTAACCTGAGGCAATAAAGAATACCAATAATCACTGGCCTTTGTATTACTAAAACCCTCATTCTTTATAATAGACTTGGCAGTCTGAACAGAAATAAAAGCCCCAACCGCAAACGTTTTATTCAACCTATAGGCGTATTCGGCTGTTACAGTTGGCGCAAATCTAAAATCAGTAGATTCATAGCTCGGATAGCCACTTATCACCTTTGTATAACTGCTGATATACTGCATACTGCTCCCATACCCGGCAGACATAGAAAGATCGTGAAAGCCAGGCAAATTCAAATTATCCTGGGCTAATGTAGCCGTAGAAAAAGTTGCAGAGAATATGAATAATGAGCAAAATGCAAATAATATTTTCTTCATAGTTTCTGTTTTATAAGCCTTTATCAACTGAACCGCAAATATAATTAAAAAAACTAAACACAGTAAGTACCAAGAAAAGCACAGCCGCTTGAGGGCAATTCATTCCCATTGCACCCTAACCGCCTGCCTCTTTACATCGCAAAAACAAACAAAAGCCCTGCCACTTCGCAGCAAGCTGCATCGGCAGGGCTCTCAAGTTGTTTAACGCATATCTTATTGTTATTGGTCTGCTATTTTATTAATCTGTAATATGCGCCAATGGCGTCTAATTTTTATCCTTAACAAGGCGAACAGCATGACCGTAGTAACGGTAGGAGTTGTAGTCAGCCTGCATGAGACCCATATTGAAGTACAAACTGTGGGCGCCGAGGCTATTGTCACTGAGAACGCCGGCCGCCCAGTAATAACCGTTAGAATTAACAAAGTCGTAACCGTGACCGTAGTAGCAGAAGCCCGCAGCAGGAAGGAAGATAACACCCGCTGACTCCATTGCCGCAAACTGTGCAAGAGTATAAGGAACAGTAGCAACTGTTGATGAATTAACATTAGGGACAGCACCCATTGTGTTTGCGTCCCAAGTAAAACCATCCGGGTAAATCAGCAGACCTGCTCTCGTAGTCGTGCCATCAGCCATGAGAAGTTTAACAAGTGAATAACGGGCATTATTAGTACCACCAACAGTAGCACCACTTTCTCTTGTCTTAAGAAGACAAACCAACTCTTCCTGTTTCAGGGTGCGGTAGGTATTGGGAGGATAAGGTGTGGATGAGGTGCTGTTAGGATAAATATTAAGATGCTCACCCCAGTCGGCAAAATTAAAGGTCTGAGGGGAATATCCATTGCGAATCGGTAGGCCGAAGGCGAAGTCACCGTTAGAGCTTTCAGGATGCATAAACAAATCCACAGTTGTACCTGCAGCTGCACTGTAAGGATCGTAATTTGCTCTGCTTGGATAATCATACTGATTGTCGGCAAACTGCCAGCGGGCACTTTGGGCTGAATTGGCCCTTAGTATCACTGCCTGAAGATTGCCCGGAGAAAACTCAACCTTCTTGCCGTCTGCAGATACAGTAAAATTCTTCTCTGTAAAGTTAGAAGCCGTTTCCACAAGCCAGCCGTCAGGAATGCCGCTACTGCTAGGGTAGGCCCAAGTGTCTGTGCTGGCCGTTGTGGCAACCTTTGCATCCGGATGCTTAACAAAAGTACCAGTAGAAGCAACACCATCAACCCAGTTATAAAGACAGTCTGTGGCTGACATATCTGTCAGCATACATTTTATATAGTTAAGGCTTGAACAGTTTTGAAACATCTGGTAGTAGCACTCTTTTGCTGAAACTGTTGCAGGCAACTCAGGAACATTGTTCAATCTAGAGCAACCTAAAAACATAGATCTATAGCATCCAGTTTTTAAATCCGTTACCTGTAGCAAATCAGATGGTACTGTTGTCAAGCCCTTGCAATTATTGAACATTCCTCTATAGCAACTATCTGCCAATGTAGTTGCAGGTAACTCAGGGACTGAGGTTAAGCCAGAATATCCGAACATACCACCGTAGCTATTCCTGGCCATTGTGCGTGCAGGCAATTCTGGAGCAGTTGTCAGTTTTGGGCAATTATAGAACATTGCTCTATAACAACTATCAGCCAATGTAGTTGCAGGTAATTTTGGAGCGTTTTCCAGATTTAGACATTGGGCGAACATACCGTTGTAGCACGCTTTAGCAAGTTCTTCTGACTTTAAATATTCTTCAGGTATAGTAGTCAAGACAGTACAACTATCGAACATGTGATTGTAACAATGATCTGCCATGCGAGTCGCACGCAATTCAGGCAAAGATGTCAGACTTGTGCATCTCTGGAACATAAAAGAATAGCAATTAGATTCTAGGTCTTCCGCAGGCAAGGTTGGCGGTGTTGTCAAATTCCCGCACTCAGCAAACATCCATCGATAGCAGTAAGCCGCCAGTGCTACAACGGGCAACTCTGGTGTTGTTTCGAGTTTTTGACAGTTAAAGAACATTCTGTCGCAGCTATATTCCTTCATTGAAGAGTAAAAGTAACCTATATAGGGCGGTGGAGTTTTTAAATTTGTGCATCCTTCAAACATTCCTCTGTAGCAATAAGCCGCCAGAACATCCGCTCTCAATTCAGGAGCTGTTTCAAGGCTAGTACAGTTTTTAAACATACTGTTGTAGCAGTGATCCGCCATTCTAGAGGCTGGCAACTCTGGTGCACTCTTCAGGCCTGTGCAGCCGTCGAACATCCAACTGTAACAACTTACCCCAAGGCTAGTCGCCGGCAATGCCGGAGCATGTTCCATACCAGTGCAACCTGAGAACATATAACTGTAGCAAAGATTTGCCAATGTGGTGGCCGGTAAAACTATTGGCCTATCAGGATCAGTACGGAGATTGGTGTTGTTTCGGAACAAATAACGGAATTGTTGTGCCACTGTCACCTTTCTATTTGGATATGAAGTCTCTGTAGCAAGGCTCATCACATTACCATAAACATAGCACTGCTTGCTGAAATTTATTACACCTGATGATGCTGTTGAGCCCCACAGTGCAGTTGGACTGTTTTGATACAAAGCTACCTTATCCCCCTGACTAGCGGTAATCGTAACCGGATTAGCAGTAGAACTTACCTTAGCAGCACCATCTATAGAATATTTGTATGTTAAACCATTAGGGTTGTTGATGGTAATGGTGGTAGTACCTGCTTCTATTGGCTCAACTGTCAAAGGAGTAAGGTCTGCAACGGCAGACTGCATATTGGTGATGGTAAGCTTCTTGCCTGCAGGAAGATCTATCCAGCCATTAGGACCCCTAAGATTAAGGGTTCGTAAAACTTCAACACCATCTACGATAATCAACAGTTCAAGTCGCAATTGGGTTATATTATCAGACGGAAATACAAGAAAAGTAAAACTAAGAGGTTTAGCTCCGGAAGTTTCGTATTCTTCAAGAACAGGCTCTAAATCTGAATCGTCAGTATCTTTGAAATACAGGTATATATAATCGGTCTCAACAGTGTTGCCGCCAGAATAAGTTATGGTACCACCCAAAGGATCGGAAGTGAGGGTTGTGGCAAAATCAGCAGCTCGAGCCCTACGGGATAAAACAGGTTGGCCTCTTGCAAAGAGGAGGTCTGTTGCCGCTCCTGTGCCGCCTATCAACCTCGCACGCTTTAATTTAACAGTGTTGAAAGAAAAGGCTGCAGGCTTGAAAAGTTTTACCTCAACACTGCTGAACTGTGGGTAGAAGGCAAGGGAAAGATTGTTTTGGGGAACATCTGAGGATGCTACTCCTACGCTGGCAACCATACGGCCATACTTCATATCAGGAGCATAGTAGTTCTCTTCCTTGTCTTCTTTTCCTTGACTCTTGTAGGTACGCCCACCTTCCACCCTGGTACAGTACTGATTGTGAGGAATAACTGTATAATAACCATTTATAGTGGCTGAATATGAAGATGAAGTGGAGGCATAGGTTGTTGTTGGAGAAGATATGCCTAAATCGTCTATGGATGGATACATGGCAACGAACTTGTGGTCGGCACCATCGTGCCACTGAAGGCCGTTGCCTGTAACAGGAACAAGAGAGGCCTTGCTCTGTTCAACACTGCTGCCAGAGCTCACAGTCTTTACTTCGTAATTGGAATATTCGCCGTTCACACATTCAAATATGGTGAGTTTGTCACCAGCAACCCAGTCTAAACGCTCAACATAGCCGCTGGTTATACTAAATACCTCACCGCTGAACTTGGTGTCGGAACTCTGGGTAAGGTTGTCGGCAGAGTCGTGAGACAGATCACTTTGAGGAGGTTCTACATTCTCACCCTTCTCAAAGTCGTAGTAAATAGTATAGGTCTGTTCTGCTTCGTCAATCTCGCCTAAGCCTGAAAGAGAAGCGGCAGAACTAAGAGCATCCGCTGAAAATCCGGAAGACTTAGTTATTGCAGAAGAACCTGCAGAAGACTTAGTTATTGCAGAAGGTGTGCCGCCGGTGGCAGTAAACTGCACGGCACCGCCTTTCCCAATCTTTTTGCCGGAAACTTCGTCATCACGGCTGCAGCCCGCAGATAAAAGTACAAGCAGGGCTACTGATAAAAGAAACACAGCCGGATAAATCGCAGCTGAACAAAAATCTCTGAAAAATTGTCTGAATACAATGTGTTTCATATCGATAACTGTTTTATGATAATATATTGTTTGTTATTGTTTGTTATTTGCTTTGGTTATTTGTCTGAGTTATTTGTCTGGGTTATTTGCTTACGTTATCTATCTGAGTTATTGATGTATCTAAATGTGTTTATTTATTCATGCGGCAGTCGCACATATTCGCAGATATGTTCGCTGATCTGTGCTGTGTTTGTGCAGAGTTTGCATACAATGTGTCTGCTTGCCTGTTGTAGCAAGCACGATGCCCCTGCCCCAACGCAACTGTGCCAAAGGGCACAACAGCGAAAGAGGCAGGAAACAACGCACCGCCCGAAGACCTATGAAGGGCCCACGGAATACAACATGAAACACCCGGAATATGCTAATGCAAAGAGCAAAACCGGTATATCTAAAAGCGAAAAAAAGATTACGGAAAACAGAAAGACACAAAGCCCTGAGCTATGAAGTCTTTTTAAATATATAGAAGCATCGAAAACTACCGAAAAGTCTGCTGAAAAAAGTGAAAATAGGAGCAGAGAAGCTGCAAAGACGCCTGAATAAATCTGCAGAAAAACAGTAGAAAATTCTGCAAAAACCCCTAACTAAATCTGTGGAAAAGGAATGGAAAATTCTACAAAGAAAACCCGAAAACGCAAGGA
>DFIA01000082.1 GCA_002372015.1 Bacteroidales bacterium UBA3709 | reverse complement strand
AGCATATTGTGGTTGATGGCAAGGTTGTTAATATTCCTTCATTCGCCGTGAAGCCCGGAATGGTAGTAGGTGTTCGTGAGAAGTCGAAGAGCCTCGAAGTTATTGAAGCCGCTCTTGCCGGATTCAATCACAGCAAATACCCCTGGATGGAATGGGATGAAGCTTCTAAGAGCGGCAAGTTCCTGCACAAGCCCGAGCGTGCCGATATTCCTGAGAATATTAAGGAGCAGTTAATTGTTGAGTTGTACTCTAAATAAATCATTGAATTAATGGCAATATTAGCATTTCAAAAACCCGAAAAACTTCTGGTGCTCGAGACTACGGATACCGTTGGTAAGTTTGAGTTTAAACCACTCGAACCAAGATATGGTATTACCATAGGAAATGCTCTCAGAAGGGTACTGCTCTCTTCTCTTGAAGGCTTTGCAATTACTTCTGTAAAGATAGAGGGAGTAGATCATGAGTTTGATACTATTAACGGAGTAATTGAAGGGGTTATAGATATCATTCTGAACCTTAAAAAGGTTAGATTCAAGAGAATGATAGAAACTGAAGAAGGAGAAACCGTTACTTTTACAGTTGGGGGTAAGAAAGAGTTTACTGCCGATGATATTTCCAAGAAACTGTCTTCTTTTAAGGTTCTTAATCCGGAGCAGCATATCTGCTCTATGGAAGAATCTGTTAAGTTGGTGGTTACGCTCACTATTGGAAAGGGTAGAGGTTGGGTGCCTGCAGAGGAAAACAAGAATGATAATGCTCCGTTAGGAACAATAGCAATAGATTCCATCTTTACACCAATAATCAATGTCAAGTACACTGTAGCGCCTTGCCGTATTGCGCAAAAGACAGATTATGAGAGCCTTTCTCTTGAGGTAACAACAGATGGCAGCATTAACCCTAAGGATGCTCTGTTAGAGGCAGCTAAAATTTTGATATATCACTTCATGCTCTTCTCAGAAGACAGAATAGAGATAGACGACCCTGGAAAAACCGAGGATAACTCTCTCAACGAAGATGATATGAGAATGCGTCAGTTACTTAACACCAAACTCACAGATCAGGATTTGAGCGTAAGGGCTATCAACTGCCTTAAAGCAGCAGATATAGAGACCTTTGCAGACCTTGTTTCGCACCAGAAGAATGAGCTTTTGAAGTTCCGCAACTTTGGTAAGAAGTCTATGACAGAAATAGAGGCTCTTGTAGAAAAACATGGCTTACATTTTGGAATGGACACCAGTAAGTATAACATTGATAAATAGTTTAAGAAATGAGACACAATAAGACAATAAATCATCTTGGGCGTAAAAGCGGTCATCGTAAGGCAATGCTTTCCAATATGGCTTGTTCTCTGATTTTGCACAAGCACATACAGACAACACTTGCCAAGGCTAAGTCTTTGAGAGTTTACGTAGAGCCTCTTATTACCAAGAGTAAAACCGATACCACTGCTAATCGCCGTGTGGTTTTTAGCTACCTCAAGCAGAAAGAAGCTGTTACTGAGCTTTTCCGCACAGTAGCCCCTAAGGTTGGCGAGCGTCCTGGTGGATATACACGCATTCTCAAGACAGGCTTCCGTGCCGGTGATGCTGCCGACATGGCATACATAGAGTTGGTAGATTTTGCTGTAGCTCCTGTAGAAAAAGAAGTTAAGGCTGAAAAGAAGACTACTACCAGAAGAAGCCGTGCAAAGAAGGCTGCTCCTAAAGCAGAGGCCACAGAGCCTAAGACAGAATCTAAGCCTGAGGCTAAGGCATCAGAAACCGAAGAATCCAAGTAGAAAGGTATAAAACCTATACTTACAAAAAGAGGTTGCCAAAGTATTTTTGGCAACCCCTTTTTTCTTTTTCACCAAGTTAAAGTCCGAAGTTTCTGGAAGCAAATGGCAGGGCTTGTCGCAGAGCCAAATGCCAATATTCCCAGTTGTGCACACCGTTATTTATTCTTAGCTCTGCTTTTATTCTCTTGGCTCTCATCTTTTGAAATAACAGCACGGAAAGATCCATGAGTATATCGTCGTCGCCACAATCTATAAACCATTTTATGGTGCGTAGTTTCTGAACGGTATCTTCGTTAGCATTGCCAACAAAATCTATGGCTGAATTGGCAGATACGCTTTGCGATACAATCCAGAGTTTGTCTTTCTTCTCATTTCTGCCTCCTACTTGGCCACTTTTGTTATCTAACCAAGCACTCATTGCATAGCAGCTGGAGAACATATCCGGATGTTTCTGACAATATACTACGCTGCCGCCTCCTCCCATGCTCAAACCCATTATGGCCCGATGCTGTTTATCTGAGATTATTCTGTATTTCTTTTCAACTTCCGGCATAAACTCTTGAAAGAAAAAGTCTTCGTACGGCCAATCTTCTACGTTAAAATAGCCATTTTGATAGTTTCTTACATCGGCACTGCCCGCGTTTGGCATTATAATAACCATTTCCTTTGCCTCGCCACTTGCTATGAGCTCATCTGCCACAAGTTTCATATTGCCGGTTTGTACCCAATCTGAATAACAACCATAAAGGCCATGCAGAAGGTAAATAACGGGATACTTTTTATCTGCTTTGTCGAATCCATCCGGCAGATATACATTGTATTTCTGAGTGGTTTTTAGAATATTGCTGTAAAGACTGTCTGTTACAATCTTGCCGGCACTTGCGCTGATACAAAAAAGCATCAGCATGATAAGGGGAGAAAAAAGCTTTTTCATAGCTGTGAATTTTAGAGTCATGAAAACTTAGATATAATATTGCTATCAAATATAGTAACCTTTTCGATAAGCCAGATGAGCAAAGCTATACACTATGCTGAGCTGCTTTCCATAGTTTGACTTTCTGCTGCATTTGCGGGTAACATTCCTTGGCGATAAAACTTTCTGTAAACCGTTCAAAAATATATTTTACAGCGGCTTCTGAGGGGTGTGTCATATCTTCTGCATACCAGCGATAGTCTCTTAGTTCGTCCATCATAATTTCATAAGAGGGAAAGTATTCTATGAGAGCATAAGGGTGAGATTTTGCGCTAACGGAAGCTATGGAGGCTTTTGCGCTGTTAATAGCATTATCTATGGCCAGAAGTAAAGAGCTTTTAGACAAGTTGTTGCCATGCGCCCCATCTGCAAGATGGCGTATAGGGCTTACTGTAAAAATCAATCTTTTTTCAGGAAACATAGCGGCCAGGCGGAGAATTTTTTCTGCGGTAAAAGCTTCTGGAACAAATACTCTGTCAAAGTTCTTTGCCGGCAATTTATGGCAGTTAGAAACAACAGATTCAGTGCCTTTGAGTTTGAATATATAAGAGGTGCCTAAAGTTATAAGCACCGTATCTGCCTGAGCTAAAAAAGTTGCAGCTTGTTTTAGTTCTGTATTTGCTTTTTTGAGAAAATCTGCTGCAGTAAAGCCTTCTGTTTCTTTAAGACCGCATCTGGAGTGGTGGCTCCATGTAACAAACTTACCATCAGGTCTGAGAAACACATCATCTTCTGTAAAGGGAACTACATTGCCGAGCCTTACAAGGGAGTTGAATATTGAATAAATATTGTAAAGAGTGCCAAACGGATTTACAAGGCAATTAAAACCATGTATTTTAAGCTTTTCTCCTATGGTATCGGCAAAGCAACTGCCTATGCACAGAATTTTGTTTGAAAAATCTATTGGCTTTTGAGGTGCTGGAATATCTATTTGCGTAATAATCTTCATAGCGATATGTTATTTTTGATTTTTTCTAATCCGGCTCTTGTGAGTGGGGTATTCTTGTAATCGGCCTCAAATTCTTCTTGGCTCATATTGAGCCATTTTTCCGTTGTAAGTTGCTGCAGTTTGTTTTGGTTATATGAAAACTCCGGCCAGCCATCTTTGTTAAAGCTATTCCACGGGCAGGCATTCATGCAGTCGTCGCAGCCAAAAATCCACTTGCCTGCATTTTTTGTACATTCTTGATTTTCTGTATTTTCAGACGGTGCTGTAGTATATGTGTAAATGCTGCTGTGTTTTGGCAGAGGTGCCTCTATGGTTTTGTAAGACAAGCATCTGGAGGCATCTATCTTATAAGGCGCATAGAGAGCTTTTTGTGTGCAGGCACTTAGACATTTTGTGCAACTGCCGCAGGCGTTTTCCATAATTTTATCGTGATAAGGCAATTCGGCTGTGGTTATTATTATACCTATAAAATTTTTTATGCCGGCCTTTGGGCTGATAAAGAAGTTGTTTTTGCCTATAAAACCTAAGCCGGCTCTTACCGCCCAGGCCCTTTCCATCACGGGTGCAGAATCTGTAAATACTCTGCAATGTCTAAGCTTTCTTTTGCGGCTGTTGGCAGGTTCGCTTGGGTTGTCAGTTGCAGCAGGTTCTATAAGCGCTCCGCAATGTCTAAGCTTTCTTTTGCGGCTGTTGGTAGGTTCGCTTTGGTTGTCTGTTGCAGCAGGCTCTATAAGCGCTCTGCAATGTCTAAGCTTTCTTTTGCGGCTGTTGGTAGGTTCGCTTTGGTTGTCAGTTGCAGCAGGCTCTACCGCAGAATCTATCTGGTCTTCTATGTAGGAGGCAATTGCATTTAGTTTTTCTTTTATTATGATATGATAATCTAAGCCAAAAGCAAATTCCGATACTTTAAGTGTGGTTTGTTGTGTTTGCTGCTCCTTAGCATACTTTTTTTGCCCGAAAGGCACAAGAAAAACTATTATGCTTTTTGCGCCCTCTAACAATAAAGCCGGATTCATCCTCTTATCTATGTTTCGTTTGAGATACTCCATATTGCCAAAATGCCCAAGTTGCTCTGCCTCCATATAGCGGCATTCATCTAAAGAACCGGCTAAGGGTAGCGCTCTTGCGCACCCACAATCGGCAAAGCCGGCTTCTTTGGCCAATTGTTGAATATCGGCCCAAAAATTTTCTTTATAACTATCAGCAACCATTTTTTGGAGTATTTGCTTTCTGCCTTAAAGTTTTATATCAATAAATGTATTATTTCATTATTTTTGCATGCAAATAAATAAAAAGTTTCAAAGTTTGTGGCAAGAGTTCCGCAACTCTGCAATAAGAGTTAACTCTTGAAGCAAGGCTTTGAGTTTATTAGGTTATTCAAAGTATAAAGATAAAGGATATTTATGAAAAAAATATTGGTAGTAGGAGCAGGTGGCCAGATAGGAACTGAATTAGTTCCTCACCTGCAGAAGACATACGGTGCAGAAAATGTGATTGCAGCAGAAGTTAGACCTGAGGTTGTTAAAAAACTCAGCGAAACCTGCAAAGCAGTGCAGTTGGATGCACTTGATTATGACGGATATGCAAAGGCTGTCAAAGATTTCGGGATAGACGGTATATATAACCTTGTAGCCCTTCTTTCTGCAAAAGGGGAGATGAATCCGGATCTTGCATGGAAGATAAACATGGGAGCACTTGTAAACTCGTTGAATCTTGCAAGGGAATTCAAATGTGCTCTTTTTACTCCATCTTCTATTGGAGCGTTTGGCAACAACACTCCTCATTACAAAACACCTCAGGATACTATCATGAGACCGGATACAATTTATGGAGTATGCAAGGTTAGTGGTGAACTTCTCAGCGATTATTACTTTAAAAGATTTGGGGTAGATACTCGTAGCGTGCGTTTTCCCGGAATCATATCTAATGGTTGTTTGCCGGGCGGTGGTACAACAGACTATGCAGTAGAGGTTTTCTACGAAGTGGTTAAAAACGGAAAATATACTTGCACCGTACCAAAGGATGCCTACATGGATATGGTTTATATGCCCGATGCATTGGAGGCAACCACTCAGCTGATGGAGGCCGATCCTTCAAAGCTTGTACATCGCAATTCGTTTAACATTGCATCTATGAGCTTTACCCCGGAAGAGCTCTTTACAGAAATAAAAAAGAGAATACCTTCTTTTACATGGGATTATCAGGTAGATCCTGTAAAAGCCGCTATATCAGCCAGCTGGCCAGATGTTATGGACGACAGCTGTGCAAGAGAAGAATGGGGCTGGAATCCTAAGTGGGGTCTTCAGGAAATGATAGACGACATGCTGAAGGTTTGCAAAGCAAAAGTAGAAAGAGGAGAATACTAAACCTTTCTGGCTAAGTTTCGTTAGTACAAAAATAAGAAGGGGTATAATCCCGTCCAGATGATTTTGTACTAATGGAGGTAATTAACAAAATGTTAATTGCTTATTTTGGAGCGATGCGATACAGGTATATGGCAATTGCCAAAAAGATTATATTAGGCAGCCAGATGGCTATAAATGGCGGAAGGGTTCCGGAATAGACAAACATTTGTGCAAATCTGAGGAATAGAATGTAGGAGAAGCTGAGCGCAATGCCGATTCCTATGTTCATACCAATACCACCTCTTCTTTTTACAGACGACAGCGATACTCCTATCAGAGTTAGTATAAATGCTGCAAAAGGCATGGCCCACCTTTCGTGCTGTTCTATAAGAGAGAACATTACGTCTTTATCGCCTCTGGATTTCTGATTTTTTATCAGTTGCTTTAACTGCTTGTGGGGCAGGGTTTGAACGGTATTTCGCCTGCGGTAGAAATCATCTACTGTTACACTTATTGCCGTATCCAAAGTTTTGCCGGTGGTTACTCTCTCTTGTCCATCTTCAAATGTACGCAGAATATAATCTTTGAGGGCCCAGCAATGTTTGGTGGTATCCCATTGAGCTTCTGTTGCACTTAGCTTAGATACTATATCGTGTCCTTGAATGGTTTCTAAAGAAAAGCCGTATGCGGTATTGTTGAAGGTGGCAAAACTTTGTACATATAGAAATGTCCCCGGCGAAATCTGATAATGTACGTTGCGGGCGCTGTTTATGTATTTTTTTCTCACATAAGTTTGCTCAAACTCCAGCCTGCCTTTGTTGCACGGTGGAATAACGTACAGGTTTAGCAATAAGGTAAAAAGAACTATTGCGGCAGACGATATAAAGTAAGGCCACATAAGTCTTCTGAAGCTTATTCCTCCTGCAAGTATGGCTATGATTTCTGTATTGTACGCCATTTTAGATGTGAAGAAGATTACCGTAATAAAAACAAACATCGGCGAAAACATGTTCACAAAGTAGGGAATGAAATTGGCGTAGTACTTAAATAATATCAGGTTTAGAGGGGCTTGATTATCAACAAACTTATCTATCTTTTCGCTGAGGTCGAAGATAATCACAATGCCTATTATTAACAGCAGGGCCACCGCGTACGTTCCGATAAATTTTTTGATTATGTACCGGTCTATAGTGGTTATCTGCGGCTTAAAGTCTTTTAGCTCTTTCTGTATGTACTCTTTGCTCAGTCTAAACATCTTATATTCAGCTTATCCTCTGCGACAACTTTGCAACGGTTTTTTCTTTCCACTGTTTGAAGTCTCCCGCTATTATATGTTCTCTTGCCTTTGTTACTAATTGGAGATAGAAGGCAAGGTTATGCGAACTTGCAATTTGTGCGCCTAACATTTCGCCAGCCACAAACATATGCCTTAGATATGCTTTGGTATAGGCATGATCTACAAAAGATGTTCCTTGAGGGTCTATCGGCGAACAATCTTCTGCCCATCTTCGGTTTTTGATATTGATGGTTCCCTCCCAGGTAAATAGCATTCCGTTTCGGCCATTACGGGTAGGCATCACACAATCGAACATATCTATTCCCCTGTCTATTCCTTCCAATATATTGGCTGGCGTGCCTACACCCATGAGATAGCGAGGTTTATGTGTAGGGAGCTCGTCTTTGAGCACATCTAACATTTGGTACATTTGTTCTGTAGGCTCGCCTACACTCAGCCCTCCAATTGCGCAGCCATCCATATCTGTATCTGCAATAATTTTGGCGGCTTCTCTTCTGAGTGCTGGATAGATACAGCCCTGAACAATAGGGAAGAAGAACTGCCGGTAACCATACAAGGGCTCTGTTTCTTTAAATCTTGCAATGCATCTGTGTAGCCAACGGTGAGTTCTGTCCATAGACTTTTTGGCGTAGGCATAATCTGCCGTACCCGGGGTACACTCATCTAAAGCCATTATGATGTCTGCACCTATCATTCTCTGGATATCCACGTTATTCTCTGGAGTGAATACATGCTTAGAGCCGTCTATGTGAGAGCGGAAAGTGCAACCTTCTTCCGTAATTTTACGATTTGCTGCTAAAGAAAATACTTGAAAACCACCACTGTCTGTGAGTATAGGACTATCCCATCCCACAAACTTATGAAGCCCACCTGCCTTGTTTATTAGTGCTGTTCCAGGTCTAAGGAGCAGATGGTAGGTGTTTCCTAATATGATTTTTGCGTTGATGTCTTTAAGCAAATCGCGATGATATACCCCTTTAACGCTCCCCACAGTTCCTACCGGCATAAAAATGGGGGTGGGAATATCTCCATGGTCTGTATGGAGGATGCCGGCTCTTGCGTGGCTGTCTGGATTGTTATGTAGGAGTTCAAAAAACATACGAAGACAAAAGTAAGAAAAAATATAAATTTATTATTTTTGTGGAAGTTATCTTGGTAAATGTTATGAAGAATACATCAAAGAAAAGTGGGCCGAGAATAGGACTTATGGGGCCTAAATTCCTAAAGGTTGCATTGGTAATTATTGCAGTGGGTTTTGTGTGTGGCATTGTGAAGGCTGCCGTTGGTTCAGATGCAGATACCCTGCAGCAAGGCAGCACTGTAGAGCCTTTGCAGGAGCAGGTTGTTCAGGATGGTGGTCCTGTGCTTACAGCATCGTCAGACAAACCAGAAGAAATAGCCAATGAGCAGGCTCTGGCAAAGAGGAAAGAAATGTTTGCCAGGATTCTTCAAGCAAAGGAACTGAGCTTTAGTACAGGAGCTATAGCTAAAGGCATTCTTGGAATAGCTGTTATAATTTTAGTAGCTTGGTTATTTTCTACAGACCGTAAGAGGATTAACTGGCGCACTGTGGGTATGGCTCTGTTACTCCAGTTTATCATAGCTTTTTCTGTGCTGATGTTTCCGGCAGTGCAAAAGTTTTTTGAAGTATTTGGTAAATGTTTTGTGGCTGTATTGGGCTGGACAAAGGCAGGAGCAGATTTCTTGTTCGGGCCATTGATGGATACTACAGGCGTTGGATATATATTTGTATTCCAGATACTTCCTACAATCGTATTCTTTTCTGCCCTCACCAGTCTGCTGTTTTATTTAGGAATACTGCAGAAGATTGTTTGGGTAATGGGTTGGATAATGTCTAAGCTCATGAACATTTCCGGAGCCGAGTCTTTGTCTTGTGCCGGCAATGTTTTTCTTGGGCAGACAGAGGCGCCGCTGATGGTTAAGGAGTATATTCCTAAGATGAGCCGTAGTGAGTTGATGCTCATTATGGTATCTGGTATGGCAACTATGAGTGGCGGAGTATTGGCTGCGTATATAGGTATGTTGGGTTGCGGCGATCCTATTATGACAGTAGAATTTGCCAAGCACTTATTGAGTGCTTCTGTAATGGCGGCACCTGGGGCAATTGCCATGGCTAAAATTCTTAAACCAGAAACAGAGGAAGTGGATAATTCGGTTCAGGTTTCTAAGGAAAAACTTGGCAGCAATGTATTAGATGCCATATCAATAGGAACTACGCAGGGCTTAAAGTTGGCCGCAAACGTGGCAGCCATGCTTCTTGTATTCTATGCGTTGATAGCCGGAGTGAATTACATTTTGAATATCATAAGTTTTCCGGCCATGGACCGTTGGATTGCGCAGATTTCAGATGGTCGTTATACAGATCTTAATTTAGAATGTATTCTGTCTTATCTGTTTTATCCTATAATCTGGCTTATCGGAGTTCCTGGAGAAGATATAGGTCTTGTGGGCAGGCTTCTTGGAGAAAAGCTGATTCTAACGGAATTCATAGGATATGGTTCTCTTACAGAGATGCTCCAAAATTCAGTATTCTCTTCTCCTAAGTCTATAGTAATGGCAACCTATGTTCTCTGTGGTTTTGCCAACTTTGCTTCCATTGGTATTATTATAGGTGGAGTGGGAGGAATGGCTCCTAATAAACAATCTATCCTTGGCGAGTATGGAATAAGAGCCTTGCTTGGTTCTGCTCTTGTGGCACTTGTTTCTGCAGCTATGGTAGGTATGTTCTTAGCCTAATCCGTATGGCAAATCCAAGCAAGTTTGCTTTTGCTCATTTGGCCCATCGAAAAGGGGCACTTTCGTAGGGTTTTTAGAACGGAAAATAGAGCAGGGCTTTGGCCGGATGGCTAAATTTAAGTAGCACGTTTTGAGTTCTAAAGGTGTTTAGAGTGGCTTTCCACCACATATCAAATACCACATCATGTGTTTTGTATAGTAGGCCTGTTGAGCATATCCGAAGGGTTTGATCGAAGGAGAAGACAGAGAGCTTGTTGCCTGGCATCCCTTTAATTTTTGTAGTACCAAGTATTGGTGCAAATATTCCATAATCTGTTATCATGCAGATATTAACGGGTGTTGATGGGAATTTTTCTCTCAGGGTTTTAGCAAAGTCTGGCAGATAGGATATATTGCCTAATGCGTGGTCTTCTCTTTTTCCGGTAGCTCCGAGAATTGTGATGTTGTAAACAGATTTTGGCTTGGTTATAAACTTGTTCTTAGTTAGATATATAGTCTCTTGCGGAGTGTGTAATGTATTTTTGTGCCGTGTTGTTATTTGGCTTGCATTTGGCTCTTTATGTAAATCGATGTCTTTTTCTATCAGGGTATTTGCAAAGCGGAAAGCTTTTGCCAAATCGTTATAATCTTGTTCTTCTTCTTTGTGTATTATCTGTTTGAACTGTCTGTGATATTTTTTTGGCAGAGTATCCATATCGCCTACAATGTAATCGCACTTTATGTTGTTCTGCAATAAGTGTAAAAATGCTCCGTCGCAGGCAATTATAATGTATTCTTCTTTGGCTTTGGCAGCTTGTCTGAGAACTTGCAATCCGGGGCCTTGGGTTGGAAAATCTCCATCGCAGAGAATAATGATGTTAGAAACAGCATTGGGGCCTGAAGTGTTTGTTTTCTGAGAAGCTTTCATGCGGCTATGGGTTTTGTATCAGACAAAAAACAGGTTATCGTCTTCTATAAGATGTCTCTGCCCGTTTATAAAATCTTTAGCTCCCATGCGTTTTTTGCCGGCCGGTTGCAGCGAAGTTATTTCTACTACTCCTGTGTTGCACTGTACAAAAATAGACTGGTTGGATATCCATGCCTTGCCGCAAGGTTTTGCAGAACTGTCTAATCCTTTGACAACTTCTGTGGAAAAAATTTTAAGCTCTATGTTATCTCCCTTTGTGGTTTTAAGTGTTGTTATTGCGGCAGGATATGGGCAAAGCCCTCTTACTTGAGCATCAACATCTTCTGCGTTTGTATGCCAGTTTATCCTGCAGTTTGTCTTATTTAGTTTTGGGGCTTGGGTTATGTTGGGGCTAAGCTGCGAAGTGTCTTGCGGCTGTGGGGTAATAGAATTGTTTTCTATACCCTGCACTGTTTGAAGAACCAGCCTACTGCCCATCTCCTTCAGGCGATTATGCAGAGTTTCGGCTGTTTCTCTTTCTTCTATTTTGGTTGTTGACTGCAGGAGAATATTGCCAGAATCTATATTATGGTCTATAAAAAAAGTGGTAACTCCGGTTTCTTTTTCTTTTTGTATAATAGCCCAATTTATAGGAGCAGCCCCTCTGAATTTTGGCAGTAGTGAGGCGTGCAGATTAAAGGTTCCTAACTTGGGCATCTTCCATATTACTTCTGGTAACATTCTAAAAGCCACTACAATAAAGAGATCTGCGTTGTAGCTTTTAAGCTGCTGTAAAAACTCTTCGTTGCGGAGTTTTTCGGGTTGCAGAATATCTATTTTTCGGGCGCTATACTGGAGTACAAATTCTTTTATGCTGCTTTGTGCCACTTGCAAGCCTCTGCCTTTTGGCTTGTCTGGAACCGTAACAACCGCCGGAATGTTGTAACCTGCATCGAGCAAGGCTTTTAGGGGAGCAACCGCAAACTCCGGAGTGCCCATGTATATGATTTTAAGAGAATTTTTCATCTGTGCACTGCTCTATTTTTGTAGTGTATTGTTTTGTTTGTTAACACGTTGCTCTATTTCATGTTCTCTGTGCAGAATCTGTTGTATCTTTAATCTGTGCTGCAATCTCTTGGTTTTGCTGAATAGCCTTGCAAAGAAATCTTTTACATTCTTAAAGAAAAGATTCATGTTAAAAATAGAGGAGTCTTGTATAGACTTCCACGTTAGAAATGCTGCGAGAGGTGCCAGAATCAATGTAGAAATAAAAGATCCTATAAATGGAGAAATTGCGCCATCGTTTGCAAGCTTCTTGCCGCTTATATCTATAACCCAGTAGAGTACAAAAAACAGAATGGATATTATGGCGGGTGTTCCCAAGCCTCCCTTTCTTACTATGGCACCTATTGGAGCGCCTATAAAAAAGAATATCAGACAGGCGAGGCTGAGGGTAAACTTGCGGTATGTTTCTATTATGGTTCTTCTTAGCGGATAGGCTGTTTGGAAAATCCGGGCATGGTGAAAACTAAAAGCGTGTAACTCATTGTTCAGGGCAGAATAAACGCTGGCGTATGCGGTAGCTTTATCTTCTGCAGACTTCCAATGATATAGTTGTTCTGTTTTAAAACTTTCTCTAAAGCCTTTGTTTCTGGATGTGTCCAGCTGGTCTTGATGATACAGCCAATCTG
The DNA here is from genome assembly GCA_002372015.1 of Bacteroidales bacterium UBA3709. GTDB lineage: Bacteria > Bacteroidota > Bacteroidia > Bacteroidales > UBA932 > Egerieousia. The sequence continues at coordinate 16,530 of DFIA01000082.1, read as the reverse complement.
CATGGGTAGCTCGGCGAACATGGTGATTCATAGAAGAATCGTTGGCCATTATAAGCGAATCTCTGTCGTGGCGTAGTTGCACTATATTCTTTGCCATTACCTCGTTGCCAAACCTTCCCTCCTTTGAACCGGTAAAAGCATAGTTTTCCAAAGGCACTACAATCTGTTGAAAACTGAATTTGATTTTTTGCAGATTGAGTGATGTATCGGAGTAGGTTCTATAGTTATCTTCTTGATAATTAACGCCGTTATATAGAGTAATCAACAATCCTTTTTTGTCTGGAGTAATGGAAAACCTTCCGGAGTCTGCAATGGTAAGGTCTGAGTTTCCGTTCTCTTTTGAGTGGTTGTAAATCATTATCTGATGCATCAGCATATCATCGTCTCGGCTTCCCACTCTAATGGAGTAACCATCTATTCCATCGTAAAATATACCAATAGGAATTTTAATTTCTTCTTTGGTGTTGGTAATGTCTTCTCTGAGTGTGTATATTTTGTTCCAAGCTATTGGAATAAGATTATTTGAGGCAAAAAAGGCTCCTACCACAATAATTACGGCTACATAGCTAAGTGGTCTTATTATTCTCTGGAGAGAGATACCGGCAGCCTTCATAGAGAGAAGTTCGGAGTTTTCTCCGAGATTACCCATTGTCATTATAGAGGCTAAGAGGGTTGCCAGTGGCAGGGCATACGGAATAAGAGTAAAACTACCCCACATTAAAAATTGTGATATTACTCTAAGCCCCAAGCCTTTACCCACTAATTCATCTATATAGAGCCATAGAAACTGCATTACCAAAATAAATGTTACTATGGCAAATGTCATGGCAAACGGCCCCAAGAAAGACTTGAACATGTATAAATCGAGGGTTTTTACCCCGATTTTTCGCAAGAAGTTATCTATAGAACCAGATATTCTTCTTGATAATGATTGTTGTGCTTCCGGAGTGTTGCTCATTCTTTGGCTTTTATTGACTTAGCGTTTTCTTTATGCTCTCTAAGGCGGCTTCTATGCCTTCTGCATTTTTTCCTCCTGCGCTTGCAAAAAACGGCTGTCCGCCTCCGCCGCCATTGATAAACTTAGCTGCAGGGCGTATGTCGTTGCCTGCATTCATACCCTTTGCAACTAAATCATCTGTGTACATCAGTACCAAACCAGGCTTGGATGGCTCTGTGATGCCAGCGGCAAACACTGTGTTCTTGCACTCAGTTCTTAGCATAGCAGCAACTGTTTTTAGTACCTCCATAGGATATTCTCCTTTGAGAGTAATAAAATCTATGCCATTTATATTCTCTGCCGCATTTTTTACCTTTTCTTTTATGGCGGCAGCTCTTGCCTTCATCATGTCTTCTGCAGCTTTGCGGAACTGTTCGTTTTCCATCATCAGTCTTTTGGCGCTGTCTAACACATTAGGGGCATTCTTAAACAATTCTTTAAGGCTCTGAATCATGTCTTCTGCCGCATAGATCATATCTTCTGCATTCTTTCCGGTAGTAGCCTCTATTCTTCTGACTCCTGCAGCAATGGCACTTTCGGAGATTATCTTAAAGTAGCCTATCATACCGGTAGAAGGAATGTGGGTGCCGCCACAGAACTCTACGCTGTCTGCAAATTTTATAACCCTCACTCTGCTGCCGTATTTTTCTCCGAACAAGGCAATTGCTCCTAATTCTTTAGCTTCTTCAATAGGCACGTCTCGCAATTCTACCTGCTTTATATCTGCTCTTATAAGAGAGTTTACCAATTGTTCTACCTGGCGCAGTTTATCTGGCTGAACTTTTTCAAAGTGAGAAAAATCAAATCGGAGAACCTGATGGCTTACAAACGAGCCCTTTTGTTCTATGTGGGTACCCAGAATCTTTCTCAATGCAAAATCTAACAGGTGTGTAGCACTGTGATTTGCAGCTGTGGCAAGCCTTTTTTCTTCGTCTATACTTGCTGTAAAACAAACCGAAGTATCGGAAGGTAGTTTTTCTGTAACGTGTATGGAGAGGCCGTTTTCTTTTACGGTATTTATAACCTTAATTTTTTCTGAATTGTTTGGGTTTTCTATAAAGCCGGAGTCTCCCACTTGTCCGCCACTTTCTGCATAGAACGGGGTTTTGTTGAGCACAATGTGGAACAGATTTTTACCCTTGGTTTTTACTTGGCGGTAGCGCAGAATCTTAACTGAATTTTCTGAGGTTGTATCGTAACCTGTAAAAACAGATTCTTCTTCAGAAGAAGATACGTTAATCCAATCTCCTTCTTGCTTGGCATCGGCATTACGGCTACGCTCTTTCTGTTTTTTTAACTCTGCTTCAAAGCCGGAGTGTTCTACCTCCAAGCCGTTTTCCTTTGCAATCAGTTCAGTAAGGTCTATAGGAAAGCCAAAAGTATCATACAGAACAAAGGCATCTGTGCCGTCTATAGTATTCTTGCCCTCTTGTTTAGATTTGCTAACAAGCTCATCCATAAGGCGTATTCCTCTTTCGAGAGTACGCAAGAAAGAATCTTCTTCTTCTTTTATGACCTTTGAAATAAGGTCTTGCTGTTTTTCTATCTCCGGAAAAGAATCGCCCATCTGCTCTACGAGAGTGGGTACGAGTTTGTACAATAGGGGCTCCTTTACATTCAGAAATGTGTAAGCGTATCTGACTGCTCTTCTGAGAATTCTTCTGATAACATATCCGGCTTTTACATTAGAAGGCAACTGGCCGTCTGCTATAGAAAATGTAATTGCTCTGACATGGTCGGAAACCACTCTCATAGCAATTCTTGTTTTTTCGTCTGCGGTAGCGTAATCTTTGCCGGCAATTTCTCCTATCTTAGAAATCAGAGGAGTAAATACGTCTGTATCGTAGTTGCTGGTTTTGCCTTGCAGGGCCATGCAAAGCCTTTCAAACCCCATACCTGTATCTACATTGTGGTGTGGCAGTTTTTCAAGACTCCCGTCTGCCTTGCGGTTATACTGCATAAACACAAGGTTCCAGATTTCTATAACCAACGGGTTGGATTTATTTACCAGCTCTTTTCCGGGTATCTTAGCTCTGTCTTCATCGCTGCGGAGATCTATATGAATTTCGCTGCAAGGGCCACAAGGGCCGGTTTCTCCCATTTCCCAAAAGTTATCTTTCTTGTTTCCAAGCAAAACCCTGTCTTGTGGCAAATATAATAACCAGTTGCTACGCGCCTCTTCGTCTGTTGTCAAACCATCTGGTTCATAGCCTTCAAATACCGTAGCGTATAGCCTGTTTGGATCTATCTTAAACACTTTAGTAAGCAACTCCCAACTCCATTCTATGGCTTCTTTCTTAAAGTAATCTCCAAAGCTCCAGTTGCCCAGCATTTCAAACATAGTATGGTGGTAAGTGTCTATACCCACTTCTTCTAAGTCGTTGTGCTTTCCGCTTACCCTCAGGCACTTTTGCGTGTCTGCCGCACGGCGGGCAAAGGGAGTGGTGTTGCCCAGGAATATATCTTTAAACTGGTTCATTCCGGCATTGGTGAACATAAGTGTAGGATCGTTTTTGATAACCATCGGCGCACTTGGTACAATGGTATGTTCTTTCTGCCGGAAAAATTCCAGGAATGTTTTTCTGATGAGTTTTGATTCCATAAAGAATCTGTTTAATTATTATTCTTTAAAAAATTAGTACGGTTTTTGCAATTGGTGCAAAACATACAAAAATAACATTTATTGGATAAAATCAATAAAGACATAGATAAGAAAGGCTTTACTAAGCTGTTGGAACATGGAGGCGGGCTCTTTGCTTTAAGCCTTGTGGCCTTTGTTGTCTATTACTTTCTGTATGTAGAAGTGTTTAACCTTAAAACTCCTCGGCGAGTGCAGTTAGAAGAGCGGGCTGCTATGTTGGATATACGCCAGAAGAATATAGAGGAAAAAATGCATAGTCTTTTCTATCGTATAGAAGAACTCAACGAAAGAGACAATAGCATATACCGTTCATCTTTTGGTATAGAGGCAGTTGATACTACTGTGGTTTTCAAATATAGCATAAGTCAGATATATGATATGATAGCCCGATTGGAGCATAGTTACCATATTATGGAACCTATGGCAGAAAGTGCCGGAAAGATGTCTGCCTGCGTACCTTCCATACCTCCTGTTTTCTTAAATAAGATACATATTACCAGCCGCTTTGGAGTGCGCTCAGATCCTATGAACGGTGCGGCTAAAGTTCATTCAGGTGTAGATTTGGCTGGCAAGCAGGGTACAGAAATTTATGCTACAGGCGATGGGCAAGTAGAAAAAGTAGATATAAAGTTTACAGGCTACGGAAACGAAATAGTTATCAATCACGGCTTTGGTTATAAATCGAGGTATGCGCACTTGCACAGCGTGCTTGTTCATCAGGGAGATAGAGTAAAGAGGGGCGATAAGATAGCCTATATGGGCTCTACCGGAAAGAGCACGGGGCCGCACCTGCATTATGAAGTGGAATATATGGGAAGAAAAGTTAATCCCTTCAACTTTTTCGACAGCAATATCAGTAGCGAGGAATATTCGCGTTTAATTAGAGAGGAATCAAAATGACCTTTAGACGATTGTTGCGATATTTTTTAGCGAGCATACCATTGGCGGTAATATATTATATATTGTTAGCCAATATGATATATTATGGAGAAGATGCTCGTATGCTTAAAGAAAACAGGCGCAGGGCACGGTATCTCGATACTTTGGAGCAGCAGGTAAGGGAGGCCGACACCGCTATAAAACTTTTAGAGGCAAAAGACGGGAAGATTTACAAATCTATATTCGGAACCTACCCCATAGAAGATATGTATCATTTAGAAATGGGGCATAATCTGGATATTGGCAGAACACTTGCTTTGGCAAAAAAGGTAAATGAACAGATAGATTCCATAAAGAGTAATCTGGCTTATTTGGGCAGTAGCAGCCGGCATATACCATCTATTATTCCGGTAATAGGGTGCGGAGTGGAGGCTATAGGAGCATCTGTAGGAAGAAAGGTAAATCCTTTTATCAAGAGTGTGGTGTGGCATAGCGGGGTAGATATTGCAAGTGAGCAAGGTACGCCGGTTGTTTGCTCGGCAGATGGGATAGTTGCTTCTGTTAGCAGGGCAGACAGGTCTGAGGGAGAAGTAATAGAAATAGACCATCTGAATGGTTATGTTACCCGTTACGCTCATTTAGAAGATATTGTGGTGAAGGTTGGCGATACTCTCTCCAGAGGCACTCGTATCGCTTGCGTGGGACTGAGTGGCAAAACAATAGCCCCACACCTTCATTATGAGGTTTTATTTGATAGCAAAAAGGTAAATCCGGTATGCTATTTCTTTGCATCTGTAGGGCCAGACGCTTATTCTTTGGCACTACATAAGGCAGAAAACAACGGTCAGTCTTTGGATTAATCGGTCTTGTTGTGTACTTTTGCATGGTATGGAGGAAGGTAAGTTATACTATACTGTAGGAGAGGTTGCCAAGATACTGGGTGAGAATGCCTCTTTAGTCAGGTTCTGGAGCAATAAGTTTTCGTCTTTCATAAAGCCTGTGCGCAACAAAAAGGGCAATAGGTTTTTTACGCAGAAAGATGTTGAAACATTAAAGATGATACATCATCTGGTTAAGGAATCGGGCATGACTCTGGAGGGAGCATATCTTAGAATGAAGCAGAATCTGTCTGGTGCAGACAGAAAGTTAGAAATTATAGAGAGGCTGCGTTCCATTAAGGCCAAACTGCTAGCTATTGCTTCTGAAAACGAGGATATTACAGAGGATTATCCGCAAGACTTACAAGACACTCAAGAAGCGCATGATAGCGAGCTGAATATATAAACTCAAAGGCGCCAAACGTGTAAAAACATAAAGAATCACATAGCGCTCCCAAGCGTATAAACATATCAGGATAATGAAGATTCAGGCATACAAGATAGCCGAGGCCATAGAGAAGTTTGCCCCTCTTGCAACACAGGCCGAATGGGATAACAGCGGTTTTACAATAGGCAACCCTGCAAAATATGTGTCTAAAGCTCTTATTGCCTTAAACTGCAGCCTTGCTGTAGTACAAGAAGCCGCAGACAAGGGATGCGATATTATAGTAACTCACCATCCTTTAATTGTTCATAAACCTTGCCTTTCTATTTTGGAGGGCGAACCACGGTCAGACTCTATAATGCTTGCCATACGCAGGGGGATAACGGTTTATTCTTCTCATACACCTTTAGATAAGGCCCTTGGTGGTCTGAATGATATAATGGCAGACCGGCTACTGTTAGAGAAATGTGCCGTGTTGAGCAAAGACGGTTTTGGCCGAGTGGGGAATCTTGCAAAGCCAATAACCGCCGGAAAGTTTATAGAGAATGTAAAGAAGGCATTTGGTGCTGCAAATGTGAGAACATCTGCGCCCGTAGTGTCTAAAATTAGCAGAGTGGCGGTTAGCAGCGGAGGTGGGCAGGGGAGTATTGCCGATGCGCTTGCAGCTGGGGCTCAAGTGCTTGTTACCGGCGATGTTACGCATCATAACTTTTACTCTCCAAAAGATTTTATGGTTATAGATGTGGGGCATCATTATAGCGAACTGCCTGCCATAAACTTACTGAAAAGCATAATTAAGAAAAATTTTCCTAAATTTGCCGTCCTATTGAGCGAGGCAGATACCAGCCCTATATTTTATTTTTGATATGGCAACAAAGAAAAACAAAGCAAATCCTGCACTGAGCGGGGAAACTTTTACATCACTTCAGATTTCAACAAAAAACGCAGATGCAGTAGAAATGGAGAAGAAACTCCATCAGTTGTATTTACTGCAACAAACAGACTCAAAGATAGATGCTATTTATCTATTGAGGGGTGAGTTGCCTTTAGAGGTTAGAGACCTCGAAGATGAAGTAGCCGGTCTGAAAACAAAACAGGCTGCTATACAAAAAGAAATCAAAGAGATAGAAGCGTTTATCTCAGACCAGAAGCATAAGGTGGAAGAGTGCTACCTTTCCATAAAGAAATACGAGCAGCAAAGAAACAATGTGCGCAATAACCGTGAGTTTGAGTCTATCTCAAAAGAAATAGAGTTTCAGCAGTTGGAGGTGCAGTTGGCAGAGAAAAAGGCTAACGACGGCACAAAGAATATGGTGGCTAAAAAAGAGGCTCTTGCACTCTTGTCTGCCGATATGAAAAGTCGTGAGGCAGATTTGGAGGTTAAGCGTAATGAATTGGCTAACATTGCTAAAGAAACGGAGAAAGAGATAGAGCAGCTGCAACAAATGAGCGAAGAACATAAGAGTTTTATAGATAGCAGAATGTTGGCTGCCTATGAGAAGGTAAGGGGCAACGTAAGAAATAAAATGGCCGTAGTAACCGTGGTAAGAGGTGCTTGCGGTGGTTGCTTCAATAAAATTCCACCACAGAGGCAGATAGATATAGATGAGAGCAAAAGGATTGTGGTATGCGAATACTGCGGAAGAATTTTGGTAAGCTCAAGATATGCAGAAGCCGACAATGTTGTTGAAGAAGAGGCTTCAAAACCAGCAAAGAAAACCACATCAAAGAAGAAACAGTAAGCAGATATGGAGCAAGAGTCCTATATACTCAGGGAGCTCTTCTTCAAGCACGTAGGACAAACATCCTCCGCCCCCTTAGGTTTAACCATAGTAAAGGCGGAGGGTGTTTTTTTATATTCGGAAACTAAAAAGTATCTCGATTTTATTTCGGGGGTTTCTGTAAGTAATGTAGGGCATGGAAGAAGAGAGATTATAGATGCGGTTAAGCGTCAGGTGGAAGATTATGCGCACCTGATGGTTTATGGAGAAATGATAGAGGCACCTCAGGTGGAGCATGCAGCTTTACTATGCTCTATACTTCCTCCTTCGTTGCAAAGTGTTTATTATGTAAACAGTGGAAGCGAGGCTAACGAAGCTGCAGTAAAGCTTGCCAAAAGAATAACCGGCAGATACCGTTTAGCGGCTTGTAAGAATGCTTATCATGGGAGTACGCAGGGTGTTCTCAGCCTAATGGACAGCGAATATTTCAAGGGTTCTTTCCGTCCTTTACTTCCTCTTGTAGATCATATAGAGTTTAACAATAAGGAATCGCTGAAGGCGATAACCGAAGAAACAGCGGCAGTAATTATAGAACCCGTTCAGGGGGAAGGTGGTGTACAAGTGCCTCAACAAGGTTTTTTAGAAGCTTTGAGGCAGCGATGCACTCAAACCGGTGCTTTGCTTATTTTTGATGAGGTGCAGACAGGCTTTGGCCGAACAGGCAGTATGTTTGCTTTTCAGAAATTTGGGGTAGAACCCGATATTCTAACTTTAGCAAAGGCTTTGGGGGGTGGGATGCCTCTTGGGGCTATGGTTACCAGCCCGCAAAGAATGCAGAGTTGGCAAAGTAAGCCGGCCTTGGGGCATATAACCACGTTTGGCGGCCATCCTGTGTGCTGCGCCGCTGCTTTAGCTGCTCTGAAGCTTTTGCTCACTCAAAACTGGGTGGCAGAAGTAAATCGTAAATCTAAAAAAATAGTAGATTCTCTTATAGGGCATCCTGCTGTAAAAGAGATTCGTGCGGCAGGTTTGCTGATAGCGGTGGATTTGGGCGATGAAAGTCTGGCAAAAAAAATACTATATTTACTACTTGATGAGGGGGTGATTACAGATTGGTTTTTGTTTCAGCCTACATCGTTCAGAATAGCACCACCCTTGTGTATATCTGACGAAGAAATAACATTAGGCGTGGAGGCTGTTCTGAGAGCCTTGGATAAACTGAACGGATAATGCGTAAGAGTAAATGGCAAAAACAGTAAAAAAGAGTAACAAAAAAGAGATAGATATTGAGATCTCTGCATTGGAACATGGAGTAAAAGTGCCGCAAGCTACGGAGGTAGAGGCGTCTGTGCTTGGGGCTATGATGTTGGATCAGGATATAGTAGAAGAACTTTTAACAGTACTGCAAGAAGATTGTTTTTATAAGGCAGAGAATAAGCTTATCTATAGGGCTATAAGTAATTTGAGCAGTGCTTCTATGCCAATAGATATGATGACGGTGGCCGAGCGGCTTAAACTGAATGGAGATTTTGATGCAGCTGGTGGCCTTGATTATCTTACTCGTCTGACTTCGGATATAGGTGCTGCCGTACATGTACATTATTATGCCAAAATTTTAGTAGATAAGTATATTCAGCGAGAGGTCATAAGCATAACAAACGATTCTCTTCGCAAGTCTTACGACGAGTCTGAGCCTGTAGATGATTTGCTGAATTCTTTGCAACAGCGGCTGTTTGACTTGTCTGAGAAAAACATGAGCCGCCGAGAGCAGTCTATAGCAGACATCATAAAGAATAAACTTACTGCACTGGAGGAACTGCAAAGTAAAGAAGATGGGCAGACCGGCCTCAAGAGCGGTTACATGGCGTTAGATAAGATTACATACGGCTGGCATCCTTCTGACTTGGTAATTATAGCAGGCCGCCCGGGTATGGGAAAAACGGCCTTTGTGCTTACCATGGCCAGAAATATGGCTGTTGAATTTAATATACCGATAGCCTTCTTCTCATTGGAGCAAGCTCCAACACAGTTAATAGAGAGGTTGTTGATAGCAGAATCCGGCCTTCCTTCCGAAAAAATAAAAGGAAGTATGAAAATGCGGCAAGATGATTGGTCGCAACTCGATGCCCAGATAAGGCCTTTGCTGAATGCACCAATTTATATAGACGATACCCCTTCCTTATCTATTGTAGAATTGAGAGCCAAGGCTCGCCGGTTAGTAAAAACAAACGGTGTTAAAATGCTGATAATAGACTATTTACAGCTGATGACCGGTAGCAAGGAGATAAAGGGTAACAGAGAGCAGGAAGTGGCAGAAATATCTCGTTCTTTGAAAGCTATAGCCAAAGACTTAGACATACCTATAATAGCATTGGCTCAGCTGAGCCGACAGGCGGAGTCTTCTACGGGAGGTATGAAAAAACCACAGCTTACACACCTTAGAGAATCGGGAGCTATTGAACAAGATGCCGATATAGTATTGTTCCTGCATCGTCCGGAATACTATGGTTTGGAAGATATTAACGTAACCAAAGGTCTTACAGAGCTAATTATAGCAAAGCATCGTAATGGGCCTACCGGAGAGGTTGAACTTAGGTTTATAGCTTCTCAGATGAAGTTTACAGATGTTAATACTGTTGATTCTCAGTTGCCGTCTTCTGCAATATCTTTTCAGTCTAAGATAAATACTTACGGTTCAGATAGTTTTCAGATAACAGAAGAAGACGAATACAGTTCCGATATTTGATGTTTAGAGTAATATAAAACCGACACTGTATGAAAAAGTATCTTATTATTCAGCTAATGCTGATGATATTGCCGGTTACCTTCCTAAGGGCTCAGAAGGTAAACAACTATCCTTTTGCAAGCGGGGAGAAATTAGACTTTATTCTCAATTATACGTGGGGAGGGGTGGTTACGGATGTGGGCACAGCAACCATGACTTTGACTCACTCCGGCAGCCAATACAATGTACTTGTTGTGGGTAAGACATATAAGTTCTACGATATGTTTTTTAAGGTAAGAGAAAGATTTGAAACTTCTTTCTCCGATGCAACTTTTCGCCCTTCAAGATTTTACAGAGAGGCTGCCGAAGGGCGTTATAGAATGAAGAACACACTTACGTTTAATAAGAACTATACAATAAAGAGTACCACCCAAAAATATGATCGTCCGCCTGTAGATACTTTACTCAACGGCACAGCCAAGACTATGGATTTGCTCACCCTGTTTTTTCACTGCCGTACATTGGACTTCACAGAGTCTATGAAAGACAAAAAAATGCCGTTGGAATTTGTTATAGACAAAGAGATATATCACATATATTTTACATACAGAGGTAAGGAAAACAAAAAGGTTCCGGGTTTGGGTACATACAAAACCCTAAAATTTAATGTAAAGGTGGTGGCAGGAAATATATTCGATGGTAAAGAAGATATGTCTATATGGATTTCAGATGATCAGAACAAGGTGCCTCTGTTCTTTGAGTCTCCCATTTTAGTAGGTAAGGTGCAGGGCAGGGTGTCTGCCATGGCCGGGCAGAAGTATCCAATAACATCTAAAATCAAGTAACCGAGGCTACCTTGGAATATGAAAAAAGGCATTATAGGTCATGAAGGAGTTGTAACTGCCGTAACGCATCAGGGATATAAGGTTTCCATTGTGTCTAAGAGTGCGTGCGCCTCTTGCCATGCAAAGGGATTGTGTTCTGCCTCAGACATGGCAGAAAAAGAGATAGAAGTTAAAACTACCCAAACAAGAGAGTTTAAGGTGGGAGACAGGGTTAGCGTTAATCTGGAAGAATCTTTGGGAATGCGGGCAGTTTGGTTGGTTTATGCAATACCTGCTGTTATTTTAGTAACATTTTTGTTATATTTGCAACGCTTAGGAGTTAGTGAACTGGTAACTGGCTTGTCTGTATTGGGTGCAGTTGTCGTATATTTTTTTGTTCTGTACCTCTTAAAAAACAAAATAGGCAAGCAGTTTTATTTTACTATATCCTCCTTAAAAGAATAGACAACTAATAATTATACGACCGAGAATCTGTTTTACTGCGTTTGAAACAGATTTTATGGCAAATCGGATAAAGCAATTAAAACAGATTCTAAATGAATACAATTATCTTTACTATTGCTACACTGTCGGTTTTGGGATTGTTGTTGGCAATTGTACTCTACATTATTGCTCAGAAGTTTAAAGTAGAAGAAGACCCCAGAATAGATACGGTGGAGGCCTTATTACCCGGAGCAAACTGCGGAGGTTGCGGAAAAGCTGGTTGCAGGGCTTTTGCAGAAGCTGCTGTTAAAGAAGGTTTAACAAGTCTGTTCTGTCCGGTGGGCGGCAATGCCGTAATGCAGGCCGTAGCCCAGGCGTTAGGGCAAACCATAGAAGACAAAGCCCCTCAGATTGCGGTATTGAGGTGTTCCGGTTCGTGCAGCAACAGAAAGAAAACCAATGTTTATGATGGCATATCTTCCTGTGCGGCAATAGCTTCTTTGTATGGCGGAGAAACAGATTGCCTTTTTGGTTGTTTAGGAAAGGGAGATTGCGAGGCGGTCTGCCAGTTTGGTGCCATTAAGGTTAATCAGCAAACCGGCCTTCCAGAAGTAGATCAGGATAAATGTACTGCTTGCGGAGCTTGTGTAAAGGCCTGTCCTAAGCTGCTTCTCGAACTTAGAAACAAAGGGCCTAAAGACAGGCGAATTTATGTAGCGTGCCGTAATAAGGAAAAAGGTGCAGTTGCCAGAAAAGGTTGCCTTGTGGCCTGCATTGGTTGCGGAAAGTGTGCAAAAGAGTGTGCGTTTGAGGCAATTACCGTAGAAACCAATTTGGCCTACATAGATTATACAAAATGCCGTATGTGCCGCAAGTGTGTAGCCGTTTGCCCAACAGGCGCAATACACGAGGTTAACTTTCCGCCTCGTGTGGCAGCTGTAAAACCAGCAACAGAGGCATCAGTTTCGGCCTCTGCATCCGAAGCGGCAAAGCAGGCTGTGCCTGTACAAAAAGAGGAGAAAAAAGTTGAGATTCCTGTTCAAAAGCAATAGAGTTATGAGAACATTCAGAATGGGTGGCGTTCATCCGGCAGACAAAAAGATATCTCAGAACGCACAAATAGAAAAACTTCCGGTTCCTAAGATGGTGTATATTTCTATGATACAACATCTTGGAGCACCTGCTGTGCCTTGTGTGGCTCCGGGCGATAAAGTTAAGGTTGGGCAGGTTATAGGTACTCCTACCGGTTTTGTATCCGCTCCTGTTCATTCTTCCGTGAGTGGAACTGTTAAATCTGTGGGTATGATAAACGACCTCTCTAAAAGACCTGTAAATACTGTTGTTATAGAGGTGGAGGGAGATGAGTGGCTCGAAACCATAGACAGGACAGACACTATAAACAGGGATATAGTTTTGGATCAAAAGCAGATAATAGAGAGGATTAAAGAGTGTGGGGTTGTGGGGCTCGGAGGAGCTACTTTCCCTACAAACGTTAAGTTATCTCCTCCTCCTACTGCAAAACCTACTTGTGTTATAATAAACGGAGCGGAGTGCGAACCTTATCTTACCTCAGATTACCGTGTTATGATGGAAATGCCGGAGCAGGTTCTAATAGGAGGAACAATTTTTATGAAGGCTCTTGGTGTAGCCAAGTGCTACATAGGTATAGAAGAGAACAAGCCTGAGGCTATAAAAAAGCTGTCTTCTCTTGCGGTGAATTATCCGGGAATAGAGGTTGTTACGTTAAAGAAAAAGTATCCTCAAGGCGGAGAAAAACAGCTGATAGATGCGGTTATAGGCAAAAAAGTGCCTTCGCAGGGCCTGCCTGTAGATACGGGGGCCGTTGTTCAGAACGTAGGAACAGCCTTTGCTGTATATGAGGCAGTTCAGAAGAATAAGCCTCTGTTTGAAGGCATTATGACAGTTACAGGAGACTGCAGCAAGCAACAGCGTAACTTTGTTCATAGAGTAGGAACTCCTTTGAGTTTTATTATGGATTATTGTGGCGGAGTTCCAGAAGATGCCGCAAAAATAATAAGCGGCGGACCGATGATGGGAAAGGCTGTAGCTAATACAGATGCTCCAACTCTAAAAGGAACTTCATCTATTCTGTTTCTTACAGAAGCACAAACCAAAAGACAGCCTGAGGGTAATTGCATACGTTGCGGTAAGTGCGTAGAAGCTTGTCCGATGGGCTTGGAGCCTTATCTCCTCAATAAGCTCGGCAGAGCCACAATGACAGAAGAGTTAGAGGCTCATCATGTTTACGACTGTATAGAGTGTGGTTGCTGCCAATTTACATGTCCTGCCTATATTCCACTGTTAGACACTATTAGGCAGAGCAAGGCCACAGTAATGAAAATTATGAGAAGCCGCAATAGTAAGTAAAGAGCCAGATGAGCAAAAACAGAATGAACTAAAATTGTAAAACAAATGAATACATTGATTGTATCTCCTTCACCTCATGTGCATGGAAAGGAAAGTACCAGAAAGCTTATGGGCGATGTGGTTATAGCGTTGCTGCCGGCTGTGTTGGTTTCTATTTACTTTTTTGGATTGGGCGCAATACATCTGGTATGCGTTAGCGTACTTTCATGCATACTATTTGAGTATCTGATACAGAAGTTTCTGTTAAGAGGTAAAAGTACCGTGGGCGATATGTCGGCCATAGTAACAGGTGTGCTGTTGGCACTTAATCTCCCGGTATGTTCTCCTTGGTGGCTTATAGTTATAGGAGCTTTTGTAGCCATAGGCATAGCAAAAATGACTTTTGGAGGTCTTGGACAGAATCTTTTCAACCCGGCCTTAGTGGCCAGAGTGGTGTTGTTGGTATCTTTTCCTGTGCTTATGACAGGTACTGCCTTTCATGCTCCAGAAACCGGTTACATCTTTGGTACAGAAAGTTTTGTGAGAGGTTCTTTAGATGCTACATCGGGAGCCACACCTCTTAGTTTTGTTAAAGAACAGCTTGCACAGGGAGTATCGGTTCAGCAGGTAATGGAATTGCCAGGGCTCTCTTATACGCAGTTATTATTTGCCAGTATGGGAGGAAGTGCCGGAGAGATCTCTGCAGTAGCCTTGCTCTTAGGCTTTATATATTTGTTATTCAGGAGAGTTATAAAGCCTTGGATATCTTTAAGTGTCTTAATTACAGTATTTGTATTTGCAGGAATACTCTGGCTTGCAGACTCAACAAAATTTACAGATCCGGTGTTTAATGTGTTGGGCGGAGGTGTTATTCTGGGAGCCTTCTTTATGGCCACAGATTATGTAACTTCTCCTATGACAACAAAGGGGCAGATAATATTCGGTGTAGGTATAGGCGTAATAACCGTGCTCATAAGGGCTTTTGGGGCATATCCAGAGGGAGTGTCTTTTGCTATACTCATTATGAACGCAACAGTTCCGCTTTTGAACAGAATTCAACCTAAGAGATTTGCGGTGGAGGCGCAGAAAAAATAATGGCAATAAAATCATCTTTAAGGAATATGGTAGTTGTGCTCATGCTGGTTTGCTTGGGTGCATCTGCCGCTGTGGCAGTAGTTTATGCTATTACTAAAGACCCTATAGCAGCGGCTAATTTGGCCAAAACCAACAAGGCCATAGAAGAAGTAGTACCTTCTTTTGATAATAATCCATCAGAAGAAATACTTTATGTGGCAGCAGATGCAAGTAAACCATCTGAAACAAATAAGGTATATGTGGCAAAGAAAGATGGCGGCATAGTGGGCTACGCTGTAGAAAGCACTACAACCAAAGGCTTTGGTGGTGCTTTTACCATAATGGTAGGCTTTGAGCCAGACGGCAAGGTGTACAACACCTCTGTAATTTCTCATGCCGAGACTCCTGGTTTGGGTGCAAAAATTACAGATAGGCAGAGCGGTTTTATTACTCAGTGGCGAGGCAAAAATCTTACAAACGGAAGCGTAATCCTCAGTGTTAAAAAAGACGGGGGAGACTTTGATGCCATTACTGCATCTACCATAACATCGCGAGCATTCTGCGATGCAATGGAAACAGCAGCCAACGTATTCTACAATATTAACCCAGAAAACAATTAGTTTATGAGCAAGTTCAAATATCTGATAGACGGTATTATAAAGAACAATCCTATTTTTGTTTTAGTGTTGGGAATGTGTCCTACGCTTGCAACAACAACTTCTGCCGTAAACGGTATGGGAATGGGATTGGCCACAACAGCAGTTCTGCTTTGTTCCAATATGGTTATATCTATGCTTGCTCCTGTTATTCCAAGTAAGGTAAGAATACCTTGCTACATAGTGGTTATAGCAGCCTTTGTAACTGTAGTACAATTTATGATGCAGGCATTTACGCCAGGTCTGTATGAAACCCTCGGTATATTTATACCGTTGATAGTTGTAAACTGTATAGTTCTTGGTAGGGCAGAGGCTTTTGCCAGCAAGCATTCGGTATTGGAGAGCGGCTTAGACGGCATAGGCATTGGTATAGGTTTTACTTTGGCACTAACTTGTATAGGGCTTGTGAGAGAGATACTTGGGAATCTTTCTGTATTTGATAACAAGTTTTCTTCTGCAGATGGTATGCTGGTGTTTGTTTTGGCCCCGGGAGCTTTTATTGTGCTGGGGTATCTCATGGTTTTGTTCAATAAACTTAAAGACCGTAAAAAAAGCGCATAAATCAGCAAAGACAAGAATTGTAATACAAGCGTGCAATTAGAAAAAACAATTAGACAAGATTATGGAATATTTGATAATTATAATATCGGCAGTATTCGTAAACAATGTAGTACTCAGCCAGTTCTTGGGGATATGTCCGTTCTTAGGAGTATCCAAAAAAATATCCACGGCAATAGGAATGTCTCTGGCTTTAGTGTTAGTAATGGGGCTTGCCACTCTTGTTACATACCTAATTCAGAATTATGTGCTTGTAAACACGTGGTTTGGAGAGAAGATAGATATTACCTTCATGCAAACCATAGTCTTTATACTCGTTATAGCGGCCTTGGTTCAGATGGTAGAAATCATACTAAAGAAAATCAATCCAACCCTTTATCA
>DFIA01000061.1 GCA_002372015.1 Bacteroidales bacterium UBA3709 | reverse complement strand
AAAACTCAACTATCCAACTAAGTAATTACAAGAGCAGAATATGAGAAAGATAAGTTCTAAAGATTTCGGAAATGCCCTTTCGCAGTATTTTGTAATTGTCTGGAAGGAGTTAAAAACCATATTTACAGATAGTGGAGTACTGTTGATTCTTATAATAGCAGGCCTTGGCTATCCTATCCTTTACAGCACGGTATATCTTAATGAAAGCGTAGATGAGATTCCTGTTGGCATCATAGACGAGAGTGCCACTTCCATAAGCCGAGATTTTGCCTCAAAAATAGATGCCACCAGAGAAATCAGCCTTGTTTCTTGTATAAATATGGACGAGGCCATTCAAAAAATGAAACGCCGAGAAATACACGGCATTGTTGTTATTCCCAAAACGTTTAACAAAGATATAGAAGCAGGCGTACAAACAACAGTCTCTCTGTATGTTAATATGGCTACTTTCTTTATATACAAGAATATAGCCTTAGCATGCAACTATGTAATGTTAGACGAAAACAAAAATATACAGATAAAGAAACTATCTGCCCAAGGTCTTACAGAACAAGAAGCTCTCACCAGTGCAGAACCGCTGAGAAACCAAATGAATATTCTCTTTAATGAGGGCAACGGCTTTGCCAGTTTCTTTGTACCGGGAGTTTTAGTGCTTATAATCCACCAGTTATTATTTCTTGGAATTGGCATGGTGTCTGGCACCAGAAGAGAAGAAAATGCCAACAAAAAACTATCGCAGATAGAAAATCCGTCAAAAAAGAAAGTCTATAGGTATATTTTAGGCCAGGGAACGGCCTATTTGTTGATATACTCTATAATTGGAGCCTACATTCTTATTTTGGTTCCAAGAATATTCGGCCTGCCGCATTTTGCTTCTGCTCACGATATCTACAGGTTGATGTTGCCATTCCTTTTGGCTGTAATATTTTTCTCACAAACCTGTGCAGTATTTATACGAAACAGAGAAACCGGAATGGTTATGTTCTTGTTTTTTAGCGTAATACTGCTGTTTGCCAGTGGCCTTACGTGGCCCTTCAGTAGCTTTCCTACATTCTGGAAACTATTCTCATATATATTTCCTGCCACCTTTGGAGTACAGGGCTATATAAAGCTAAACTGCATGGGAGCAGACTTTTCTGTAATACGTCCCGAATTCATTGCTCTGTGGATTCAGGCAATAATCTATTTTGTTACAGCTTGTTTCTCTTACAGGTATATCAACAAGTAGAATTTGTTGTCTATCATATTTTAACTATATTTGCCAATCTTCATAGAAATTTAAAGTTAAAACTATTTATAATTAAAATTTACAAACCATGGCAACTAAGAAATATAGGACCGAGTCCGACCTTCTTGGTGAACTCAAAGTTCCTTGCGAAGCTTACTACGGTGTTCAGACACAGCGAGCTATAAACAATTACAAAATTTCTGGCATAAGAATGTGCGACTACCCAGACTTTGTGGTAGCTATAGCATACGTAAAACTGGCTGCTATTCAAGCAAACAACGCCCTTGGAGTAATAGATAACAAAATTACCAAGGCCGTAGAAAAAGCTTGCAGAGAAATAATAGACGGAAAGATGCACAACGATTTTCCTGTTGATATGATGCAGGGAGGTGCCGGTACTTCCGTAAATATGAACGCAAATGAGGTTATTGCTAACCGTGCTCTTGAAATTATGGGTAAGCAGAAGGGCGATTATAAATTCTGCTCTCCTAACGACCACATAAACTGTGCACAGAGCACAAACGATGCCTACCCTACCGCCCTTCACTTAACTATCGTTATGATGAATAAAAAGCTCGTTGAAAGCTTAAAAGCCCTTGTTGCTTCTTTTAGAGCTAAGGCTAAAGAGTTTGACAAGATTATCAAGATGGGTAGAACACAGCTTCAGGATGCTGTTCCTATGACTTTAGGCCAGGAATTCAAAGCCTTTGCAAATTCTTTGGAAGAAGAAATTGAGAGCCTCGAATACAGCAAGAAAAAACTCTATGCAATAAATATGGGCGGAACTGCCATAGGTACAGGTATAAATGCAACACCTGGCTTTACCAAACTGTGCTGCCAAAGACTTGCAAAACTCACAGGCGAGCCTTTTGTTGCCGCAAAAGATCTTGTTGCTGCTACTCCAGATACTGCAGGATATGTAGGATATCATGGAGCTCTTAAAAAGTTGGCCGTAAAGCTATCGAAAGTTTGCAACGACCTCCGTATTTTGGCCTCTGGTCCAAGATGTGGCCTTGGAGAAATAAATCTTCCTCCAAAAGCTCCAGGTTCTTCAATAATGCCTGGCAAGGTAAATCCTGTAATCCCAGAAGTTACTAATCAAGTATGTTTTAAGGTTATAGGTAACGATACAGCTGTAGCATTTGCTGCCGAGGCAGGGCAACTACAGCTTAATGTTATGGAACCAGTTATTATACAATGCATTACTGAGAGTATCACTTGGATGACTAATGTTATGAATACTCTTCGGATAGAGTGCGTAGATGGCATCACCGCTAATGCTAAGCACTGCATGGAAATGGTAAAGAACAGTATAGGTATTGTTACAGCTCTCAATCCTTACATAGGTTACAAGGCCAGTACAAAGATTGCCAAAGAAGCCCAGCAGACAGGCCGTAGCGTTTACGACATAGTACTGGAGCAAAAGGTTATGACCAAGGCAAAGCTCGATGAAGCACTTAACCCTAAGAACATGCTCGCTGCCAGAGACTACAAAAAATAAGAAACTCTAATATACAGATAACAAAAACAAAGGGAAGACATTTTGACTTCCCTTTGTTTTTTTAAAGTTTCCCTTCCTCTTTTAGCGCAGCATTAAAACAATGCCGGCATAAAGGCTCATATTTATCTGTCTCTCCAATAAGTACTTGTTCATTAGCTCCGGCTCCCTGCACCGTAGGTAAGCGATGAGAATGTTGAGCAGGCTGCCCACATCTCACGCATATCGCATGCACCTTGGTAATATGTTCAGCCCTTGCCAAAAGAGCCGGCATCGGGCCAAATGGTCTTGCGAGATAATCCATATCCAAGCCGGCCACTATCACACGCACCCCCCTATCTGCAAGCACATTACACACCTCAACAATTCCCTCATCAAAAAATTGCACCTCATCTATCCCCACCACATCCACATCTGTAGCATAGAGCAATACATTTTGCGAAGAATCTACATTTATAGATTGTATAGAGTTGCTGTCGTGAGAAACAACATTACTCTCTGAATACCTGACATCTATAGCAGGCTTAAAAATCTGCACCCGCTGATGAGCAAAATTAGCCCGTTTTAGACGGCGTATAAGCTCCTCAGTTTTGCCAGAAAACATACTTCCGCAGATAACCTCTATCCAACCAGCCTGTTTTGCGTTTTCAAGAAACATTTTTCCTATTTTTGTACCGTACGACAAATATAGTGCAAATTGAGAGGAATACAAGTTTACTTGATATTCCCGAAATTGTAGCCTATATTGAACCAAATATAGTGCAAATTGAGAGGAATACAAGTTTACTTGATATTCCCGAAATGTAGCCTATATTGAACCAA
>DFIA01000072.1 GCA_002372015.1 Bacteroidales bacterium UBA3709 | reverse complement strand
CCGAGAGTTGAACTGGAATTTTTACGCCCGTATTTTGCCCAAATAGGTAAAGAACTGGAGTTTAAGTCTGCCGAAAAAATTGCTGAGTGGGTAGAGGATAACATAGAAACAGATTCCACCGACAATCCCCAGAGGCTTAGGATTCCGCCTATTGCGGTGTGGAACTACAGAAAGGCCGATCCGCTTTCCAAGGATATATTTTTTGTTGCATTGTGCCGTACAAAAGGCTATGAAGCCCGATTGGAGGAAACTACCGGCAAGGCGCAATATATGAAAGACGGGGCTTGGATAGATCTTCATACCGGCAAGCCGGCACCTCAGGGATTGCTTATGGCTACACTAACCGATAAGGTCTTGAATGCTAATAAACAAAAATCTGTAAATCCGTTGTATTACAGACATTTTACTATATCTAAACTCAGCGGGAGCAAGGCAGCTTTGCTTTCTTTGGATGAAGATAACGATATGCCTTTTGATAAAATGTTTGCCTCTGCTTATTCTATAGATGCAGGGTATTATATGCTCACAACCGGCAATAGATTAGCGGATGGAAGTATTCTTACTCATATAGATTTTTTCCCAGTTTCGGAGAATCAAAGAATTGATATTCAGACATATCTTAGGCAATCTGAGCAGAAGGTGGAGGTAATAGGTAATATGAACCCCGAACAGGAATTTTTGAAAGACGGCAAAGCAGTTTCTCTGCTATCGCAGGTAGGCAGAGGATATTTTCTGGTAGCGTGTCTTGGCGCAAAAGATGAACCTACCACACATGCGGTAAGGCAGCTGACATCTATTGCTGAGATTTTGAATAATAGGGGTTTAAAGGTTGTGGCTCTCGGGCAGGCAAAACCTGAGAATATAAAAAATCTCATTGCAGGAACAGACAAGGCAGACACTGTAAGGAAGATGCTTGCAGCGGCCTGTAGCAAGAGTGGCGATATTTTGCCGGTTATAGCTCTCTGCGATAGTTTTGGGCGTGTGATTTATTATTCTCAGGGTTACAACACTTCCCTCGGTGAGGAACTTACAAAGATTCTTGAAGCAATCTGATTAATAGACAAGCTCTTCTAACTTTTTCTGTGTATCTGGAAAGGAAGGGCGCAGGTGCTCGCCATAATCCACAATTACCCCATCTTTGTCTATCAGGATGTAGAACGGAATACCGCTACCAAGATGGAAAATAGGATCAAGACCTGTTCGCTGAGCATCAGTAAGGTAGTAATTCTCTATACCAAGTTCAGGGTAATCTGGATTATGGCTGTTGTCGTCTATCCAGAAATTGACAAATCTGATAGCTTCATTCTGGAAATTTGCAGCTAATTTTTTTAGAAACGGAAGCTCCTGTTGACTTCCCGGGCACCAGTTTGCTCCAATGGCAATATAAATAATGCGGCCTTTTTCCTTGGTAATCAGTAGTCTCAATAGTCTGAGCCCCTCATTTTCTTTAGGGTAGCCTATGAGCCCTTCTTTGGGCTTATCTGCATTCAAAATGCCTGCATGACAACCCCAATAAACTAACAGCCAAGATGGTAAAGCACATTAGAGTGAGCCATCCTGAAAGAGACTTGCCAAATATCCAACCAATCAAGCGTTTCTGTAATATTTTTGTCATATAAAGTGAAATAACATAAGAGTGCCTTGTTAAAGATGTACTTCAAAAGAGGTTTGTGCCGTGGAATTGAGGGGCGTTGGAATCTTGGGCAATCTGTAGCAGATTATTGCGGTTTATTCCCTTGCCGGCTATTATAGTGATTCTGCCAGCGGCTTGTTTTACGAGGTTTGCAATATTGAATCTGCCTTCGTATGCGTTGCTCATGTTGCCCGAGGTTAAAAGATGGGTACAGCCAAGTTCTATAATTTCCTCCAAAGCTTTCTGCGGATTAGCCACTCTGTCAAAGGCTCTATGGAATGTTATATCTATGGGGGCAGTAGCATTTGCGTGTATGGCTTCTATAAGGTGCTTCATGGTTGGTATATCTACCTCATAATCCGGTGTGAGTGCACCTAACACTATCCCGTTTATGGAGCTTGAGATGTACGTAGCCTTGCAGGCTAAACCATGAGCCTTGCAGGCATTTATCTGTGCTATCATTACCTGAATTTCCTCACGCGTATATACAAAGTTTCCACCACGAGGTCTTATCATTACATTTATTGGTATAGTAGAAACTCCGAGAGCTTTTAAGGTTAATTCCTCAGATGGAGTGATGCCTCCTTCTGCAATATTCTCACATAATTCTATTCGAGAGGCGCCCATGCTACACGCATACTGTACCTCTTCTATATTTGTGCAACAACTTTCCAAAAACAGTTTCATAACTTCAAAGATAAAAAAAAAGAGACAGAGTGCGTTGATTCATAAGCCGCATTAGCGGCCGGCACGGTTAGTGCCGTAATCTCCCTTGAGGGAGTGCAGAGGGTGAGCTGGCACAAAAAAAAAGAGACAGAGTCTCTTTTTTTTGTGCCCAGGACAAGAGTCGAACTTGCACACCATTGCTGGCACTAGTCCCTGAAACTAGCGTGTCTACCATTCCACCACCTGGGCAAGGGAGGGCAAATATAGAGAAAATAACGGTATTTTCAAATCAGAATTTCATTAATGCAGTTCCCGAATAAACTTTGCCATCATCTGAAAACAAAATATTGAGTATCTTAGCACATGCAATATGGATACATCACCTATTTTTAATAAAATATCTTCTGAATATGATAGGTTCAACCACTTGTTTTCTATGAATATAGATAAGAAGTGGAGGAAAAGCTGTGCTAAAGAAGCCTATACTTTTGCTAAACAGATTTCAGATTCCAGAAACATTCCTTTATGCGATGTAAAAGTTCTCGATTTGGCCTGTGGAACAGCAGATTTGAGTATTATGTTGGCAAAGAAGGGCCTTTCTGTTGTGGGGGCAGACATTTCTGAATGTATGTTAGAGGTAGGTAGGAAGAAAATAGAGAAGCTTTGGCAAGCCAATCTGTCAAAGTATCCTAAACCCGAGTTGATTGAGGCAGATGCGGCCTTGCTTCCTTTCAGCGATTCTTCTATGGATGCAGTTACCATTGGATATGGAATTAGGAATTTCAGCAACAGAGAACAATCGTTGAAAGAAATAATGAGAGTGCTAAAACCTGGTGGCTTATTATTGATACTGGAGTTTGGTGAACCAAGAAATGCTTTTGTTAGAGCATTTTATAGGCCATATTTTAAGTACTTGCTTCCGAGAATGGCATCTGTGCTTACTGCCGGAAAGGATTACGGAGCATACAAATACTTTATAGATTCAGTAGAAAAATTTCCTAAATTTGAGAAGTTTTGCAAAGAACTTGCGTTGTCTGGTTTTTCTCATACGGCATATACTAATCAGACAGGAGGCATTTCGGTTCTTTACAGAGCTTCCAAACCGATAGGAAAATGATACTGGTTTCTTTGAATACATTCTGGCCGGCTCTTTCGGCTGTATTGTATGCAATGAATATGTGCATTGCTATATATGCTTCTGCTTCTATGATATTTAGCAGACAAGATCCGGTTAAGACTCTTTCTTGGACTGCAGTAATGATATTGCTGCCTTATATTGGAATTGTACTGTATCTGACATTTGGCCAGAATTATCGTAAGAAGAAAATGTTTTCCAGAAAGGGTTTGGCAGATTTGAAAACCAGACAAGAACTTAGTAAAGACGAAACAGAACAGTTGGAGAGCTGCCCAGAGTTGTTTGCAGGGGAAATGGAACCCTTTAAGAAGCTTATATATCAGAATCTTAGAAACAGTTATTCTCTAATAGATTACAATAACGATGTAGAGATTTTTTACAATGGTAAATCTGCTTTAGATGCAATGTATCGTTCCATAAAGGAGGCAGCAAATCATGTACATCTTCAGACCTATATTCTTGAAAATGATAGGATAGGGAATAAATTTATATCTCTTTTAATGCAGAAGGCTAAAGAAGGCGTGGAGGTTAGGCTGATGTTCGATGATGTGGGTAGCTCGGGCATACCAAGAAGACTCATACAGCAAATGCAAAATGCTGGTATAGAAGTGCTGGTATTTTCTCCTGTGCATTTTTTTATGCCTATGTCTAAAATAAATTATCGTAATCATAGGAAAATACTTGTGGTGGATGGCGATACAGGATTTATAGGAGGGGTAAATATAGCAGACAGATATTATTATGGAACAGAGTTAGGGGAGTGGCGAGATGCTCAGATAAAAATAACCGGTGAGAGTGTCTTTTCTTTGCAGGCAAGTTTTCTTTTAGATCGTTATTTTGTTATAAATCACAGACTTCACTACAGTAAAAAGTATTATCCTAACATTAAAATAGGGAAGAAGAGCCTATTAGGCAAGAACAGAGATGTTTATGCTCAGATAATATCTTCTGGCCCCGACAGCGATTGGGCTGGAATAATGCAGTGTTACTTTACTTCAATAACATCTGCTTTGTCTCGAATATCTATAGTATCGCCTTACTTTACACCAAATGCAACCATTCTTAATGCAATTAAGGTTGCGGCGTTAGGCAATATAGATGTGCGCATAATGCTGCCAGAAAAAGGAGATAGTCTTATGGCGCATTATGGTACTCGCTCTTATATTACAGAATTATTGGAAGCCGGAGTCAAAATCTATCTTTTTAAGGAGGGGTACAATCACTCCAAAGTGGTTAGTGTAGATGGTAAGATGGTTATCATTGGTTCTGCTAATATGGATGAAAGGAGCTTTGAGCATAATTTTGAAGTTATGGCGGTATTGTACGATGCAGGCTGTGCTGTAAATGTAGAGCAGAAGTTTAACAACGATATAGCAAATTGTATTAAAGTAGAACTTGAGCAATGGAAGAAAAGGAGCGTAGGACAGAAAGTAAAAGAGAGTTTTTTTAGATTGCTCACGCCTCTAATTTGATTATAAACATAAAACATTGTAGCAGATGAGAAAAGATTATGTAGTAGGAGTTGATATTGGTGGCCAGACTGCCAAGATAGGTATAGTTAGTCGTGGAGGTAATATTTTAGTTAGGAAGGTGATAAGTACCAAGTATAACGAGGCGGACGAGTTTATCGACTTGCTTTGCGTATCCATTAGAGGTATGGCTGCCGACATCGGTTTAGAGAATATCAACGGAGTTGGTGTAGGTGCTCCCGATGGCAATTATTATACGGGCGATATTGTAGAGGCTACAAATCTGATGTGGGCTAAAGGAAAAACTATTCATTTTGCAAACGAAGTATCTAAGATGCTTGGTGGAATGCCTGTTACCATAACTAACGATGCTAATGCTGCTGCTATAGGGGAAATGAAATACGGGGCGGCTAAGAAGATGAAAAATTTTATTGAAATAACGCTTGGCACCGGAGTGGGCAGCGGCATTGTGGTAGATGGTAAACTGGTATATGGGCACGATGGTTTTGCAGGAGAGCTTGGGCATACTTGCGCTGTAAGAGGAGGTAGAGAATGTGGCTGTGGCCAGAAGGGGTGTCTTGAAACCTATTGTTCTGCAACCGGAGTGGCGCGTACAGCCCTTGAAATGCTCTCTAAGTCTAAAGTTCCCAGCCTTTTGCATGGTATGCAGGAGATAACTTCCAAAGATGTGTTTGATGCGGCAGAAAAAGGAGATAAGCTTGCAAAAGATATATTTGAATATACCGGCAAGATAATGGGAGAAAAGTTTGCAGATTTCATTCCTTTTTCTGCTCCCGAGGCTATTATTCTGTTTGGCGGCCTTACTCATGCAAAGGATTATTTTATGAAGCAGTTGGTAGATTCTATGAATGAGAATGTTGTATTCTTGTGGAAAGGTAAGGTTAAGGTATTGGTAAGTGCGCTCAACGAGTCGGATGCCGCCATACTCGGTGCGTCGGCACTTGCGTGGTAAATGGTAAGTAAGAGAATTGGATTAAAATCCGGCATCGTGGAAGCTCTCAGCGATAGTGAACTTGCGTAGTAACTAAGAGAACTGAATTAAAACCCGCATTGTGGAAGCTTTTAACTATAGTGCACTTGCGGCATAGTATGCAGGAGAACATATATACTTAAATGATATTGTATGAAGATAGTATTTCTTGATGCGGCTTCAATAGGGGAAGATGTTTCCTTAGAACCGATAGCCTCTTTGGGCGAACTTGTAACTTATCCATTCACTTCTGCAGAGCAGGTGGAGGAGAGAGTAGGAGATTGTGATGTCTTAATAATCAATAAGGTACATATAGGACGGCAGCAGATAGATTGGGGTAAAAAGCTAAAGCTTATCTGCATAGCAGCTACCGGAACCAATAATGTAGATTTGGAGTATGCAGCCTCAAAGGGCATACCGGTTAAAAATGTAGCCGGATATTCTACAGAAAGCGTGGCACAAGTTACAATGGCTATGCTATTAGGGCTTTCTTGTCATACAGCATATTACGACAATAAAGTTAAAACTGGAAACTATACTAAAGGAAACCTTGTTTCAGATGTTACCAGAAAATGGAGTGAGTTGCATGGCAAGAGGCTGGGTATTATAGGGCTTGGCACAATCGGTAGCCGGGTGGCTGCATTAGCGGAGGCTTTTGGAATGGAAGTATGCTATTATGCAACAAGCGGTAAGCCTCATTCAGATAAATATCAATGCCTTAGTCTGGAAGAACTGCTCAAGACCTCCGATTTTATATCTGTTCACGCTCCATTGAATGAGAAAACCAAGAATCTTATTACATACAACAAGTTGGCCTTGTGCAAGAAAACGGCTAAGGTTATCAATATAGGAAGGGGTGGTATCATAAATGAAGAAGACCTTGTAAAAGCCTTAAACGACAACCTGATAGAAGGGATAGGCATAGATGTTTTCTCAAAAGAACCGATACCGGCAGATTCGCCATACTTTAAGATTGAAGACAAAACCAAGGCCATTCTCTTGCCGCACATAGGGTGGACCAGCAAGGAGGCCCGCACTCTCTTGGTGGCTA
Organism: Bacteroidales bacterium UBA3709; assembly: GCA_002372015.1. Taxonomy (GTDB): domain Bacteria; phylum Bacteroidota; class Bacteroidia; order Bacteroidales; family UBA932; genus Egerieousia. The sequence goes on along the minus strand of DFIA01000072.1, from coordinate 21,628 downwards.
AAATTGCCGAGAATATAAAGAACTCCTACTCTATTTGACAGAGTAATGTGTGTACATAGACAAGATGTTTATAATCACTTCTTTGTCGTTAACGCTATAAATGATGCGGTGTATGCGAGTTATACGCCGAGACCATTTTCCTGTGAGCGAGTGCCTCAAGGCCTCAGGCTTTCCGATTCCATAATAAGGATGCTCAGCTATGTCTTTAAGGAGCTTTTCAATTTTGGCCAAGACTTTTTTATCACCGATTTTTAGCCAGAACTTGAAATGTTCTTTGGCCTTGTCTGAAATAATTATTCGGTACATTTGAGCCTGTCTAAAAATTGTTCTATACTCTCTCCATCTTTCTGGGATATAGTCCGTCCTGCCATTATATCTTCCTCCGCTTTCTGCAAATCCTCCATAAGTTGCTTATTACTAAGGATATATTCGGTTTCAACCAAAGCGTTATAGTCGTCGAGGCTCATAACAATTACGCTTTTGGAACCAGGCCTTGTTACAACAAGAGGAGTATTACTTTCAACAACAGAATCCAGATACTGTTTAAGATTGTTTCTAAGCTCTGTGTAATTGGTTGTTTTCATTGTACTTGTTATTGTCTGCGACAAAGATAAGTACTTTTTTACGTACGCCAAAACATTCTCCATACAAATGTCGTTGCAATTATTTCCTCGGCAAATGTAAAACGAACCCGAACAGCCATTCAAGCTATCCGGTAAAATTTACCTTGTACGCATTAAAATGTTGTATAAATAAATGTAAGGGAATGAGAACTAAGATATAATATGCTTCAATTCAACAATATATCCAAGAGCATTGGCTATCCTGAAGAATGCTCCTGCACTGGGGGTTATTTGATCGTTTTCAATTCTGGATATATAGGCAGAGTCTGTGCCTAATTTTTCTGCCAATTGCTTTTGGGTTATCTTCATTTTTCTTCTAGCTTGTTTTAGAAGAAGTCCTGAATAGTATGAAAATGCCGCTTCTTCGGCCTTTGAACGCTGTTTGCTTCCAGGCTTTCCATACTTAGAATCAAGTATTTTATCAAAACTGTGAATTTCATTGTTTGTTCTCATAATACTCTCTCTTAATTCTTTTAGCTAACTCCTCAATTTCTCCAACAGGGGTCTTTTGTGTTTTAAGAAGCATAATGGCATAATCCACCTTCTCTTTTGCTTTATTATTAAGTCCGTTGTAAAAATCAATGAAATAGTGCTTGTAATAAACTATTTTCCGCTCTGCCATCACAAAGATATAAAAATGTATGATAATACAATTATTATTTCCTCGGCAAATGTAAAACGAACCCGAACGGCTACCCAAACCATCCGGTAAAATTGACTCTGTTCGCCCTGAAAGATTTGGCGCTGTTTGTGTAGAATAAGGGCAAAAGTGCGCTAATCCTAAATGCCCCGATGCCAATAAGGAGTTCGATTATAACGAAATGGAAGGAGACCATATAATCCCTTGGAAAGGTGGCGGAAAGACAATTAAAGAGAATTGTCAGATGTTGTGTAAACTCTGCAATAGAAGAAAAAGCAGTAAATGAAAACCGAGGGGATAGGATAGTTTCATTCAGAAAGGTTGACAATCAAAGCCTTTGCAGATAGCTCTAATATCTGCGGTAATGGGCTTTGACTTTCTCAACCTTGCCATTGCGAATGCGTCTGAACGCTTTCACTTTGACCAGTCTGACTCTCTCTGTCCTAATGGAGATGCAGACAATTCTTGCTTGAATTCCTCTTTTTAACATATATGTGATTTTAAGACTTGAAAGAACTTCAGGCTCCTTGTTCGGCACTTCCCCTCGGTAAATGAAAAAAACCAGATATCCTTTAGAGCAAAGACATCTGGTTCATCGCTTAAAATCACATATTGTTCTTGTTGCAAAGATATTCAAAAATATTCTCCATACAAATGTCGTTGCAATTATTTCCTTGGCAAATGTAAAACGAACCCGAACAGCCATCCAAACCATCCGGTAAAATTGACTCTGTTCGCCCTGAAAGATTTGATGCTGTTTGTGTGGAATAAGGGCAAAAGCAAGTTCTGCTTTATTTCAGCGGGGAGTCTGGCTCTTTTTTCATGTAGTTGTATTCAAGGCGGTCTACCAGCCTTGGAACAAACTTATTCAAAAATACGGTAAGCTTCCCGATAGGGGTGAGGATAACTTGCGATTTGCGTTTGTAAACTGCCTGCGTGAGCTTTTTTGCGCAAGTTTCTGCACTCATCATCTTGCCTTCTTCTCTTGGTGTCTGGCCTTGTGGCGTGCCATCGGCGGTAAGGGCGGCGAACCTTACGTTGGAAGCTGTAAACCCCGGGGCAAATATCAGTACATTAAGATTGTCTTTCAGGTGTTCTATTCTGAGTGTATCTAAAAATCCGTAGATGGCAAACTTGGAAGAAGAATAGCCAGTTCTGGCCGGCAGCCCCTTGAAGCCGGCTATGGATATAACTCCAACAACTGTTCCCTTGCTTTCTAAAAGATATGGCAGAGCATATTTTGTGCAATAGACGGTGCCCCAGAAGTTTACATCCATAAGTTGTTTGATTACACCAAGCTCGAGATCTTTGAACATAGCTCTCATAGAAATGCCGGCATTGTTTACAAGCACATCTATTTTGCCGAACTTTTCTATGGTGCAGCGTATGAGCTTTTGGCAGTCTTCTTCTTTGGACACATCTGTAGGTACGGCAAGAAAACGCTCTCCTAACTTGCCTTTTTGAGAAAGTTCGCAGAATGTTTGTTTCAGTTTATCGGCGCTTCTTGCGGCAAGAACTACGCTGGCTCCCTCAGATGCAAACTGACGTGCAACGGCCAGTCCGATTCCCGAACTGGCCCCTGTTATTATAACTACTTTATTGTCAAACCGTCCCATATCTGTGTGCTTGGCCTTGATTGTAGGGTTAGTCTGTTACGGTGCAGAATGTTCTGCTTTTAGTCAATAGCTTTATCTTGAATATCCGAGGTGCCGCTGTACAAGCCTTGTGCGTGTTTCTTCTTAATTTCTGCAAAGGCTTTTAGAGTGTATTCTACATGCTCCATTTGGTGCATTTGGGTGCAGATTAGGCGGAACATGATAACTCCTTGAGGAACAACTGGATAAACAACAACAGAACAGAATATGTTATAGTTCTCTCTCAAATCTACAAGCATATTTGTAGCTTCTGGCACTGTACCATGCACAAATACAGGAGTAATACAGGCTTCTGCCGGTCCGATGTCGAATCCTAACTCTCTTAAACCACTTTGCAGAGCTCGTGCTATTTCAAAGAGATGCTTTCTTCTGTCGTCGCCCTTACGAATCATATCCAACCTCTTTAGATTTCCTTCTACAAGTGGCATAGGAAGACTCTTGGCGTATATTTGACTTCGCAGATTGTATCTTAAATAGTTAATAATGTCTTTAGGACCGGCAATAAATCCACCTATAGAGGCCATGGCTTTTGCAAATGCTCCAAAATAAAGATCTATGCCATCCATACAGTTCAGCTGCTCAGAAGCTCCTCGGCCGTGTGCTCCCATTACTCCAAATCCGTGTGCATCGTCTATAAGTATTCTGAATTTGAATTTTTTCTTTAGTTCTACAATCTTATCCAGTATGCCCATTGCACCGGTCATTCCGTAAACTCCCTCAGTTACAAGCAGTACTCCACCTCCTTGTTCTTCTGCTCTCTTGGTGGCACGATTGAGCACCTTTTCGCAGTCTGCAATATCGTTGTGAGCATATTTCATGCGGAATCCAAGATGGAGCCTAAGACCGTCCATAATACATGCGTGGCATTCCTCATCGTACACTACAACATCTCTTCTTGTGAGCAGGGCATCTAATGTAGAAATCATGCCTTGATATCCGAAGTTAAACAAGAAGGCATCTTCCTTACATTCAAATTCAGCGAGTTCTTTTTCCAACTGTTCGTGTAAGGAGGTATGGCCGCTCATCATTCTGGCACCCATAGGGTATGCTAATCCCCACTTGGCTGCAGCTTCTGCATCGGCCTTTCTCACTTCCGGATCGTTGGCTAATCCAAGGTAGTTGTTGAATGTCCATGTGAGCATTTTTTTGCCTTGAAAAGTCATGTAAGGTTGAATTTCTCCTTCAAGCTTTGGAAACATAAAATATCCTTTTGCTCTTTTGCGGTACTGTCCTAAAGGACCGCCCTCGTTGGCTTGTATTCTCTCAAAAATGTCCATTGCGGTATATTATTTTATTTATTTGTTTGCTAGTTTGCTTGCTGTAATTTTATCTTACTCTTAGCTTTTGACCGGCTCTGATAAGTGTACCTTTAAGCCCATTAAGCTTCTGCAATTTAGATACGGTAGTGCCGTGCCTGCGGGCTATAGCGCCAAGTGTATCGCCCTTCCTAACAGTAATTGTACTTCCACCTTTACCCTTGCCGGAAGATTTACTTCTACTGGCGCTTTTCTTTCCTCTACTACTTTTACTCTTCTTAGAAAACTTGATGTTCTGATATTTGAAGTTGTCTTTTGTGAGTACAAGCGTTTTATCATGAATCTTTCCGGAGTTAAAGTCTATTGCATCTCTTGGGTTGATAGGATTCCCGAGGTAGCGCAATTCAAAATGCAGGTGCGGTCCTGTACTTCTACCGGTACTGCCGCCTAAACCGATAGCTTGTCCGGCTCTAAGACTTTGCCCTTCTTCTACAAGGGTTTTGCTCATGTGCCCATATAAGGTTTCCAGACCGTTTTCGTGTCTTACAACCACATAGTGGCCGTATCCGCGTCTGTCAAACTTTTGTATTCTTACAACACCGTTGTCAAAGGCGCAATAAATGGTATCGCCAATGAATACCTTTAGATCTATACCGGCATGGAGCCTGCCCCATCTACCGCCAAATTCGGAAGTTACATATCTGTATCCGGGAGAAGTGTACGAGCTAAGATCGATCCTTACAGTGTCTTTCATTTCTGAAAGCTTAACATTGTACGGATTTATAGAGGCGTTGGTCCAAATATTGTACTCTTCCGGAATTTCTGAGTAGTCTAATTCTTCTTCCACATCTTCTTCCTCGCCTCTTTCTATCATTTGTACTCGTTTGGTATATTGAACAATATCAAAGGCTCCCTTGTAGGAATCGGGAGTCTTGTCGTCTGAGAATATTTCTATTTCTGGTACGTGGCCTGTCTCTACCCAGATTATGTTAAAGGGCTCGTCTAATACGTTGCCTGTTATTTGTGCGTAGGCTACATTGTGGAGTTTTTCTCTGGGCAACAGCAGTTGAATGGGTATCTCGTATGCTTCTTCCTGCGGAGCTTTATTGCCCGAAAACCAACCTTTTATAATCTGTCCGATCTTGGTTTGAGCCTGAACTTGCGGCCCCGCAAAAAGCATAAGCAACAAGACAATACAGAGGTATCTTAATTTACTATGCATCTATATTTGCGTATTTAGCGTGCTGTTCTATAAATTCTCTTCTTGGCGGTACATCATCTCCCATTAGCATAGAGAATATCCTATCTGCCTCAGCAGCATTTTCTATATAAACCTTTCTCAAAATTCTGTGTTGTGGATCCATGGTTGTATCTGCCAACTGGTCTTGGCTCATTTCTCCCAAACCTTTGTATCTCTGGATGCGTACGTTATTTATACCTCCCAATTCTTCAACAATTCTATCTTTTTCGTCGTCGCTCCAGCAGTAATGTGGTTTAGGCTCTTTCTGGCTCTTCTTCTCAACTTTGTAGAGCGGTGGAGTGGCACAATATACATAGCCGTTCTTAATTAAATCTATCATGTAGCGGAAGAAGAATGTAAGAATGAGTGTGGTGATGTGGGCACCGTCAACATCGGCATCGGCCATGATAATAATCTTATGATACCTTAATTTGCTTAGATTAAGAGCTTTGCTATCTTCTTCAGTACCAACGGTAACTCCAAGGGCTGTATATATGTTGCGTATGGTATCACTGTCAAACACTCTGTGTTCCATAGCTTTTTCTACATTGAGGATTTTACCTCTCAGAGGCAGTATGGCCTGGTACTGGCGGTTACGCCCTTCTTTTGCCGTACCTCCTGCGGAATCTCCCTCCACTATAAAGAGCTCGCACTTTGCAGGGTCTCTGTCTGAGCAATCTGCAAGCTTATCTGGCATACCAACTCCGCTCATACCGCTCTTTCTCTGAACCATTTCTCTGGCTTTACGGGCAGCCTGTCTGGCTTGTGCGGCGAGAATGACTTTATCTACAATCTTGCGGGCCTCTTTAGGATTTTCCTCGAGATAGTTTTCGAGAGCTTCGCTAACAGCCTTACTTACAGCAGAACGCACCTCTGCATTTCCTAATTTTGTCTTTGTCTGTCCCTCAAATTGAGGTTCGGCAACTTTTACAGATATAACGGCTGTAAGACCTTCTCGGAAATCGTCTGGAGAAATTTCTACTTTCACATTTTTTAGCAGACCTTGTTTGTCTGCATAGTTCTTTAGAGTGGAAGTAAGACCTCCGCGGAAGCCGGTAAGATGGGTGCCTCCTTCTATTGTATTTATATTGTTTACGTACGAATGTACGTTTTCGCTGTATTCTGTATTATACTGCATGGCAATCTCTATAGGAATGCCGGTTTTGTCTGTTTCTAAGTAGATTGGAGATTCTGTAAGATGTGTGCGATTGCCATCTAAGTATGCTACAAACTCTTTTAAACCTTCTTCTGAATAGAAGACTTGCTTTTTTTCTTTTGGTGCATCTTCTTCGTCGTCAGAAACTTTGTATCTTTTATCCGTAATGCTGAGTCTGACTTTCTTGTTTAAAAAGGCAAGTTCGCGAAGCCTTGCTGCAAGTATATCGTAGTTATATACGGTTGTTAGGGTAAAAATTTCCGGATCTGGCTTAAAGGTTATGGTAGTTCCGGTATCAGTAGCTTCTCCCACTACTGTAACTTCTGTAGTAGGTTTGCCCTTTGAGTACTCTTGAACAAATATTTTTCCTTCCCTGTGAATTTCTGCCCTAAGATACACAGAAAGAGCGTTTACGCAGCTTACTCCAACACCGTGCAAACCTCCGGAAACCTTATAGCTCCCTTTATTGAATTTTCCGCCGGCGTGCAGTATGGTAAGAACAACTTCCAGCGCACTTCTGTGTTCTTTTTCGTGCATACCGGTAGGGATTCCTCTACCATCGTCTGTAACCGTTATGGAATTATCTTCGTTGATGAAAACAGATATATTACTGCAGAAACCGGCCAGGGCCTCATCTATTGAGTTATCTACAACTTCATACACCAGATGGTGTAAGCCTCTTTCTCCAATATCTCCGATATACATGGAAGGACGCTTTCTTACAGCCTCCAACCCCTCAAGTACCTGAATGCTTTCGGCATTGTAGTTGCCGGAAGAAGCATTCGCATTCAACTCTTTTTCGCTCATCTTTCTTCTATTTAAATAACCTAGCAAATTTAAGAAAAAATCAGAACTTAACCAATAGCCCCAGGCCTACATTTATGCCTCTTTCTACATACATACCATAGTTGATGCGTTTTGCATTCAAAAGATTGCCTCCATTAATGTATGCTGTAAAATGATTGTCTATTACATACTGTGCATAAACGCCTAAGTCTGCATAGCCGTTATACTTTGTTTTATTTCCGTTAAGCAGGAAAGGCGATGCCGGTGTAGCACTTCTTGCGTACAAGTTTGCCCCAACATAGAGTTTTTGGTTTATGTTGGTTTCTGCATAAATGTTGGCTTCAAAAGGAGGGTAGCCGGCTGGTTGTCCTTTGAAAAGCTTGTCGGAGGTGTAGCCTCCATATCTCTTGCCCTTTGTATAGTAAGAATACTTGGCATCTGCACCTGCGGCAAAGCCCTTGGTTTTAAATCCTGTTTTAAGTCCTATAAAGGCCTCTTTATGATTTGAGTAGGTTGCTTTTAGCGGATTGTCTGTAAGCTGTAGCATCCCTTTTTTGTAAGCTGCACCTACGTATAAATCAAAATCCAGTTCTGCAGAGGCCATGCCCTTGATACCCACTTTTGTATAAAGCGGGGTGCCGCTCTCTCTTAAATCTATTACAGGCGAAATGTACGGACATCTTTCCATCAGCGATGCATAGCTGTTGATGCTATTGCCGCCATCTGCAATGGCATATAGCCAAGTTTTGCTGTTTTCTATGTTGTAGTTAATAGAAACCTTTGGCGAAACATAGTTGTGGTACTTGTCGCTTCCGCTTTTATTGTTGAAACTGAAGCTGATTCTGGCTCCTAAATCCATGGAAAAACCATTTCTGCGGAGCTTGTAAACCAAGGTGGCATCTAATAGGCTCAAGTGATAATTCTGCTCTTGGGAATAGAAGGCAGACTGTGAGTTGATGCCTGCTGTAATCATTGAGTACCTGCCAACAGTAGGCCCGAACTCCAAGCTGGCAATAAGGAGATTCTCTGTGAGTTTGGCATTGTAAGGCTCTGTGGGCATTGGGAGTAGTATATCTTCTGGAATTATCAGAAACTTTGCATTGTCGGCCGTAGAGGTAAACGATACCTTGCCGTTGTAGTGGAATTTGCCCGTATAATTCTCGGATTCAATGGAATTTATGCCCAGTGTTGCTTCTACCTGATTGTACTTATGAGACATATTCTTTTTCATAAAGTCTTTGCTGCGGAACTCTGTAAAATCTGGAATTATAGCAGCTTGTGCATATTTGGTTAGATCTATTCCGTAGTAATAGTATCCTGCATTATGAAAGTTGATGCCTGTGTTTAGCTGTGCGTTCTCCCAAATATGAGTGTACTGGGCTCCTATGCTGTTTTTCCAGTTTTTTGCTTGTACATCATTATCAGTTGCATAAACCTTATTGGAAGTATTTATGTCTGCTATTTTTGACTTGCCGTGATAGGAGTCGTGATTTGCTTTTATGGTAACCAAGTCTGCATTGCCAACCATGGGTTGATACCAAACTCCAAATGTAGGTGCTAACGGTAGAGCCACACCAACTTTTGCCATGAAAGACGGTATTTCGTCTATGTTTTCTGCAGATATTTTAGCCGAAGGCATAGGGGTAAAAGCGTATAAATCTCTGAGTTGCTTATCTTGAATACGGTAGCTCATATTCAAATCAAATTTTTTAAGGGTGTCTGAAAAATCAACTTTCAGAGCTCTCTTCTTGGCTCCTGTTAAATCTGATTCGTAATCTTTTTTTACCTCTACCTTGCCATACTGATTTTGTGCAATTAAAACTGTACTTGCAAATGTTGCGAGTATTGCCAACATTGCTTTTATCCCGTGTAGTTTTTTTACTGTCATATTGAGTATTATTTATTTAATTTCTCTTTGGCGGCTTTCATCTTGGTTTCTGCTATTTGGGTAATCTGCCCATCTCCCTTATAGGATTGATAAATGCTGTTGTAAACGGCTGCGGCTTGCTCAAAATCATTTTGTTCGAGATAAGAATCGCCCAGCAGGAGATAGCATTTTGCTAAATAGTATCTGTCTATATTTTCTTCAGCAAGAGCAAATACGAGTTGTTCTACCTTGTGGAACTTGCCTCTGTCAAAAGCGTCTTTAACAATAAGATATGAAGCTTCGGCTCCCAAAATATCTTTTGGATTTTCTGCTAACTCTCTAATTATCTCCATGGCTCTGTCTGCATGTCCTTCGTTTAACAAAGCTTTTCCTAAGAAGTAAGAAACTTGCCGTCTGTCTGCCTCCGATAAATTAAGCCTCTCCATATAAGCAGACGATTTCAGAATCAGTTTGTTAAAATCTTTGCCTTGATATAGCATCTGCATTTCCTGCATGGCGTATCTGTTTTTGCTATCGGTGCTTGTTGTTAGTTCTGCAAGTTTTGAATAGGCTTCTGCGGCCTTAGAATACTCCGATAGGCGAGAAAGGCTTTCTGCAAGATAGTACCAAGATTTTTCTGGTTGGTATAGTGGATATTCTTCGATAAACTTTCTGAAACCCTCTGCGGCGGCCTCATATTTTTCTGCCAGAAAAACTTGCTCTGCAGAGTTGAATAACAGAACAATATACTCTTCTTTGCTGCCTGAAAGTTTCTGCCCTAAAGGTTGTAGTTCTGCAACCCATTTTAGGAATTCGTCTGGAGAACCTTCTTGGTTACAGATATTTTGATAGGCATTTATTGCGGCCTGTGCATCTTCCGAAGACGGATTGATGGCAGCAGCTTTCTTGTAGCACTCTTTGGCCTTCTTATTGTTGCCGGTATTTGCATACAACATACCTAACTCTATCAATGATTTTGTGTAGAATAAACTATCTGTAGGGTTATTTACAAGCTTTAGGAAAGAACCTTCGGCAGATTTGAAATCGGTTCGTTGTACCTGTGTTCTGCCAAGTTCATAAAGTGCTTCGGTGTATCCTGTGGCAGCCGAATATGCCTTTGAGGTGTATTGTGCAAGTATTTCGCTTTTTTTCTTAGTGTTACCCATAAGCCCCTCGGCTTTTGCGTATTGCAAAGCTGCATCGAGATATTTTTTGGAGTAGTTGCCAGTTGATGCCACAGACGAGTAGAATTTAGATGCAGAGTTAAAGTCTCGTTGCATAAACTTTATGTCGCCCATTCTTAATATGGCTTCTAAAGAATACTCTCCACCTATATTGCTATATGCAAGAAAATCTTTGTATGCTGCGTCTAAGTTATTGAGCCTTAAACGGCAATATCCGCTGTTAAATAGCGATAAGGTATATTCGTTTGAGTTTTTGAAAGAACTGTTCTGCTGAAGTTCTTCCAGCAGAACAAGAGATTCCTCAAATTTATCTGAGCGGAATAGGCTCTCGGCAAGCCAAAAGGCAGATAAGTTGCTTATAGATTGATTACTTTCAATTTCAGAGGCTTTTCTGAGATACTTCTGCGATGGTATATAGCGGTCTTGCTCCAAAAGTTGCATTCCCATCAGGAAATAGGCTTTTTGCAAATTTGAAATATCGGCGGCAGAAGGTTTTGTTATTTGCTCCAATGCTATTATAGCATCTTGATAATTGTTGTCTTCAAGGCATTTTGTAGCTATATAGCCCAATGTTTCATCTTTCTTTTGAGTGTTTGGATTATAGATTTTTAGGTAGTCGTATAGGGCATCTGCATTAGACCACAGGTCAAAGCTCAACTTGCTGTAATTGAAAAAGGCATCTTCCTTAACCTGTTGATTAAAATCAAGTTGTGCTGCTTTGTTAAAGTAATCGGCTGCCGAAACCTTGTCTTTTTCTTCTATGTAGCACCTGCCTAATCTATAAAAGGCATTCTGGGTGAGGGAGTCTGCATCGCCGAACATAACGCATTTTTCAAACATAGATGCAGCCTCTCTCCATCTGCCTTGCGCATAGGCCAACATTCCGCTGTAGAAGCTGTCTGTTTTGCTCATTTCCTTTTGTGCAGAGTATATATTAAAGTAATGCTGCGCTTGTGAAGAATGCCCTAAAGCATAAGCCGATTCCGATACAATTCTTGCAAATCGGGCTTTTTCTGCACCTTCGTATAGGTTTATGTTGTTGGCGTTGTCAAATACATATTGATAGTCTTTTAGCATAAAATAGCACTCGGCCATGAGCAGAGTGGCCTTTGGGTGGGAAGACTTGGTAAAATTGTCTATAGCTTCTTTGAAGTTGCCGCTCAGATAATCTGTATAACCCAAATAGTACAGCCCTTGCTGATAGAGTTTACTTTTTGGATCTATTTCCATAAAATGATTTTGCGCTTCTACCATTCTCTGAGCTTTCATCAGACAAATGCCCTTTTGCAGCAAGTATTGGTTGCGATTATCTTTATCTATTTCTGCCGGCCGTAACTCTTCCATCAGTTCTAAAGCCTTGGAATAGTTGTCTTTGGCAAAATATACAGAAGCCGCTGCAAAACTTATTTGTGGAATGAGCGGCGAAGAAGGGTACTGTCTTTTGTAGGTAGAAGCTTGTTTCTCCGTGCCGTTTTGAGACAGATATATGCCGCATAGCAAGCCATACCCTTCTGCTTCTTCCAAAGCACTTTCTGCACCTCCTCCTTGAGCTTTTATTTGCTTTATAGTTTTCTGAAACAGAGTTTGGGCACTCTGGTACATTTTATTTACATATAATTGTTTAGCTTCTTGCAGGTTTTCTTGCCAGTTTTGAGCTTTTGCAGAAAACGGGACTAAAACCAACATACAGGCCATGAGCACTGCGCTGAGTTTTTCAAGTTTTACCATACTAAAAATATCTGCCGCAAAATAATCACTTTTTCTTAACTTTGGGCAATGGAATTTTGCTGAGAAAATTATGCCACAAACACAAGCAAACGGATTTATTACTGCAAATGCATTACCATTGGTTCAGTTAGACTCTGCCGATATTGTTAACGAAGGTAATCTCATCCTTTCTGATGTTAGCTTTAGTGTGAGCAGAGGCGAATTAGTTTATATAGTAGGCAGGGTTGGCAGTGGAAAGAGCTCTATATTAAAGACATTAAATGCCGAGCTACCTGTAACAAGCGGAAATGTACGAGTAGGCGACTTTAATCTTAAAAAAATACGCAATCGTCAGATACCGGCCCTCAGGCGTAATCTTGGAATGGTGTTTCAAGATTTTCAGCTTCTTATGGATAGTAGCGTAGAAGAAAATCTGATGTTTGTTCTTAGTGCCACTTCTTGGAAAGATAAAGCCAAAATGAAGCAGCGGTGCGATGAGGTCTTAGATATGGTAGGCTTGGCTACAAAGGCGCACAAAATGCCTCACCAACTATCTGGAGGTGAGCAGCAGAGAGTTGCAATAGCGAGAGCACTGCTGAACAGCCCTTCTATAATTCTTGCAGACGAACCTACCGGCAATCTGGATGCAGAAACAGCCGATGGTATAATGGCGCTTATGATGAAGATTCATCACCAGTGGAGGCCGGCAATTATAATAGTTACTCACAATCGTACTATAATAGACCGCTATCCCGGACGCATACTGCTTTGTTCGGAGGGTAGGCTAAGAGAGGTTACAGACGAGTTGTCATATAGGCAGTCTTCTAATATAAACGGAGATATGCCAATGTAGTTTAGGTAGGCTGTATGGCAGTAGTAAGAAATAATAAACGCAATAAGGAAATTATCAATTGGTTTAGGCAGAATGCTGTTTCTGAACAAAGCGAACTGCATTATACTAATCCGTTTGAACTTTTGGTTGCCGTAATTCTTTCTGCCCAGTGTACAGACAAACGAGTAAATATGGTAACACCGGCATTATTAGCAGCTTATCCCAATGCAAAAGCAATGTCTAAAGCCGCAGTAGGGGAGATATTCGGATATATAAAATCTGTTTCCTATCCCAATTCAAAAGCAGAGCATCTACTCCAAATGAGCAGGATGCTTGTCAGCGATTTTGGCGGCACAGTGCCGTCTTCCATAGAAGAATTGATGCGGCTTCCGGGCGTAGGGCGCAAGACTGCTAATGTAGTGGCTTCTATTTGCTATAACGAGCCTGTAATAGCAGTAGATACTCATGTATTTAGGGTGGCTCACAGATTGGGCTTGTCTAAAGGTAAAACTCCATTTGAAGTAGAACAAGATTTAGAGAAGCAGATACCGCCAAAAGACCGTGCAAGGGCTCATCATTGGCTCATACTTCATGGCAGATATGTTTGCAAGGCAAATAAACCAGATTGTGCGGAGTGTGGTTTACATAAGCTTTGCCCTAAACTGCTGCAAGGTAGTAAACTGTCGAAAAAATAAAATCTGGCAGACTCGGCATGACTAAAGGCTTTCAGTTGAAGATAAAAGAATTTGCAGATTACCTCAGGTTGGAGCGTTCTCTGAGCAAAAATACCATATTGTCTTATTGCTCAGATTTAAAAATGTTTGCACAGTTCTTAGAAACTAATGGTAAGACATCTTTTGCAGAGGCCGATTCTTCAGATATAGATATGTTTTTTGCTGAAAAATTTTCTGCCCGTACTTCTCCACGTTCGCAGAGCCGTACTCTGAGTACCTTAAAGGCATTCTACAAATATCTGAAGATAGAAGACGGTGTTGATACCGATCCGACAAAAAACATTGATTCGCCAAAGATTCCAAGAAAACTGCCAGATGTGCTTTCCGTAGATGAAGTGGATAGCATCCTATCTACTTGCGATTGCTCTACTTATGAAGGTGTGCGAAATAGGGCCATATTAGAAATGCTGTACAGTTGTGGGCTGAGAGTTAGCGAACTAATAAACCTGCATCTTTCCGATATATTCTTTAAAGAGCAATTTGTAAGAATTACAGGCAAGGGCAATAAGCAGCGTTTGGTTCCTATAGGAGATTATGCTATAAATGCCATAAAAAATTATATGCCACACCGTTGGCAATGCCTACAGCATGCCCTTAATATAGCGGGGAGTTCTCCTACTCTTGGCAAGAGCAAAAATTTTACAAAAATATCCGAATCGCAAGACACGCTTTTTCTGAACAGGCGTGCCGGTAAATTAACCAGAGTTATGGTGTTTACTATAGTAAAGAACCATGCCAAAACTGCGGGTATTAAGAAAGATGTTTACCCTCACACGTTTAGGCATAGCTTTGCAACTCATTTGGTTGAAAATGGTGCCGATCTTAGGGCCGTTCAAGATATGTTGGGGCACGAAAGCATCTTAACTACCGAAATATACACTCACGTATCTTCTGCCCAGTGGATGAAAAATATTTTAGAGCATCATCCTCAGCGATAGTATATAGAAGCCTTGAATCTTGAGAGATGCATGACGACTATATCACAACCTCTATAGCCTTTCCTCCTACAACTACTCTGTTTTCGGAGATTCTCAGGTGCAGAATACCTCCTCTTGCAGATGCCTGATATGCAGTGAGCTTGTTGCGGTTAAGTCTTTGTGCCCATAGCGGTCCGAGACTACAGTGTGCCGATCCTGTTACGGGATCTTCGTCAATGGCTTCTTTCGGAAAAAAGCATCGAGATACAAAGTCTTTATGCTGTGTGTGGGGCGTGCGGTATGTGCCTGAAAGGTTGCTGTTTGCAGATGTTATCAGAAGGTTGTGATTATTAGGTAGGGCCTTTATTTTTTCAAAATCGGGCTTGTAATCAATAACTTCCTCTGGGGTTTTGAGTAGCGCTACATAATCTATCCCCTTCCATATTTCCTTTGGCTGCAAGGGATATATGGCATCTTTAACAGCATCAAGTTCAGTAGGGTCAGTTACTTTCTCCAAAGTATATGCAGGAAAATCCATCATTACAAAGAATTCGGTCTCATTGTTTTTTTTAATCCACTCTCTGCTTACATGGAGTTCTCCGCTTTTAGATTGAAAGTGGAGTATTTGAGCTTCTTTGAAGTAGTATTTGAAAAGTATGTAGGAGGTTGCAAGTGTTGCATGGCCACAAAGATCTACCTCACAGCTGGGGGTAAACCAGCGTATATGGAATATAGGGCTGTGGGCATCGTCTTTTAAACATACACAAAATGCTGTTTCTGAGAGATTATTCTCAAGAGCAATTTGTTGCATGTGGCAATCGGGCGGAAAAGTGTCCATTATTCTTACCGCAGCAGGATTGCCCAGGTAACCTTCTTCTGCAAAGGCGTTAACAAAATACTGTTTCATCTTGATAGAAGACTAACGCAGCCATGTGCTACTCCCATTCAATGGTTGCAGGTGGTTTGGAGGAAATATCGTAGCAGACGCGGTTTACACCTTTAACTTTGTTGATGATATCGTTTGACACCTTTGCTAAAAAATCGTAAGGGAGGTGTACCCAGTCGGCTGTCATTCCATCATTTGAAACTACGGCCCTTAGAGCGATAGTATATTCGTAGGTTCTCTCGTCTCCCATAACCCCCACACTTCTAACAGGAAGCAAGATTGTGCCGGCCTGCCAAATGGCATCGTACAGGGGGATGAGTTTTTTGTCAGTTAGAGTGTTGTGTGCCAAATTATCGCTGTTGTACGACAACCCATTGGAAGCCGGAGGCAGTTCTGTCATATAGTTTCGTAGGTTTGAAATAAATATATGATCGGCTTCTTTTAGAATGTCGAGTTTTTCTTTGGTAACCTCGCCGAGAACTCTGATACCCAAGCCAGGGCCAGGGAATGGATGTCTGGAGATAAGTTCTTTCTTAATACCCAAAGCTATTCCGGTGCGGCGTACTTCGTCTTTGAAGAGCGAACGCAAAGGTTCTACTATTTTTAAGTTCATCTTTTCCGGAAGCCCTCCCACATTATGATGCGACTTGATTGTGGCAGATGGCCCTTTAACACTGCTTGATTCTATGACATCTGGATAGATTGTGCCTTGGGCGAGCCACTTGGCATTAGTAATCTTCTGGGCCTCCGAATCAAATACATCTATGAATGTTTTGCCTATGGCTTTGCGTTTGCCTTCCGGATCTGAAATGCCATACAATGCCTTCATAAATCTATCTGCGGCTCTTACTCCTGTTACATTGAGTCCCATGCCTTTATATTGTTCCAGCACTTCCTCAAATTCGTTCTTTCTCAGCAATCCGTTATCTACAAATATGCAATGAAGGTTCTGTCCAATAGCTCTATGTAGCAGAACTGCTGCAACAGAGGAATCTACCCCTCCGCTTAGGCCAAGAATAACTTCGTCTTTGCCAAGTTTTTCTCTTAGCTGCAGTACTGTGGTTTCTATGAAAGACTCTGTAGTCCAATCGCCTTTGCAGCAGCATACTCCTGTTACAAAGTTGCGTAGCATTGTGCCACCGTATTCTGAATGGAACACTTCCGGATGATATTGAAAGGCATAAATATTCTTGGCTGCAATTTTGTATGCGGCATTCTGCACACCTGTGGTTGAGGCTATAAGCTGTGCTCCCTCCGGAAGCTTGGTAATGGAATCTCCGTGGCTCATCCAAACTATAGAGGCTTGTGGCACATCTTTGAAAATAGGCTCATCTTTTTCTGATACAAATAGTTCAGCCCTTCCATACTCTCTGGTTTGAGAAGCTTCTACCATACCACCATACATATCGGCAATCAATTGTGCACCATAGCAAATGCCAAGTATCGGGATTTTACCTATGAAGTTATCGAGATTTACCTTAGGACTATTCTGATCTCTTACAGAGAAAGGGCTGCCGGAGAGGATAAGCCCCTTTATATCATCCGGGATGCTGTTACCATCGTCTTTAAAGGGAAACTTGTTAAAAGGATGGATTTCGCAGTAAACATTTAATTCCCTAATTCTTCTGCCGATAACTTGTGTTACTTGAGAGCCGAAGTCGAGTATAATAATTCTATCCATTTGGTGTTATGTGTAAATGAGGCTATAGAATGTAAGCCCTAACCTGGAAGCAAATATAAGCATCTGTTTTGAAATAATTCTAACAATTATAAGATGCTTTTTACAAAAGCTTCTGTAAAAAGCCTAAAATTTGTTATTTTTGTTTAGAGAACCATTTGAAAAAAAAGTATATGAAAAATTTTTTACTAATTCTAATTACCTTGTTTTCTATGAAGGCAACCGCTCAAACAACTTATGATTTTACAGTGAAAGATGCACAAGGAAATGATGTAAACTTGTCTGTTTATAAGGGTAAGGTGAGTTTGATAGTGAATACTGCAACAAGATGTGGTTTTACCCCTCAATACACAGAGTTAGAGCAATTGTATGAGAAGTATGCCGACAAAGGATTTGAAATTTTAGATTTTCCGTGCAACCAGTTTGGGCAGCAGGCTCCTGGAACAATGGATGAGATACAGGAATTCTGTCAGCTGAATTATCAGACACGCTTTCCGCAGTTTAACAAAATAGAGGTTAATGGCGATAACGAGAGTCCTCTGTTTACCTTCTTAAAGTCTCAAGCTCCCTTCAAAGGATTCGACCAGACAACTAAGATGGGAAAGGCCATGCATGGAATGCTTAGTCGTCAAGACCCTGATTACGACAAAAAATCTTCTATAAAGTGGAATTTTACAAAATTTCTTATAGATGTTAATGGCAAAGTGTTGAAAAGATATGAGCCTACAGAGGATATAGCTCTGATAGAAAGCGATATAGCTGAGCTTCTAAAATGATAGTTGTATCTTAATTTTGATTTCAACGCTTTTTTTGTTATGTTTGCTATTAGTATGAAAAAAATTAGAAATATTGCGATTATAGCCCATGTGGATCATGGCAAGACCACATTGGTTGACAAAATGATTCTTCAGGCCAAAATAACGCGTAACAGCGATAAAAATTCTTCTGGCCAGCTTATTTTAGACAACAACGATTTAGAACGGGAAAGAGGTATCACTATCTTATCCAAAAATGTAAGCGTTCCTTACAAGGGGTACAAGATTAATATTATAGATACTCCGGGCCACGCCGATTTTGGCGGTGAGGTGGAAAGGGTGCTGAATATGGCAGATGGAGTGCTATTGTTGGTAGATGCCTTTGAGGGCTGTATGCCTCAAACCAGATTTGTGTTGCAGAAGGCACTTGAGTTAGGCAAGAAGCCACTTGTTGTTATAAATAAAGTAGATAAGCAGAATTGCCGCCCTGAGGAGGTAAACGAGCAGGTATTTGACCTTATGTCTAGCCTTAATGCAAACGACAAGCAGCTCGCTTTCAAAACCGTGTATGGCTGTGCCAAGCAAGGTTGGATGAGCTTGGATTGGAAAAAGCCTGCCTCAGACCTTTCTCCACTTATGGACCTAATCATAAGTGAAATCCCAGAACCTGAACATAATATGGATGGTACTCCTCAAATGTTGATTTCTTCCTTGGAATACTCTCCTTATGTTGGGCGTATTGCAATCGGGAGGGTAACAAGAGGAGTGTTAAAAGCCGGACAAGAAATAACTCTATGTCATCACGATGGCACGCAAGTAAAGCAGCGCATTAAAGATTTGATGGTGTTTACCGGAATAGAGAAAACTCGCGTTGAAAGTGTAGAGAGCGGTGATATTTGCGCTGTTGTTGGAATAGAAGGCTTTGAAATAGGCGATACCATTGCCGACAGCGAAAATCCGGAGCCACTCCCAACCATTACCATAGATGAGCCTACAATGAGTATGCTTTTCTGTATCAACGATTCCCCATTCTTTGGCAAAGATGGCAAATATGTAACCTCACGCCATTTGAAGGAGCGGCTTGAAAAGGAATTGGAGAAGAACCTTGCTCTCAAAGTTAAGCCTGGTAAAACTTCTGATTCTTTTGTGGTTTACGGTAGAGGCGTACTCCACCTTTCCATACTTATAGAAACAATGAGAAGAGAGGGCTTTGAGCTCCAGATAGGGCAGCCTAAGGTTATAGATAAAAATATTAACGGCAGGCGTTGTGAACCGGTAGAGCATTTGATAATTGATGTGCCGGAAGAATTTGTGGGCAAGGCGATAGAAATGACTACCAGAAGAAAGGGTGCTCTGTTGCACATGGAACATAGGGGCGATAGGGTACATTTAGATTTTGATATTCCATCCAGAGGTATTATCGGCCTTAGGAGCAACCTTATTACAGCAACTTCAGGTGAGGCTATCATGGCCCACAGGCTCAAAGGCTACGAGCCTTATAAGGGGGAAATAGAAAAGAGAACGAACGGTTCTTTGGTGGCATTAGAAACCGGTACGGCCGTTGCTTATTCTATGTGGAAGCTACTTGATAGAGGAAAATGGATAATAAGCCCTGGCGACGAGGTTTATGCCGGTCAGGTGGTAGGAGAATACACCCGTGCAATGGATTTGAACGTAAATGTTTGCATAAAAAAGAAGCTCACCAATGTGCGTGCTTCAGGTTCTGACGAAAAAGCAGTTCTGCCACCTCCAATGCAGTTTACCTTAGAAGAAATGCTGGAATATATTCAAGACGATGAACTCGTAGAAGTAACTCCTAAGCATTTGCGCATTCGTAAGATCTATCTCGACGAAAACGAGCGCAAGAGACATAAAATGCAGCCATAGTCTTTTGCGGTAGCAAAACTTGTATTTTGTAAAAAAGTTAGTATATTTGCGCCCCCTATGGATTTTAAGGTTCACATAAGCGGGCTTGCGCATGGAAAATACGAGTACGAGTTTCCTGTTGACGGAAATTTGTTCAGAGAGTTTGGTAATCAACAGATTATAGATTCAAATGTGCTGGTTCGCTGTACTCTTGAAAAGGGAAGCGGGTGGATGAATGTGTCTTTGAAGGGAGAAGGCAGTGTTACGGTGGAATGCAATAGGTGTTTGGAAGAAATGGCAGTGCCTGTTTCTTTTGAAGAAAGCCTTGCAGTTCGTTTTGCTAAGTTTGGAGAAGATACAGAAGAGGCAGAAGAGTTTTTGATAGTAGATCCCTCTGAAACAGAGATAGACCTTAAACAATTCATTTACGATTGTATTTGTGTGAGCATACCGCTGACAACGGTTCACCCAAAAGGGAAATGCAATACAGAAATGCTTCAGAGGCTTAAAAAGCTCCAAGCAGATGAAGACACGGGGCAAGAAGACAAAGATGTATATTCTCCATTCAGTGGCCTGAAAGATCTACTGAAAAATAAGGAGAAGTAATTGAAAATAAGATTAATAAAAGTATAAGAAATGGCACATCCTAAACACAAAATCTCCAAGCAGAGGAGAGACAAGAGGAGAACACACGACAAGGCAGAACTGCCTACATTGGCAACTTGTTCAAATTGCGGAACTACCGTTATGTACCACCATGTGTGTCCTGAATGCGGTTATTATCGCGGTCGTTTGGTCATAGCAAAGGAAAATGCATAGTAAGCCAAAGGCTATAATAACGGGTGTTGAGGCTTATATTCCCGATTATGTTTTAACAAACGAAGAGCTCTCAACCATGGTCGATACCTCAGACGAGTGGATAATGTCTAGGGTGGGTATCAAGGAGAGACGCATACTGAAGGAAGACGGTCTTGGCACTTCTTTTATGGCAGCTATTGCCGTAGAACGCTTGTTGGAGGCAACTAAAACAGATCCGTCTGAGGTACAGATGGTTCTTTGCCATACAGTAACTCCCGATATGGTATTTACGGCAACTTCCAACATCGTCTGCGATAAAGTAGGCATTAAAAATGCCTGGGGGTACGATACCAATGCCGGTTGCAGTGGCTTTCTGTTTACATTTGAAACTGTAAGACGCTTTATAGAATCCGGAGCTTACAAGAAGATTGTTCTTGTTTGCGGAGAACGTATGAGCAGTATAGTCAATTACGAAGACCGTACTACTTGTCCGCTTTTTGGCGATGGTGCAGTTGCAATGATGATAGAACCTTCGTACGAAGACAATCTTGGTTTTCAGGATTCCATTCTACATGTAGATGGCGTAGGCAGAAAATATCTATATCAAACAGCAGGAGGAAGTTTGTATCCGGCCAGCCACGATAATATAGACAAGAGAATGCATTTTATCCATCAAGATGGGCAGGCGGTATTCAAGCATGCCGTCGTTGGTATGGCCGATGTTTCTGAGGAAATTATGAAAAGGCATAATTTGTTGCCGGCCGATGTGGCATACCTTGTTCCACATCAGGCTAATCTTAGGATTATAGATGCCACGGCTCGTAGGATGGGTATAGAAAAAGATAAGGTGCTTATCAACATAGAACGGTTTGGTAATACAGCCGGCACCTCCATTCCTTTGGCGATATGGGACTTTAAATCTAAGTTCAAGAAGGGCGATAACCTGATATTCAGTGCTTTTGGAGCAGGATTTACTTGGGGGGCCATTCTGTATCGTTGGGCTTATTAATAGTTTATGGTCCTATAGTTCAACGGATAGAACGGAAGT
>DFIA01000069.1 GCA_002372015.1 Bacteroidales bacterium UBA3709 | reverse complement strand
CTATTATTTGTCATAAGTGCGCAGTGTTTTTATTTTGCATACATACGTAATGCTATTATTTGTCATAAGTGCGCAGTTTTTTATTTCGCATGCATGTGCAATACTGTTGTTTTGCATACATACGTAATGCTATTGTTTTGCATACATACGCAATGCTGTTATTTATCATAAGTGCGCAGTTTTTTTATTTCGCATGCATGTGCAATGCTGTTGTTTTGCATATATACGCAATGTTATCGTTTGAGCAAATCTGAAATCTGTTTTTTCCAATTGCCTGGTATTATTATATGGTGATTGCCAATAGGTTCTTGCAAGAAGTATTTGCAGGCCGATTTGTCGTTAAATCGGATAAGCTGCTGAGTGCGGCACAGATTAGCTTGCGAACCATTCTCAATCAGCTCTCCTTCTTCTGCAAAGAAGCGTTGAAGGTTTCCAGATACTTTAAATACAGTTACCGGACCTTTCTTCATAAATCCTCTGATTCCTACTCCTATGCCGGATTCAAAGTGGGTGTCGAGTTCATATCGTTCTACAAGGTTGAAAGGAATTGTGCAGTGAGCAAAAAGAATTTCTCCCGTTTCTATATCTACCTTAGAGGGGTTTGCCTGAAAGCCGGTTTTGCCTGTAAGACAGTTAGCTATAATCATTGATAGCATGGCCGGCATATCTCCTTCGCAACCTGCAATCACTCCATCTGAATTTAGCTTTGAAAGAGCTACGCAGCCTGTATTCTGCAGCGCAGTTAAAAGGTCGAAGCATCTTATAGTAAAGGCGTTAAGCTTATGCTTAATCACGATTCTTTTTAGGGCTTCATATATTTTTACGGCTCCGTTGACATAAGGTGCATAGTTAGAGCGATTATTGTTAGTATCAACGCTTGCTGTAGTCTCTGTTTTTGCATCACCGATGTTGCAAGCGACATTGGCTGCGGCATTTGTTTTTGCATCACCGATGTTGCAAACGGCATTGGCTGCGGCATTTGTTTTTGCATCGCCAATACCGCAAGTGGCAGCAGATTTTATTCCGCATGCCTCTGCATCTACTTTTGTATTCAACATATCTTGCAAAGCCTTGCTTTCTTCTGAGAGCGAAGATATGGAAGCTATCTCGTCTTGTACCTCGGCAATAGGTATTTCCTTAATCTCAAAACCTAATTTATTTCTGATTTGCTTTGCATCCATGGTGCTCGATATTAGCCAGTCTGAAGGTTTTCCGATTATGGCGGCCTTAATGCCTGCGAGTCTATGGCGTGCTGCTTCTATAGTTGCAAGTGTATTTACTCTGTTACTGATGTATTTTGTTGAGCCGTGAATTATTTCTCCTTGCAGTCCATTCTGTAGAATCCACGACATAATTTCCATTGAAGCTGCAAGTGAATTGCTTTTGTCTGAGGCAAGTAGATATATGGGGTGTTGACCAATACAACCACTGTTATATAGTTTCTTGAACAGATTTTCGGTACCTCCTGTGCGAACGTATATTAGCTTTAGGGCAGGTTGGCTACAGGTGTTTTGCTCTTTTGTGTTGTCAGAGTGTTTGTAATCTGTAAAATCTTCTCCCTTAAAGGTGTATTGAAAATTCAGAGAGTTAAGGAATGCCTCAGTAGCTAAAGCCACACTGCTCTCGTCGTGTAGCGGAGAAGTGAGTGTATATACTGATATGTTCATGTTATATAGTTTATATTTATTTTACTTGTATGAGATTAGGTTATGGCACTAATCATGATGACATGATTAGTTGCTATTTTCTCATAGCTTTTAGAATACGTCCAATATACATGTGGTGTAGTTTGGTGTTAGGTCTGTTTTGGTAAAATTCTTTGCCAGGGCCAATCATTTCTGATTTACTGAAAGGTGCCTTGTATATTAGTTCGCACTCATACACTTCATAAGCTTCTTGATAGTATGGGGCACCATGCTCTGTGTACTGTACATGCAGGCCGAGGGCCTTTGCCTTGTCTTCATCTCTACCACTATGTGTTCCCATGTATGCAAGTATATCTTTTTGAGACTCGTCAAATGTCATAACAGTAAAATACTTGCAATCTTCCATCATCTGATATGTGTATCTGGATTCTGATACATAAACAGTTATAGTGTTAACATTATGCCCCCATAAATTGCCGAGAGCTCCCCAGCCAATTGTCATGGCATTATGTTTATCTTTATTGCCCACAGCCAATAACAGGCCATCGCCCTTAAACCACAAGAATGGGTTGCCCGTGAAATCGTCTGTGTAGTCGAATTCGGAGAATACTGTTTTTTGTGTCATCTGTTCCATATCTATAGTTTTTCCATCTGAACTTCCGTATTTGTTGTATGAGATATTAGCCGGCTTCCACTTGTCTTTGGGCTGCGGTGTTTCTGACGGATAGCCTATTACAATAATATTCAGTGGTATTATGTTTTCAGGGAGTTCTAATACTTTTGCTATGGCTTCGCATCTTTCTTTGCCCGGATATGCACCTGTCCACACTGCTCCTAATCCCATGGCATGAGCGGCTAACAGTATGTTTTCTGTTGCTGCGGAAGCATCTTGAACCCAAAACTCTCTGCCATTACCCTCTATAGCCTTTAGCATATCGCCGCATACCACTATGGCGAGAGGAGCTTTGGCTGCCATTCCTGCGTATGGGTTACACTCGGCTAAGGCATTAAGTTGTTGCTTATCAGTAACTACAATGTAGTGCCATGGCTGTTTGTTCATGGCTGTAGGAGCTGCCATACCTGCTTTTAATAGCAACTCTATCTTGGAGTTTTCTACATGTTGCTCTGTGTATGCTCTTATGGAGGTTCTTGTTGCAATATTTTCTAAAACAATGCTTTCTTTGTTGATATTACTGTTGCCTCTGCGATTGGTAAGAAAGAGTAGGACAGCTAATGCAAGGATAGCTATGGCCAAGAGTACTTTTGTTGTTTTCATCTTGAATGTTTTACTGGTTATGGTATGGTAATATTATATTTTTCGCTAACAAATTTAGTTAGAATCTGTGAAATATTTAAAAACAGATTCTTAAATTTGTGGGGATATAAAACAGATATTATGTATTCTTTCGGGCATTTTTTTAGAACATTTGTTGCACTTACATTTTCTATCTTCTTATTTTCTACCCGTTCGTTAGCGCAGGATAACAAAGGAAGCAATTATCCGCAAGATTTGCTGCGAGGGAAGAAGTACACTAAAGTAGCTGATATAAAGTCTTTTGATAAGGCTTGCCTGAAAATAAGAACCTATCTCAGAACTTTGTCGAATGGTGTAAAAGTTCCTATCAAAGTAGATAATGCCTATACTTTTACCGATAACGATTCTCTATACATAAACTTTAACCGCAATGTAGCAGATTATCCAATCAGACCGGATGGAGTTAAAACAATTTATAATCTGCTGAAAGAGTATCTCCCAGTTCATTTGCAAAACAAAAAGATTCAGGCTTTTGCTGCTGGCAGTAAGTTAGAAACTCTTGTAACTCCTTTGTATGATGCTAAGTCTTCTTACTCAAAGGTGCAAAACAATGGTGCTCCGGCCGCCGTATCTTCCAGAGTAAGGCTAAAAGAACTCGAAGGCCGGCCTTTTGCCATTACTAATGGTTTGCAGAATCGCCATATTGCAATGCAGAATAGTCATGGATGGTTTTATGAGCCTACTCTTGACAGATGGGAGTTTCAGCGGGCGCGGCTTTTTGGAGTGGTGGAAGATACATATACCATGAGTTATGTAGAGCCGTTTTTGGTGCCTATGTTAGAAAATGCAGGCGCAGTGGTGCTTATACCAAAGGAGAGGGATTGGAATAAAGTAGAGGTTATTGTAGATAACGATACTCATGTTGCGGGCTATAGTCTATCGGATGGTTCTTACAGTTGGATTAAGGGCGATGGAGTAGGTTTCGCTCACCCAAAACAGAGCTATGTGTTTGGAGAAAATCCGTTTAAGATGGGAACTTACGTTCAGGTAGAAGGTTTGCTGTCTTCTAAGAATCAGTCCACTCCTTCTGAGTCGTTGAATGAAAGCACTATTACATGGACTCCAAATGTTCCGGAGGATGGAGAATATGCTGTATATATTTCCTATAAAACTCTTCCGAGCAGTGCAAATAAGGTTTCTTATACGGTAAAGTACAGCGGTGGACAGGCAGAGTTTTCTGTAAATCAGAAGATGGGGGGCAGTATGTGGATATACCTTGGTACTTTCCATTTTAAGAAAGATGCTCCAGACCAGGGTGTATTGCTCACTAATGCTAAGAGTTATGGTACCGTTACTGCCGATGGATGTAAATTTGGCGGTGGTATGGGGAATATAGCCAGAGGAGAAGGCGAGGGGTTTGTTAGTGGAATGCCGAGGTTTATGGAGGGCGCAAGGTATTACCTTCAGTGGAGTGGATTTGCCGATACGGTATATTCAACTTCCCGTAATGCAGACGATTATACAGACGATTATGTTTCCAGAGGTAAGTATGTAAATGCAATAGCAGGCCGTTCTCGTATGCTGCCTTCATGGGGTGCAGAGAGCCGGAGGATTCCAATAGATTTATCTTTTGCATTCCATACCGATGCCGGTAATGCCTTAATAGATACAATAATAGGTACATTATCTATTTACACCCGTATCTGCAAAGACTTTGGCGGAGAGAATCTTTACCCTAATGGCGATGATAGGATTTTAGGTAGATACCTTGCCGATATTGTTCAGACACAGTTAGTTGATGATATTTCTGATAAGTATGGCTTTGCATGGAGCCGTAGGCAGCTATGGGATCGTTCGTATTCTGAGAGCCGTACGCCACAAGTGCCTTCCATGTTACTGGAATTTCTTTCGCATCATAATTATGCAGACATGAAGTTTGGTCTCGATCCTGATTTTAGGTTTACAGCATCGCGAGCTATATACAAAGGAATTCTGAAGTTTCTTTCGTGGAAAAATAATGTTGCTTATGTTGTACAGCCTCTGCCGGTAAATAATATGCGGGTGGAATTTGAAAATCCTTCTCAGAGGAGTGTGGATTATGAAATTACTATGGAGCAGCCGGTTACAAAGAAGAGGAAGAATGGCAAGAGTGTGCAGACCTTAACTTCTGTAAAGAAAAAAATAGCAACATCTTACAATACAATGGGAGAGGGTGAGGTGTATGCAGTTGTTAGTTGGAGTGCTGTAGAAGATAAGCTGGAGCCTACCGCCAAACCTATCGGCTACATACTTTATACAGCGATAGACGACAATGGTTATGATATGGGGCGTTATGTGGATACCACAGCATGCAGAATAAAGATAGAAAAAGACCATATATATCGCTTTAAGGTTACAGCAGTTAATGCCGGAGGAGAGAGTTTTGCCTCGGAGGTTGTTGCAGCTGGTGTGCCTTCGTCTCGTAAGTCTGATGATGTGGTGCTTGTGGTAAATGCTTTTGATAGGGTGGGGGCACCAAAGTGGATGCAGAGTAAAGATTCTACAATAGCCGGATTCTTTGCAGATTACGACCATGGTGTTCCATATATAAAAGATGCCTCATATTTGGGTAAAATGTATGAGTATCGAAGAAGTGTTCAGTGGACAGACGACGATGCCCCGGGCTTTGGCGCATGTTATAACGATCAGGCAGGAAATATCATAGCAGGCAACACCTTTGATTATGCTTATGATCATGGTTTGGCCTTTATGAATAACGGTTATGCATTTATATCCTCAACAAGAAGTGCGGTAGAAAATGGGAAAACAAATTTGAACCGTTATTTTATCTGCGATATGATAATGGGTAAGCAAGCTCAGAGTAACAATGGTGCCCTAACCAAGCTGGTTAAGTATCATGTATATACTCCTCAGATGAAAGAAGCTATTACTAAGTTTTGTGCAGAAGGGCGTAACCTCTTACTTTCAGGTGCTTATGTGGCTACAGATTTGGTAGATGCCTATGAGGTAGATTTGCAGGAGGGGCCTAAGTTTGCTGCAGATGTTCTTAAAATTAAGTGGATGACACACAGTGCTGCCAAAGACGGAAAGGTTGCTACGGTTATGAATAAGTTTGGCTTTAGCGGCAATTATGAGTACTACTCAGAATTGAATGCAAAGAAATATGTTTGCGAAGCTCCAGATGCCTTTACACCTGCCGACAAGTCTGCTTATACTATTATGCGTTATCCGCAAACAAGCATTAGTGCCGCTGTTGTTTATGCCGGTCAGGATTATAAGACAGCGGTATTTGGTTTCCCTATAGAAACTCTCAAATCGCAAGACCAGATAGACAACTTAATTGGTCAGACTATCAGCTTCTTCCGGCGATAGGCAAACTATAACACTAAAAGAAAAAAGGAGATGACCAAATTCAGGTTCATCTCCTTTCTGTTTTTTGGGCACAAGTTAAGCCGGATTCTGTTCTTTAATGGCAATTGCTTGCAACTAAAGCCTTTATCATTTATCTAACGCAGCTTACCCCTCGGCAAAGAACGAGCAGCTCTTGAATACCGATATATATAGCCTTGCAGGATGCGGTGGAGTACCCGATGTATGTTACCATAAACCGTCGTGAGCTCTTACCTCGCGTTTTCACCCTTACCTGCCTCCTAGGGAGCAGGCGGTTGTTTTCTGTTACCCCAGACATAAGCTTACGCCTATCTGTGCTTTCCACAGCGCATTGCTCTATCCTGTCCGGACTTTCCTCTGATTGCTCAGCGATAAAGTCTCCTGTACCAACTGCAAAAGTAAGAATTTATTTGAATATTGTTTTAGTAGGAGATTTTGTACAGTCTTGGCCAATACTTGCCTGTAATGTATATGCTGCCATCTGCAGGATTGTAGGCTATGCCATTAAGCACATCGGTTTGTGGGGTTTTCAGATTGTTAGGAAGTATCCCGCTGCAATTTATTACATCTGTTACTACTCCGCTCTCAGGGTCGATTATCATAATATCGTCTGAGAGATACACATTAGCCCATATCTTACCATTTATCCACTCCAGTTCGTTTAGGTATTCGAGTGGTTTTCCATCTAAGGTTACATTCAAGGTAGATGTGCAGTAGAACGAAGCAGGATCTCTGAAATAAAGTTTGGACGAACCATCGCTCATTATCAGTTTTTTACCGTCTGTAGTAATACCCCAGCCTTCTGTTGGGTACGATACTCTTCCTATCTCTTTCAGTTTATTTTCCGGATTATTGAGGCTATAAATCAGACAGGTGTGTTCTGTCCATGTGAGTATATAGAAATTGTTATTGAGAATACAACTGCCTTCTATAAAGTATCGGCGATGAAAACGCCATTTTCTCAACCATTTACCGGTTTTAAGGTCGTTCTTTATCAAGCAACTTTCGCCGTATTGGCCGGTGCTTTCCCATAGTTCTCCGTTATGAAAGAAAAGGCCTTGGGTATAAGATTTTGTGCTGTGGGGATATTCGGCTAAAACTTTAACATTATGTCTTTTAGCCTTGATTATTTTATCTGGGCTTTTGCTCTGAGCACTACTTACAGACACTGTATAGATGAGTATTCCTACTATGCCTACTAATGATAGTATCCAAAATCTGAGTTTCATAACATAATGGTTATCGCAAATTTTAATCCATTATTTGCCTGCATGATACTTTATGGCAGCTTTTATAAAACTCACAAATATGGGTTGGGGTTTCATTACGGTGCTGCCAAGTTCGGGATGGAACTGTACGCCTATAAAGAAAGGGTGTACCTTCTGTGGAAGTTCTACAATTTCTACCAAGCCGGTATCGGGATTTCTGCCGCTTAGTACCAAGCCTGCCTTTTCCATAGCTTCTGCGTATCGTTCGTTGAACTCGTAGCGATGCCTATGCCTTTCGCTAATCATTTTTTCTCCATATATCTTAGCCGCAAGAGATCCGTCTTTCAATTTGCAGTCATAGGCCCCAAGTCTCATGGTACCACCCTTTGTTGTGAGTGTTTTTTGTTCTTCCATCAGGTCTATAACAGGGTCTTTTGTTTGTGGTCTTACTTCTGTAGAGGAAGCATCTTTTAACTTTAGAACATTTCTGGCATATTCCATTACCGCCATTTGCATTCCAAGACAAATTCCGAAAAAAGGAATCTTGTTCTCTCGTGCATACTTTACGGCTAAAATTTTACCCTCTATGCCTCTGCCTCCAAAACCGGGTGCCACTAAAATTCCATCTACTCCGGAAAGATTTTCTTTAATATTTGTGGCATCTAAAAATTCGCTGTGAACAGAGCGCACATGTACCTTACATGAATTTATTGCTCCGGCATGTACAAAAGCTTCCTGTATAGATTTATACGCATCTTGTAATTCCACATACTTTCCTACAAGTGCAATACAACACTCGGTTTTAGGGTTGTATAGTTTATTGAGAAATTTCTCCCACTCTTTAAGGTCTGGCTGTGGTACATTTCTGAATTTCAGTTTCTTTAGCACCACATCGTCTAAGTGCTGCTGATGTAGCAGTAGCGGAACTTCGTAAATAGACCTTGCATCCTGATTTTCAAATACAGAATCTGCCTTAACATTACAAAACAGAGCTATCTTCTTTTTCATAGATTCCGGCAGGGAAACTTCTGTTCTGCATACAATAATATCTGGTTTAATACCCTCCTGTTGCAGCATTTTTACCGAGTGTTGAGTTGGCTTGGTCTTTAGTTCCTGTGCTGCATGCAAAAACGGAACTAATGTTAAATGGAGCACCATGCAATCTCCATCCGGCATTTCCCATTGTAATTGTCTTACGGCTTCCAAGAATGGTGTAGATTCCATATCACCCACAGTACCACCTATTTCTGTAATTACAATATCGTATTTTCCGCTTTTCCCGAGCAGAGTCATCCTTCTTTTTATCTCATCCGTAATATGAGGGATTATCTGAACAGTCTTACCAAGATAAAGTCCTTCTCTTTCGTTATCTATTACGGTTTTATAGATTCTGCCTGTAGTAACATTATTGGCTTGAGAGGTGGGAACATTAAGGAATCTTTCGTAATGTCCTAAGTCCAGATCGGTTTCCGCACCATCGTCTGTAACGTAGCATTCGCCGTGTTCATAAGGGTTTAATGTGCCCGGATCTACATTTATATAGGGGTCGAATTTTTGGATGGTAACTCTGAGCCCTCTGCTTTGAAGTAGTTTTGCAAGTGATGCGGCAACTATGCCCTTGCCAAGTGACGAAACCACACCGCCTGTTATGAATATGTATTTAGTGTTCATCTAAATGGGATTAAGAAGTGTCGTAACAAACAACAAATGTAATCAAAAAAATGTAATTACCCTTTGTTACCCCCTTAGAGCCCGCATGGCATTTAGTACCGCCAGTACGGTTACACCTACATCTGCAAATACTGCCATCCACATGGTAGCTATGCCAAGGGTGGCTAATATAAGCACAGCAACCTTGATACCTACAGCTAACCATATGTTTTGTTTTGCTATAGATAGAGTACGTTTTGCAATATTGATGGCAGTTGCAATTTTGGAAGGTTTGTCGTCCATTAAAACAACATCTGCGGCCTCTATTGCAGCATCGCTTCCTAAGGCTCCCATTGCTATTCCTACATCAGCTCGTGCGAGAGCTGGTGCATCGTTGATACCGTCTCCCACAAA
>DFIA01000028.1:34952-37085 GCA_002372015.1 Bacteroidales bacterium UBA3709 | reverse complement strand
AAACATACGGTTGCCAGATGAATGTCAACGATTCTGAAGTTGCGGCTTCCATTTTAACAAAAGCTGGTTGCACAATAACAGAAGACATTGCTTCTGCAGATGTTATCCTTGTAAATACTTGTTCTGTAAGAGATAATGCCGAAAAAAGAGTACTCGGCAGATTAGATCTTTTCCGCCTTGAAAAAAAGAAAAGAAACGGAGTTATAGTTGGAGTACTCGGCTGCATGGCCCAAAGGCTCAAAGAACAACTTTTAGAAAACAATACAGTAGATTTTACCATCGGCCCAGATTCCTACAGAAGTTTGCCGGCCGTAATTGCGTATGTAAGAGAAAAGGGTGGTAAAATAACAGAAACCAATCTGTCTGCAAACGAAACCTATGCAGAAATAGAACCCACCAGAACAGACCCTAACGGAGTAAGCGCATTCATCTCAATAATGAGAGGGTGCAACAACATTTGCTCCTATTGCATAGTGCCTTTTACACGCGGGAGAGAAAGAAGCAGAGATCCTAAAACCATTGTTGCAGAGGCAGAACAACTTGTTAGTAAAGGCTATAAAGAAGTAACCCTCCTTGGTCAGAACGTAGATTCCTATAACTGGACAGATCCAGACAATCCAACCCGTACAGTAAACTTTTCTCAGCTATTGGAGTTAGTGGCCCTCGCCTGCCCAAATATGCGAATCAGGTTTCAGACCTCACATCCTAAAGACATGCGCAAAGGCGTACTATACACAATGGCAATGTATCCGAATATTTGTCCGCACATACATCTGCCAGTACAAAGCGGAAGCTCCAGGATGCTCCAGAAGATGAACCGTAAATATACAAGAGAAGACTATTTAGAAAAAATTAAAATCATAAAAGAGATTATTCCAGATTGCGCCATAACAACAGATATCATAGCCGGTTTCTGTTCAGAAACAGAAGAAGACCATTTGCAAACCCTGAGCCTTATGAAAGAAGTTGGATTCGATGGAGCCTTTATGTTTCAGTACTCACAGCGGCCAAATACCTTTGCAGCAAAGAATTATCCAGATGATGTTACAGAAGAAATCAAGACAAAACGTCTTAATCAGATAATAGAACTTCAAAATACCCTAAGCCTTGCCTCTAACCAAAAATGTATAGGGCAAACATATCAAGTATTGGTAGAAGGCCCATCAAAACGCTCAGACAAACAAATGACAGGACGCACACCGCAAAATAAATTCTGCGTTTTTGATGCACAAGACTCCAAACCGGGAGATCTTGTATATGTTAAAATACTCACCTGCTCCAGTGCAACCCTTATGGGAGAAATTGTAGAGCACCACAAAACCCTGATAGAAAAGGCAGAAGACAGCATAGAAGACATCAGGAAGAAAATCAGGAAGAAAATAACCAACACCATAGCCCCCCAAAAAAACAAAAAGAAATAAAGAAATAAAACAGAACTATGACAAAGATTCTTATTACTTATAAAGGCAATCTCAGAAACGAGGTAACACATCTACAGAGCGGTACAACTATTCATACAGATGCTCCATTAGACAATCACGGAAAAGGAGAAAGTTTCTCCCCTACAGATCTTTTTGCCAGTTCGCTCGGCTGCTGCATGCTCACCATTATGGGCATTTCTGCACAAAGCCACGGCTTTAATATAGATGGCACAAAGATAGAAACAGAGAAAATAATGGGTACAGACCCAAGAAGAATTGTAGAAATAAAGATAGATGTTCATTTTCCACAAGGAAGCAATTTTACTCTACAACAGAAAAGACTAATAGAAGCTGCCGCAAAAACCTGCCCTGTAGCCAATAGCCTACATCCAGATTTAAAGAAGACCATTAATTTCAACTGGTAGTACGCAACCATTTACGGTAGCCGATAGTTACAACGCTTGCCCGGGCTCATTGAAAGTGGCCGGCTAACGTCCTGCTATACCGCACAAAACAACAAGCAATAAGTATCTATAGGCAAGTACCATCGGGAGCCGATTGCTCGGCAATACTATGTAAAACAATAAACACCGTTATCTATAACAGATGGCAATATATGCATAGTGATTGTTTTTAGTTTTTTTTGCATATATTTGCACTCTCAAAATAAACTCTAAAAAGAGGTTGAGGCCCGGATGGCGGAATTGGTAGA
>DFIA01000028.1:0-34908 GCA_002372015.1 Bacteroidales bacterium UBA3709 | reverse complement strand
GGTAGACGCGCTGGTCTCAAACACCAGTGGGGTAAAACCTGTGCCGGTTCGATCCCGGCTCCGGGTACGACTAATCGCTAAACCTTAAAGCGTTTAGCGGTTTTTCTTTTTCCAAATTTCCCCACCAGAAAACACGACTCGGGGGTGAATTGTAGATTCTTGTCTGAATAAAAAAGGTATATCTGGTTGACAATGGATTTGTTGCCGCAGAAGCATTATCTTTAAGCGACAATGTTACAAACAACGATGCACGTACCATTGTAAAAGAAAACCACGCAATAAATGTTGTTCTAATACACAAGTTCTAAAGGCAGTCTGCTTCCTCATCGTAGAGACACTTTTCAGATTCCCAAAAAACCGAGCTATCAACGTCTAACAAGAACCAATATCTTTCACCAGGCTTCATATAGAATATATTCTTGTCATCAGCGATAGAGGAAGATTTTCGAATATACTCTTTATTTTCCCAAATGTTACCATCATAAATAATAATACCATCAGGATATTGCGCTTCTAAAAGCTCTACCTCATAGAAAGCTGTGCGGCCAACTATTTTAAACCTTTTAACTATTCCCTTGGCACAAATACCTTTATCATAAAGGTTCTTTTCTTCTTGAGAAGAATAGCCATACGGATGAGCAAACAGCACGTGATGTCCTTTTAATAAACCATTACGACGAAGTTCATTTTTCGCATATAGCTTATTGCGTCTTAATTCTTTTCCATGTCTGTGTTTGATTCTGTATCTGATTCTAAACTTGATTCTTTCCCATTTTTCCTTGAAACTCTTTTTAGGCTTCACACTTTTCCCTGTGTAACGCTCCTTTTTATTTTCTATGTCAAGATTTTGTCCGTTAACATATCGATAGTAAGAGCGAAGTATTCTCCCAGACATATCATCAGGATGAAAAATATTCATATCGTTGAAATAAACGGAAAGTCTTGAGCCGCGCCAAAGTCCCCAGTTGTTTCTAATCCACAATCCCAATCCAAAATGCGCTCTTATTGCAAAGTCGGACTCCGAAGAAGATTCCTTGGCAACTGATTTTACTTCTCCGTTAGACAGAGTGTCGAGAACAAACATAGCATCATCTATATTTATGGGGATATAGACACCGTTTATTTTTTCAGATACAGAACTTAAAAGCCATTGCGCCTTATCCTTATCTATTTTTTGAGCTGTTGCAAAAACTGAAATGAATATGGCAGATGCCAACACTATCAACTTTTTCATACTAAAGAGATTTTTTCAAAGTAAAGATAAGTATTTTTGTGGTGTTTTATTTGCTAATTCTTTTAGTATTTCAAGAATTTTTGCCAGCTCAAACCACAACTTAACTCTTGCCCTCAACTTTGGTGGTAGGTTCTTCAAGAACCGCCATCACAAGATGATATCAAATACCGAAGGTATATTTCACATGCAGGAGTACCCAGCATCACGATAGTCTAACGCATTGCTTCCTCTACTTCCTTAACGGTTATAGGGAGGCGTTTTGAGCCGAGCAGGCGGTTGCCGGTTTTTGTTATCAACACATCGTCTTCTAAACGTATGCCGCCAAAATCGTAGTAGTCTTTAAGTTTTGAGAAATTGATAAACTGCGCATTGATTTTCTCCTTCTTCCACTTTTCTATCAGGGCTGGTATGAAGTAGATACCCGGCTCGTCTGTAATAACATTACCTTCAACGAGTTTGCGAGCCATACGCAAGCTTCTGTAGCCTAACTTTTTACTCCGCTTGGCAGCACTTCCATAGCCTACATAGTCTTCTCCATAGTTCTCCATATCGTGAACATCTAAGCCCATATTATGGCCTAAACCATGTGGCATAAACAGTGCCGGTGCTCCTGCCTCTACAGCTTCATCTACATCGCCTTTCATCAGGCCAAGAGCTTTAAGTCTTTCTGCAAATAAACGGTAAACTGCCACATGCACATCAAAGTACGCCACTCCCGGTTTTGCAAGCTGCAGTGCTAAGTTATTGGCATCGCACACAATCTGATATATTTCTTTCTGCTTTGTGGTAAACTTTCCGCTGCAAGGCATTGTGCGCGTAAAATCTGAACAGTAATTGTTATTATTCTCCGCTCCTGCATCTACTGTAAGCAACTTACCTTTTGTTATTATTCCGCTATGGTCGTGATTATGAAGGGTTTCTCCGTGCTGAGAAAGAATGGTGGCAAAAGAAACTCCGGCGCCATTGCTCATGGCTATGCCATCCATCATACCTGCGAGCGACTGCTCGGCCACTCCGGGCTTACAGTTTTGCATCACAAAGTAGTGCATTGCATAACCTATGTTGCAGGCATGGTCTATTTCCGCAATTTCGTACTTGTCTTTTACTATTCTCTGCGATACTATGGCCTTGATAAGCTTCACCGATTCGTTATTTTTCAGAGCTCCTGCCGGAATGCCTAAAAGCTCCGAAAGCCAGAGCTTTACCTGATATCTATATGGGTTGATGAAATGAATCTTTCTGCCCGCCTTGATTGCTGCTTTGATATATTTTGAAAGATCTGCAAGGGGCTTTGTCTTCTTAACACCCACCTCGGCAGCCTGATCTGCTACACTCTTTTGAGGGCCCATCCAAATAATATCGTCTATAGAAACATCGTTCCCAAAGATTATATCTTCATCCTTATCAACATCTATTACCCCTGCAAAATCGGGAGCATTGATGCCGAAAAAGTAAAGGAAAGTGCTGTCTTGGCGAAATTTATAGCAATTGTCTTTGTAGTTTGCAGCAGCCTCGCTGTTGCCTGGAAGAAGAATGATTCCGCTCTCCATATCTTTGGCAAGAATCTGTCTTCTTGTCTGATAAACTTTCTTTGGAAACATAATAATACAACCTTATGAATGAATTAGTAAAATATGATTTATAAAGGTAGGTAATCTGCACGAAATATCAAAAACCAATAAAAAGAGGCTGCCAAAAGTGTTAATGGCAGCCCCCTTTTATTGAATACTAAAGTATAAACTACAGCATATTAGTCCACATCCCAGAATACAGGTGTTGACCAAATGTCTGGATCTTGAGCTTTAGGCTGTATAGCAAGAAGTTGTGTCTTGTTATACCTGATTTCGTGTGAGCACTGCATAAATCTCCTGAACCAATAGTTATTGGCGGTCTTTGTTGCTCCAGGGAAGCAAGCTGCAAGATTAGTGTTATACTTAGTGATATAAGGCCTGTCGAAGCCTTCATATACTACACCAAAGCTGCCTATATTACCTGCACTATAGTTGAATCTTCTCATATCCACCCAGTTCTGGAGAGTAAAGTTCATTGCTATAAACTTCTGGCACATAATCTTCTTCATACTGATAGGGCCGGTATATACATCACTCGCATAGAAAGCAGCTATTTCTGCTGCATCCATTCTGCCATAATGTGGATTTACGTCAAAATCCTTGCCTCCTTCTTGTTCTATCAGAATGGCCTGCATGTGGTCTATATGAGCTTTAATACCCTGCTGATAAGCAGTTAAAGCCCCTCCTGCATCACCCTTTCTAAGTAAAGCCTCTGCCTTGATGAAGCACATTTCGTGATAAGTGAGAACATCTGTTGGAGCCTCTGGTCTTGAATAGAATGTACCGGAGTTTTCAAATGTCTTAATACCGTTTGCATCTGTAACAAATCTTGAGCTGTAACCATCAAAACCACTACTGATAGCTCTGTGGAAAGCTCTGATTGTAGAATAGATAGTATCACCGGCTCTTCTATAGTCTGTACTTGAATTATACCAAGTACGATACTTATAGTGTACCTTTACATCGTTACCTTCTACCTCGTAAACATGGTTACCATCTACAGAACTAATAAAGTTAGCCCTTTCGGTAGCATCTGCAATGGTGTACTTTATTATAATATCATCTTTGCTTGTATTGAAGCTACAGAGGTTTGGAACAGTGGTAGCATTCATCATAAAATCTGAATTTATAATATCTACGCCCTGAGGGTCGTTGTCCCAATACTGAGTATCGTTAACACCATCTGCGTTGGTATCTTTCCATCTCATTGTATGAGAAAGAAGCTTATGGTATCTCGGGTCTTTTACATATCCTAAGGAAGAAGTGTACTTATTTGTAAGCAAATCTATCATATACTGAGAGTTGCGGAAGTGATAGCCCCATGCAGCAACATTAAAGATAAATGATGTCAATACAGGGTCGCCTATAAGAGGGTCGGCATCTGTATCAGAAGCACTGTTAAAGTGTCTGATAACTGTGCTCTCGCTGTTATTGGTAGGACCTTGGGCTACTTCAGCCAAAACTGCATCAGGGTTATAAGAAGATAGCTTAGATTGGTTGTTCAACCATCTGGCTTTCAGTCCATGACAAAGCTTTATCCATTTTTGCACATTACCGCCATTCCAATTATCGCCTGCTGAAAGAGGGGTTGCTGTAGCTGGCTGCGATTTGGCAAACTCTTCCAAAGCTTCATCCAAAAGAGCTATACATCCATCATAGATAGTCTTGCCATCGTCATAAGCAGGAGTTAATGCAGAACTTAAAGCCTCGGTAAAAGGCATTTCGCCATAAAGATCTACCATCATAACAAATCCCATAGCTTTAAGCACCTTTGCAGCCCCAATATAGTGATATGCGTTTTCGGCGGTTGCTCTATCTATAAGGTCTTGAATATTAGCACCTCCATTTACAAAGAACATCTGATAAGGGTTTACTATACCTGCTGTGTAGGTATAAACGTTATAGTTCTGATAATCTCTGTAGTTGTTCATAGTAACCTGCTGACCGGTTATACCGGAAACAGTGGTAGAAGCATTACCATACGCATAGCCATAAGAGTGTTGTATCCATGGCAAGCGGGTAGCACAGGTTGCAGTTGCATTTGATGGAGTATCCGGATCTACGTTAATATCCATCCACTTGTTGCAAGAAACCAATATTACTGCAAGCAAGGCAGTCAGTATAAAACTGTATATCTTTTTCATAATTTTCACCGATTTAGAATGTCAGGTTTATTCCAAATGAAACTCCGGCTGTAGCAGGAACACCGCAATAGTCTATTCCTACAGAGCTCGAACCTATAACGCCGGAACCGGCAGCCGATGTTTCAGGATCCATACCTTTGTAATTTGTCAGCAGCCAAAGGTTGTTTCCGGAAATAGTGGCTGTTGCACCTTTTATAAACTTAACGTTCTTGATAAGATCTCTGAAATCGTAAGAAAGAGAGATTGATCTCAACCTCAGCCAATTTGTATTGGTAACGTATGAAGCTGTTTCGTTAGTTAAGGTTCCGTAATAACTTCTTATCATGTATTCTCCGGAACGCTGCACGCCGTTAATATCGTACATTTGTCCTGCCTTGTAAGTAGTAGAAATAGGATCGGAGTACGTATCGTTTCCGTCTGCATCTGTGCCGGTAACATATCTACCTGTAATGGTTACAGACTCTCTGGCCTCACTTCTCTTTGATGTTCCGTGAATTGTCATGTAATAGTCTGTTCCGTTGAAGACAGCACCACCTACCCTAAAGTCGAACAAGAATGATAAGTTCCAGTTCTTATACTGCAAAGAGCTATTCAAACCGCCTATCATCTTTGGCTCTCTGTTGGCTATGTAAACATCTGTAGCGCCAGACACAGGCAGTCCGTCTGCCTTATTTACAACTAATTCTCCGCTTGGAGTTCTCTTCCACTTAGAACCACTGATTCCCATGAACTTGCCGCCCTTTCCAAAAGAAGCTGCTTTTGCATTTCCGAGCTGTACATCTGTAACGTAAAGAATCTCTTGTCCGTCGAGAAGGTCATATACTCTACCACGGTTACCGGAAAGGTTGAGGGTCAGATCCCATGTAAGGTCTTTCTTTGCAATAGGTGTTCCTGTAATGGCAAGTTCCATACCCTTGTTTCTGATAGAACCGCAGTTAACAGAAAGCAATATATAACCGGTTGCCTGAGAAAGACGAGGTACTATAATCTGATCTATAGATTTATTGTTGTAGAATGTGTAGTCTAAGCCCAAGCGGCCATTGAAGAATCTGAGTTCTGTACCTACTTCCCAAGAGCGGGTTCTTTCTGGTTTAAGATAAGGGTTACCTCTCTGCCAAGAGTTTCCTACAGAAGGCCCTGCAAGGTCTTCTATAGCATCCCAAAGATATGTGTTGGTTACATACGCATCTGTATCTTTACCTACTTCTGCCCATGAACCTCTGATTTTACCAAATGAAAGGATATCGCTCTTAGGCATCAACTCGGTAAATACAAATGAACCGCTGATAGATGGATAGAAATAAGAGCGATTATTCTTAGGGAGGGTAGAAGACCAATCGTTACGGCCGGTAAATGTCAGGTAGGCAATATTCTTGTAAGAAGCCCTAATTTCGCCATAAACACCCATCAGTCTCTTTCTGGAATGGATAGACTGGAACCTCTTGTTATCGTTTGATATGTTGGCAAAGCTGAAAGGTTCATCAAGAATAAAGCGCCAACCATTTCTTCTTTCCGTATTGCGCTTAGTATCTTCGGCTGTCCAACCCAAAAGACCATTAAGATCAAAGTCTCCAAACTGTTTGTTAAAGTTCATCATCAAGTTAGAAGACAGATACTCCTTGTTTACATCATTCTCAGAAAGTTTACCATTCTGATACTGTTCTCTTACACCTGCCCCCGGATAAAGAAGGTTATAGTCTCTTGTAGTGTAGTTATCGTAACCTAATCTGTAAGTAAGGCTCCACCAATCGGTAAACTTGTAATCCAATGTTACAGCACCTGTAAAACGGTTAGTGCGGTCGGTCAGTCTGTTCTTGTTAACTATCCAGTAAGGGTTATCGAAATCGTCTGCAAGAGGTATTGCCGGGAACATACGATACTTGGTGCCGTCGTCGTTCAGGTAGTGGGTCATATCTTCACTCTGAGGCCACGCATACACACTGTTCATAGCACCTATACCGCCAGAGTTGTAAAGTCCTTGCGATGTAAGCGTCTTTGTGGTATGAGATACCGAATATGCGGCATTTACCCCAACTGTAAGTCTGTTATACTTTTGGTCGCCATTAAAGCGGAATGTGTTCTTGTCAAACGAGGTAGCAGGAACTATACCGCCCTGGTCGTATCTCGATACAGACAGATAGAACGAGCCCTTATCTGAGCCGCCGCTTATTGCTACACTGTTATCAAAGATATGTGAGGTTTCAAAGAAATCTTTGATATTATTATACATAGTAGTATTTGACTTGGCTCCCCAAGAATCGAGTATCTGATGGTCTGATAGCGTACCATCGGACAAATAAGTTCCTCTCATATATGTTCTTTGCTCCTCAGGATATCTGTTTACCCAGCTTGCAGTGTACTTTGAGCTGAAGTTTACCTGTACAGGACCAGATGTTCCTTTCTTGGTGGTAATGAGAACCACACCGGCCGCAGCACGAGAACCGTAGAGAGCTGCTGCTGCAGGACCTTTAAGCACAGAGATATTCTCAATATCTTCAGTATTTATGTCCATTACACGGTTACTCTGAGAGGTAGAAGTTCTTACCATACCATCAAAGCCTGAATTTCCTCCGATATTTGTCCCGTTATCGTAGATTATACCATCTACCACAAATAAAGGTTGGTTGTCTCTTTCAAGCGATGTTCCTCCACGGATTACGATATTGGCTCCGGCACCTGCAGAACCACCACTCTGAGTTACATTAACACCGGAAATTTTTCCTGCCAAAGATTGAACCGCATTGGAGGTTCTGTTTTTGGTAATTTCGTCGGACTTCAAATCCTGAACGGCATAACCGAGAGCCTTTCTGTCTTTTTTAATGCCCATGGCAGTAATCACAACATCGTCGAGCAAGGTTGCATCGTCTGTCATTGTTACATCTATAACGCTTCTCCCGTTTACAGGAACTACAGCATCTTTGTATCCCAACATCTGGAATACCAAAGTGCCATTAGAAGGTACATTAATGGAGTAAGCTCCATTTGCGTCTGTAGAGGTACCTGTTTTAGTACCCTGCACCACTACTGCCAAGCCGACTACGGGCTCGCCGTTTTGGTCAGTAACTTTTCCGCGGACATTAACATTCTGCGCAAAAATCTGACCTATAGACAGCATGGCTGCCAACAGGAAAGCAATACCCAGATGTAAACGTCTGTTAGTTTTTGATTGATTGAACATAGTTAATCTTTTAGTTGATATTATGTTTGGTTAGTTATAGCAATTTGATACTATCCACTGCCAAATATAACGATTTTTTACCACTAAAACTACTCCCGATGTATTCTCTGCATATTTTTCTCTCAAAAAAAACATTGAGCCGTTTTTTTTGAGTAACTTTGCATCTAATATGCCAAGCGTAGGATTATCTAGCAAGTTGTTGCTGTTTCCTTACTGGCTCACCTTAGCCATAAGGAATAAGCTGTACGACAAAGGAGTTTTAAAGTCGGAGCGCTTTGATATTCCTATAATATCTGTGGGCAATATTTCCGTAGGCGGCACTGGCAAAACACCTCATACAGAAATGATTGTAGAGGCTCTAAAAGGGCAGTTCAGGGTTGCAGTCATATCCAGGGGCTATAAGAGAAAAACCAAAGGTTTTCATCTTGTAAAACCTACAGACGATTTTACCCTTTGCGGCGACGAGCCTTTACAAATAAAGAAAAAGTTTCCTGAAGTTATTGTGGCGGTATGCAAAGACAGGGGTGCTGCAATAAAAAAAGTAATGAAAGATTTTGGGGTAAACCTCGTGGTTTTAGATGATGCTTTCCAGTATAGAAAAATAGTTCCTTCGTGTAACATTCTGCTTGTAAACTTCAACCGCACCATCACAGGAGAAAATTTACTGCCTATAGGCAATTTAAGAGATCTTCCTTCGCAAGTAAAGAGAGCCGATATTGTTATAGTTACCAAATGTCCCGATTTCAGCATCTTTGATGGTAACTCAGACGAAGAAAGAGGGCTAGAAGCCATAGGCGAGCAAGAGGTGTTCTGGCGTAAAAACCTATCGCTGAGAAATAATCAGCCCCTATTCTTTTCTACAGCAGTATTTCTTGCCGCAATTCCGGTATTCCCAG
Organism: Bacteroidales bacterium UBA3709; assembly: GCA_002372015.1. Classification (GTDB taxonomy): domain Bacteria; phylum Bacteroidota; class Bacteroidia; order Bacteroidales; family UBA932; genus Egerieousia. Next base: position 25,885 of record DFIA01000028.1, on the reverse strand, counting down.
GTATATGCAACGTAAGATACATGTATTCCAAATTTGTAGTGGCTTTTACCGGAATTGCAGACGATACGCTGTTTAAATCTCAACTCGTTGCAGAACACACTGTTGGTGAAGTTATTAAATTTGCAGACCATAAAAATTTTTCGCGCTCCGATATAAAAAAGGTGGAGTCTATGGCGCAACGCCAGAAAGAGGCTGCTGTTGTTACCACAGAAAAAGACAGCATGAGGCTTAAAAACAACAAACATATTTCTCAGAGCCTCAAACAGAGGTTATTTGCCCTGCCTGTAGGATGCCGGATAATAACGGAAACAAAGAAAAAGGAATTTTTTGAACAGATACTAAAACTCCACAATAAAACCCATAGTTATGAGTAGTAGTCAGAAAAATAACTTTGTTGTGCCTTTAGCCTGCATAGGCTTTATGTTCTTTGCTGTGGGCTTTGCCCTCGGACTCAACGGCTACCTTATTCCTCTGCTGCAAGACTCTCTAAATGTTTCTGGAGCAGCTTCCTACCTTATTCTGTTTGTTACGTTTTCTGCCTTTCTAATCTTTGGTTATCCGGCAGCAAGCATTATAAGAAAGATTGGTTACAAAAAGACCATGTCTTTGTCATTCCTGATATTTACCATAGCTTTTCTGCTGTTCGTATGGCCTGCCAAGATAGCAAACGCTAACATGTCTGGAGGAATAGTGGCCGAGAGTGTTAAACTAAAATGCCTTATTTTGTTCTTGGCTGCGTCTTTTATAAGCGGGTTGGGAAATACAATGCTCCAAGCTGCTATAAATCCGTATATTACCATTCTCGGCCCTATGGAAACAGGAGCAAAAAGAATAAGCATAATGGGAATATGCAATAAACTGGCCTACCCTATAGCAACCCTGTTTCTTGCATGGCTGATAGGAAAGTCTATCTCAGAAGCTCGTGTGGGCGATATAATCAGACCATTTTATGTTATAGCAGTTATATTCTTCTTACTCGGCATATTGGTGTTGTTTGCTCCACTTCAAGAGATTAAGGCTAAAGGAGAAGAAGAAGGCACAGAAGATGATTGCCCTTATGCTGCCGGAAAAACATCTATATGGCAGTTCCCGCATCTTGTGTTTGGATGTCTTACCTTGTTTCTGTATGTTGGAGTAGAAACACTGGCTCTCCAAACTCCCGTAAATATGGCAAAGGCTCTAAACCTACCTAATCCGGAATTATACCCATGGCTGCCTTCTATTGGTATGACTATCGGATATCTTGTGGGCATTCTGTTTATTCCTAAAATTTTATCACAAGCAAATGCCTTAAAGATATGCTCGTGGCTTGGAGTTATAGGAACAATTTGCGCTCTCCTTGTACCGGCCAATTTATCTGTATGGCTCTTGTTTACAATGGCCTTGGCTTGCTCTCTAATGTGGCCCGCCATCTGGCCTTTAGCCATGGCAGACCTTGGCAAGTTTACCAAGAAAGGAGCGGCCTTGCTTGTTGTTACCATTTTTGGCGGTGCTGTTATTCCGTTTTTGTTTGGAGTTCTGAAAGATTATCTGCAAAATCATACCGGCTTGGCAGCACCTCAGGCTATGCAGTATGCCTATTTGATAGCCCTGCCGTGCTTCCTCGTTGTCTTGTGGTACGGATATAAGGGATACGCAATAAGAAAACCATAAAAAGCTGCTCCTGATGCAGCGTAAAACACATTTTTTGCATCTTTTTACAGTAAACATACAATAAACCAACTAAAAGATTAACTATGTTCAATCAATCAAAAACTAACAGGCATTTACATCTGGGTATTGCTTTCCTGTTGGCAGCCATGCTGTCTATAGGTCAGATTTTTGCGCAGAATGTTAATGTAAGCGGAAGGGTTACCGATCAGAACGGTGAACCTATTGCTGGTGCCGCAGTTTACATTAAAGGCACCAAAACTGGAACAAGCACGAACGTAGATGGACGCTACAACATCAATTGCGCTCCAAATGCTGTACTCGTTTTCCAGTCAATAGGCTACACCTCTATCGAGGTACCTGTTAACAACAGAAGTATGATTAACGCTGTTCTTAACGACGACGCTAATATTCTCAGTGATGTTGTTGTTGTAGGTTATGGCACTCAAAGAAAAGCAAATCTTACTGGTGCCGTAGCTGCTGTAGATGTGGCTAAGACTTTAGAGTCTAAGGCTACTTCAGATCTTGGCAAATCTCTGCAAGGTGCTGTGCCAGGTCTTACTATCCTCAACACAAGAGGTAAAATTGGAGACGATCCAAGCATCGTAATTCGTGGTATCGGAACTCTATCCAACAGCGGAACTTCTACTCCGCTCTACATTGTAGATGGCGTTCCTATCGACAACATCTCATATCTTAACTCTCTTGATATTGAGAGTATTTCTGTTTTGAAAGATGCTGCTTCTGCTTCTATTTACGGAACAAGAGCTGCATTTGGAGTTGTGCTCATCACAACCAAAACAGCAAAAACTAAAGAAAAAGCTCTTGTAAACTATTCCAACAACTTTGGTTGGAGCAAGGCCACCGTACTTCCTGATTATCCTACAGTTTTGGAGCAGGTTAACGGCTTGCTTGATGCTAACAACAGAGCTGGCTTGGAGAACGAGCTCTTTGGTATGTACATGGATAGCGCACCTTTCTTAGATGGAGTTAAGGCTTGGCAAGCCAAGCACAAGAAAAAAGCTGGCTATCGCGAGATGGTAGTAGGAGACGACTACATTCCTGGTATAGGTTATTTTGCAGACTGGGATGTTCAGGGTATCCTGTTCAACAACCATGCTCCATCGCAGAACCACACTATTTCCGTACAGGGTTTGAGTGGCAACACAAACTACTATGTATCTTTTGGATACGATCGTCAGCAGGGTCTGATGAACTTCAATCCTGATGTTCTTAAAAAGTACTCTACTACCGTTAACGTATCTTCTAAGGTTAATAACTATCTGGAAGTTGGAGCAAGAGTCAGTTATGTGAATAAAGATTATCAAGACCCTACAGATGCCATGAGAAGTGGCGACTACCAGTATCTTTGGAGATGGGGAAGCTTCTTTGGTCCTTGGGGAACAATAAACGGAATGGATGGCCGTAACACCATAGCATATCGTATGCAGGCCGGCGACAGCTACACTAAGAGAGACAGGTTACGTTTAGGTGGTTTTGCCAAGATAACTATTTTGGAAGGTCTCACCCTAAACGCAGACTTTACATACCTCCAGAACACAATGAGATACAAGCAATCCAACATTCCTGTTCACTTGCAAAATACATGGAGCGTAACCCCTGAAGAAACAACCCTTTCTACCTCTACTTATCTTGTAGAGCAAACAGACACCAGAAGAGGTTACAACACCAACATTTATGGTAACTATAACCTCACTTTGGTTCAGGATCATCACCTGAACTTTATGGCAGGTTTCAATGCAGACGCTTCTGAGTATCAGTGGTGGAAGATTCGCAGAGATACCTTCTTGGATAATAATCTGCAGGAAATTCCTCTGACTGCATCTGTTAACAACGAAACTACAGGAAGCCACAGCAAACTTGCTTCTGCCGGTTTCTTCGGACGTATCAATTACGATTATAAAGGCAAATATCTGTTGGAAATCAACGGACGTTACGATGGTTCTTCCAAGTTCCCTGCAAACGACCGCTGGGCTTTCTTCCCATCTGCATCTGCAGGCTGGAGAATTAGCGAGGAGCCTTTCTTTACTCCTTTGAAGAAAGTGGTAAACACCGCCAAGCTGAGAGCTTCTTACGGAGTTGTTGGTAACCAAGAGGTGGGCAGCGACATGTACTTGCAGACAATGGCTCGCAACGCAGGTAGTGTAAACTGGTTGGGTAACGGCAATTCCAAGTACGATACTTTCGGTATGCCTAAGATGGTATCTGAGAGTCTTACATGGGAGAGCATAGCCACAACCAACATAGGTTTAGATCTCGGCTTCCTTGGCGGAGAAATCAACGCATCGTTCGATTGGTTCCAAAGAGATACTAAGGACATGTTGGCCCCTGGTCAGACAATGCCTCAGGTTCTCGGAGCCTCTGCTGCCCACGAAAATGCCGGTTCTCTCCGTTCACGCGGTTGGGAATTCACTGTAGAGTGGAAGCATAACTTCAACGATGTATATGTTTATGCAATTGGAAACATTGCAGATTACACAACAAAGGTTTCTAAGTGGAATAACAACTCTAAACTTCTCAACTCTAACTATTCCGGCAAAAACTATGGCGATATCTGGGGTTTCAAGACAGACAGATATTTCACCTCTGCAGACTTCAACGGAGTTGATTCAGAAGGCAAGCCTATTTATGCAAGCGGCATAGCATCTCAGAGAGGTCTGGAGCAAGGTGCTTTCATCTTTGGCCCTGGAGACATTAAGTTTGTAGATATAAACGGAGATGGTGTTATAGATGGTGGAGAAGGCACACAAGACAACCACGGCGACCTTGTAGTAATAGGTAATACTCAGCCACGCTACCAATACAGCTTACGTCTTGGTGCAGAGTGGAAAGGCATAGATGTAGATCTCTTCTTCCAAGGTGTAGGAAAGAGAGATATGTGGACACAGTCTGCCTTTGTTATGCCTCTCATGAGAGGAGCCGACGCTATCTATAAGAACCAGACAAGCTATGTAACCAACGCCGATGTTGCAGCTGGTGTAATTAACCAAAAAGCTACTTACCCTCGTATGTTCCCTGGTAACGCCGGACAAGGTACCATTTCTGTTATAGGTCTTGGAAACCACAACTTCTATCCACAGACCAAGTACTTGGTTAACATGGCTTACCTCAGACTCAAGAATATTACCGTAGGTTACACCCTTCCTAAGAATATCACTCAGAAAATCAAACTTGAGAAAGTTAGATTCTATGCGGGTATTACCAATGCTTTTGATATAATTAACCACACCAAGAAGTTTGGGCTCGACCCTGAAATAAACACAGGTAACGGTTCTCTCGGAAACGGTGTTTGGGGACGTACAGATCCATTTATGCGTACATACTCTTGCGGTTTACAAGTTACATTTTAATTGAAATATTACAGATATGAAAAATATTAGATTTGTTATCTTGATGTTGTCCGTACTTGCAGTTACAAGCTGCGATAAGTTCTTGGACAAAAAACCGTTAGACCAGTTTACCGATGATAACTTTTGGACAAGCGAAACCAATGTCCAGACATTCGCCAACAGTTTCTACGACGAATTTACAGGTTACGGTAATGCTGGTGGTAGCGGTGTATTCTACTTCCAGACACTCAACGACAATCAGGCAAGTACCGGTTTTGCACAGTGGACCTACCAGAATGTTCCTGCTTCCGTTTCTTTATGGAGCTCTAACTATACAGCCCTAAGACGTGCAAACCTTATGATTGCAAGAATACCTGGAATAGCATCTATGTCAGACGCCTCTAAGAATAACTGGATAGGTGTGGCCCGCCTTTATAGAGCCTTAAAGCACTACCAGCTTGTTCGCGCCTTTGGAGATATTATATATGTTGACAAAGTGCTCGACGTTAATGACAGCGATAAAGAATTGTATCTGTATGGCGAAAGGCAAGACAGAGATCTTGTTATGGACAAAGTTCTTGAAGACCTCAACTTTGCTGTTGCCAACATTACAATGAACGCCAATTCCAGAGTGCTGTTTAATGCTAATGTTGCAAATGCCATCAAATCTGAAATTTGTCTTTATGAGGGAACTTTCTGCAAGTATCGTTCTACTACAGACGGTCAAAAAGCTCCGGATGCTGCTCGTGCAAACAAATTCTTAAACGAATCCAAAACAGCCAGCCAAGCATTGATGAGCAACTCCATGTTTGCTCTTAATAGTTCTTATCAAGGCAATTATAACTCAGCAGATCTTAAAGACAATAAAGAGATGATTCTTTATAAGCACTATGCTACTGGTTACCTTGTTCACTCTACAATAAGCTACACATGTTCTTCTACCATGCAACATGGTATGAGCAAAGCTGCCTTTGATTCCTATTTGTTTAAGGATGGTAAACCGCTTGCTACAACCTCTGAAGACAAAACAGACCATCCGGTTTATGATTCTGGCAACAAAGAGTTGAGCATCAAAAACCTTCTATCTGTAAGAGATCCAAGACTTGCTGCTGCCATAGACCCTGTTTTGATGTACAGAGGCAATGGCTACATAAGATTTGCAGGTATGGAAACCACATCTTCTACAGGTTATGGCGTTTATAAGTTTGATAACAATACATTTGCCACACAGTATAGAAACCAGACAAGTGCAAACTATTCAGATGCACCTATCTATTGGTTGGCAAATATTTATCTGAACTACGCAGAGGCTTGTGCAGAACTCGGTTCTATTTCCCAAACAGACTTAGACAACTCTATCAACAAACTTAGAGACAGAGTTGGCATGCCACACCTTACAGTATCTCCTGCGGCAGATCCAGCTAATAACATGGGAGTAAGCGCATTGATTTGGGAAATCAGACGTGAAAGACGTATTGAACTCATGTACGATAACAACGACCGTTACTGGAGTCTTATACGTTGGCATCAGCTTGACAAGCTCGATACCCAAAACTATCCAGATTTAGTAAAAGGCGCATACGTAATGGACGATCCTATAATGGCAGACCCTAACGCTAATAAGCCTGCTGTTACTACCGATGGATATATAGATGCCAGCCAAGGACTAAAAAGAACTTATAGCGCTAAGCACTATCTCTATCCTATTCCTTCCGGACAGATAGACTTGTACGAAGCTGTTGGAAAAACTCTTACACAAAACTATGGTTGGTAAACCGTTATGTGTTAACACAAAAAAAAGAGGTCATTAAAAAAATGACCTCTTTTTTTTATTAACTTCTTATTACCAATTAGTCTGATAAAGAGAATCTGCGGAAAGAAAGAACTTTCACCTCAGCATCCATTCTCTTTAGATATTGCGATACAGTTTCTTTTCCATCGCCCAAAGCAAGCACCTGCTCATTAAGGGTTTTCTCTTTAAAGAATTTGTTCAAACGACCATTGGCAATATTCTGAATCATAGCTTCCGGCAATGAAGCGGCTTTCTGCTCTGCAGCTTCTTTCATTATCTTTCTACCCTGCTCTGCCTGCTCTGCAGTAATCCAACCCTTTGCTATATTGCTCTCTATATGGTCTTCGCTGTCGAAATGGTTAGGGTTGAGACCTGCCTTATTTAGAGCAGCCTCTACTGCCTTCTGTACCATTTCTTCCTTTGTTTTGGTAATAGCTATAGAAAGTTCTTCATCTTTCTTGGCTTGAGGAATATCGTCTGCCGTTACGGCTATAGGAGCCATTGCAGTAACCTGCATTGCTATTTCCTTTGCAACCTCGTCTGATATCTTTTTGCTAAAACCTACTATTGTTGCTATTTTTTGATTATTGTGAATATAGAATCCTACAAAAGGAGCCTCTATCTTCTCATAGCATGCAATAACATGTTTCTCACCGCTCTTGCCAGTTTGATCCATAATTGCATCTTCTATTGTAAGATTGCCCAGCTTACATTTTTTAAGCTCATCTAAGCTGGCAGGCATATTTTCCATAGCAACATCTGCTATGCCGTTTGCAAGAGTCTGGAATCCTTCTGTTTTAGCTACAAAATCTGTTTCGCAACCCAAACAAACCATAGTAGCAACCGTTTTATCGGCATTAGTTCTGGCCAAAACAGCTCCTTCTGTGGTTTCTCTGTCTGAACGCTTAGCAGCAATAACCTTACCTTTTTCTCTGAGTATTTCCTTTGCTCTTTCAAAGTCGCCCTCGGCCTCTATCAAGGCTTGTTTGCAGTCCATCATACCGGCCTGCGTCATTTGGCGAAGCTTCATTACCTCTGATGCTTTGATTTCCATAATAATCTCCCCTGTTTAATTATTCTGCATTTTGTTCAGGCTTTGTTGCCCTTTTAGGCTTAGCCTCATCTGTGCTTACCTTTCTTCTTGGACGAAGCTTTTTACCTTCCGGCATAGAGTCTGAAGATTTCTTGTCGCTCTCCATCTTAGCCAAATCTCTTTCCTTAGCCTTCTTCTCTTCTTCTGCAGCGGCTTTCTCTTTTTCGAGTTTTCTCTCTGCCAAACCTTCAGAAATAGCACCACAAAGAGCACTTACCACAACAGCAACGCTCTTTGCTGCATCATCATTGGCTGGAATTACAAAATCGATTGGTGTAGGATCGCAACATGTATCTACCATTGCTATAACAGGAATATTCAGCTTCTTAGCTTCTTTTACGGCATTAGCTTCTTTCTGAACATCAACAACAAATAGTGCAGATGGCAAGCGGCTCATGTCTGCAATAGAGCCCAAGTTCTTTTCCAACTTGGCACGCTGGCGATCTACCTGCAGTTTTTCTCTCTTTGCAAGAGTTTCGTAAGTGCCATCTGTTTTCATTTTATCAATGGTATTCATCTTCTTAACAGCCTTTCGGATTGTTGGGAAGTTTGTTAGCATACCACCTGGCCATCTTTCTGTAACATAAGGCATATTTACGGATTTGGCCTGCTCCGCAATTATGTCTTTAGCCTGCTTCTTAGTTGCAACAAAAAGAATCCTCCTACCGCTGCGGGCAAGGTTCTTCATCATAACTGCTGCATCATCTATCATAAGCACGGTCTTGTGCAGGTCTATAATATGGATTCCTTTCTTCTCCATAAAGATATAAGGAGCCATCTTAGGATTCCATTTCCTCTTCAAATGACCGAAGTGTGCACCTGCATCTAATAATTCTTGGAAATTTGTTCTTGGCATTTTAATAACCTTTAATAATGCTTTATTATTTTTCTTTTTTGCCTCTGTTGAGTTTCTTAAACTGCGAGGCCTCTTTTCATCAATCTTCTGGTAGAAAATACTCCTGAAGATTTTCCGCAGAAGGGCAAAGGAGTGGTAATCTTTTTGAGTCCACAGCTTTTATCCCATTCTGTGCTCTGTTCTTTAGAACGCAAAACTAACGCTTGCTGAACTGGAAGCGTCTGCGTGCACCAGGCTGACCAGGCTTCTTTCTTTCTACCTCTCTTGCATCTCTTGAAAGGAAACCTTCCTTCTTCAGAGCCGGACGATAAGCCTCGGCATCTATCTTGCAGAGAGCACGCGAAATAGCGAGGCGAAGAGCCTCTGCCTGTCCTTTAATACCGCCACCGTCTAAATTAACCGTAATATCAAAATTTCCGGCGGTGTTGGTAATGTTAAGAGGCTGCATTACTATGTATTTGAGAGAATCGTCTGGAAAATATACTCCCAGCTCTTTTCCGTTAATAGTAATGTTGCCTTTGCCTGAACCCACATAAACGCGAGCAACAGCTGATTTACGTCTTCCAAGGGCGTTTACTTTCTCCATGCTCTAAATTTCGTTTAAAGTGATTGTTCTTGGTTTTTGTGCCTCGTGAGGATGCTCGCTGCCTGCATAAACATGCAGATTGCGGAACATCTGAGCTCCGAGCCGTGATTTAGGAAGCATTCCTCTTACAGCTTCCTCTAAAACCGCTACCGGCTTACGTTTAAGCAACTCTGCTGGAGTTGTAAAACGCTGGCCGCCTGGGTAACCGGTGTGCCGTACGTACACCTTGTCTGTCAACTTTTTGCCGGTAAGGCGCACCTTCTCCGCATTAACTACGATTACATTATCGCCGCAGTCTGTGTGAGGTGTAAAGTTGGCTTTGTTCTTGCCTCTGAGAATTATTGCCAATCTGGAGGCAAGACGGCCTAAAATCTGGTCTGTTGCATCAATAACCACCCACTCTTTAGTGGCTGTCTTATCATTTACAAAGACCGATTTGTAACTTCTGTAATCCACTATTTGTTGTTTTAAATGATTAAAATTCCCTCCCATTTGCGAGGGCCCTTCTTTCTAAGGGGGTGCAAATATACTCAAAAAATTGCTAAAAGCAAATCAGAAAAAAGAGACCGGCTAAGAAATCATTAACCGGCCTATCTTAATTTATTGAATATATCACTGCTTATGAACACGGCCTACCTACTCAAGGAAGCAGGGAATCGTATATAGTTTTCAGCGGAAAAGGAACCCAGGTAGTTAATTTTTGCACCATCAACAGTAGTAAGATAATAAGCAATGGTTTCCGATCGCTTGCCGTCGTAAAAATTAGGAATACCCTCCATTGTTGCAGCATTAGGAGCATTTTTCAAAATTTTTGCTGCAAAGTCTGAACATTTAGGCCAGGCAAAGGCTAAGTATTGGTAAGATGAAAGAGTTTTTTCATATACCCCACAAGCTATAGCATAACCATCGTACTTTCCTGAGTTATGTGGATATATACCGCTATAAGAATAGAGTAGTGTATTGCGCACATATATAGCATCATTACTCTCATCGTAGTCTGCCATTATTTTCCAAGTGTGCAGAGTAGAAGAAGCGTAGGGGGCCCAACCGGTTATACAAAAAGTTCTGTTAGGAACCACCTGTTCTATATTGATCTCGTGGTCAAGGGGGGTTCCATAACTATCAACCCCCTTAATAAGCCACTTACCTAACCATGCAGAATATGCCGCTGTAGGTTGCTGTAGGCGAGGAAGTACCTCTATGGCATAAAAACCATTAGGATTCTGATAGCCATCATCCTCGTGCCCTGCCATTATACAGATATAATCATCTTGTGTTAAATCTGCCGTATATGCGTATGTGGCAGTATTAGAGGCTAAATTTAAACTATAGAAATAATAGCGGTTTATAACCCGTGCCGGGTCTGCTCCATAATTATGTTCATAAGCAGTCTTCGATATAACATGTGTGTTGTACTTTGTTCCATAGGGAACTATAAACTTAATCAAGGCTTTGCCATTTGCATTTATTCCTTGATATTGAATACTATAACTAAGGTCTGTCTTATTGCTGCCCCTTAACGACGGCAAGGTAACCAATGCTTTTCTTGTTACAGCAAGTGAGCCCTTACCACCTCCTTTCATATTGTTTCTATCAAAAGAACCATACGAACTGTTAATTCCTACATTAGATTCATTCATAAAATCCAAAGTAAACTTTGTGTAGTTGCCAAGGGGGATAGGAATATAGAAAGTCATATTCTCTTTAATATCGCTCTCCTTAAACCTCACATAAACATAGTCGGTTGTGGCTGCGGTTGTCTCTATCTTAGGTTCGGTGCCTGAATAATTTACCATAAACTCACCTGTTACTTTATTACCATAAGAACAAACACGCAAAGTGCGAGCGTTATTCGGAACATTTTTGTAGCTTACCTTTAGAACAGCGCCTAAATGTTTAAAGGATAGATTTGTCATATCCCCATTCGGGCTATATGCATACATTGGAGAATTTATACTGCCTTCGCTATAAGTGTAATACTTAGGCAATGTTACCTTAAAAGTTTTGTTTACGGTATCTATAAGGTTTGTACTTGCTGAGTTTATCAAATACATAGGAGATATTATCAAATCCTTGGCAGTAAGACCTTCATGGCCCGGTACTACATCAAATGTAGCCATCTTCTTGCCAGCTCCTAAGGATAGGAAAAACTTTGCCCATTTACCTTCTACTGTATAAACTGCTATACTATCACCTTTCTGCCATGCAAAAGACCCATTATCTTCTGTAGCCTTAGTGCTTATCCCTTCCATTGTAGCCGTTATGGTCTTAGCAAGAGTGTTCTTTTTTGTTTTGGAAAGAGCAGGTTGAGTTTCATCCTTTTGGCAGGAATTTAATAAAAAGGAGAAGAGAGCCAATGCTAAAATATACTTTTTCATAACCTATAATTTTCTTTGTCTGATCAACGTAATAAATACAAGATAATTTGCAGATTATCTCTTAATTGTAAAATCAAGTACATCAAGATCTTCTCCGCCGATAGTTTGCACGGTTACCACGCAACGGCCTTCTTTACCGTTGGCAGAAGTGGCGGTTATGGTGGCTGTTCCGGCTTTAAGGGCATTCACACTACCATTGTTTACCGTAACTACGGTTGGATCGGTACTATTCCATACCACGCTCTTATCTGTGGCATTGGCAGGAAGCACCCTGGCTATAAGGACGGCATTTCCACCGGTTTGCATCGTCAATGTTGCAGGAACTATTGCCACGGAAGTTACAGCTACTACAGGGTCGGTTACGGTTACTACACAACTGCCTTCCTTACCGTTGGTAGAGGTTGCGGTTATCGTTGTTTTACCCGCTTTAAGGGCTGTTACCGTACCATTGCTTACAGTGGCTACGGTTGGATCTGTACTATTCCATACCAAACTCTTATCGGTGGCTGTTGTAGGAAGCACTGTCGCTGTGAGGGTTGAGCTGCCACCGGTTTCCATAGATAAAGTTGCCGGTGATAGCGCTACTGATTCTACAGGTACAACTGGGTCGGTTACGGTTACTACGCAACTGCCTTCCTTACCGTTGGTGGAGGTCGCGGTTATCGTTGTTTTACCGGCTTTAAGGGCATGCACACTACCATTGCTTACCGTGGCTACGGTTGGATCGGTACTATTCCATACCACGCTCTTATCTGTGGCATTGGCAGGAAGCACCGTCGCTGTGAGGGTTGAGCTGCCACCGGTTTCCATAGATAAAGTTGCCGGTGATAGCGCTACTGATTCTACAGGTACAACAGGGTCGGTTACGGTTACTACACAACGGCCTTCTTTACCGTTGGTAGAAGTGGCGGTTATGGTGGTTGTGCCGGCTTTAAGGGCATGCACACTACCATTGCTTACCGTGGCTACGGTTGGATCGGTACTATTCCATACCACGCTCTTATCTGTGGCATTGGCAGGAAGCACCGTAGCAGTGAGGACGGCATTTCCACCGGTTTGCATCGTCAATGTTGCCGGATTGATTGCCACTGAAGTTACTGCTACTACAGGGTCAGTTACAGTTACTACGCAACTGCCTTCCTTACCGTTGGCAGAAGTGGCGGTTATGGTGGCTGTGCCGGCTTTAAGGGCTGTTACCGTACCATTGCTTACAGTGGCTACGGTTGGATCGGTACTATTCCATACCAAACTCTTATCGGTGGCAGTTGTAGGAAGCACTGTCGCTGTGAGGGTTGAGCTGCCACCGGTTTCCATAGATAAAGTTGCCGGTGATAGCGCTACTGATTCTACAGGTACAGCAGGGTCGGTTACGGTTACTACGCAACGGCCTTCTTTACCGTTGGCAGAAGTGGCGGTTATCGTTGTTTTACCGGCTTTTAGGGCTGTTACCGTACCATTGCTTACAGTGGCTACGGTTGGATCGGTACTATCCCATACCAAACTCTTATCGGTGGCAGTTGTAGGAAGCACTGTCGCTGTGAGGGTTGAGCTGCCACCGACTTGCATCGTTAATGTAGATGGTGAAAGTGTTACTGATTCTACAGGTACAACAGGGTCGGTTACATTCACTACGCAAGCATCTCTAACAGCTCCGGATTTTACAATAATCATACACCTTCCACTACCTACAGCAACTACTCTTCCGCGTGCATCAACCTTTGCTATATGTTCTTTGGTAGAAGACCAGTCCAAATCTACTGTTGTTGCATCTGCCGGCGAAAAAGTTACACTCAGCACCTCAGATGAACCTATAGTTAAATCTAACTCTTGTTTGTTAAGAGATATAGATTTAAGTGGAATTTTTGCATCAGATACAGTTACTGTACATTTTGCCTTCTTGCCGTTGAAAGAAGTTGCTGATACTATAGTTGTTCCTGCTGAAACAGCAGTTATTTTTCCGGTCTGATCTACCGTAGCTACCTGTGGCTTTGTGGAAGCCCACTGCAGGTCTTTAACAGAAGCGTTTGATGGTGCTATAGTAGCCACTAACTGATAGGTATTCCCTTTCACCAAAGAAAGGAAAGATTTATTAAATCCCACCTCTCTTACCAAAGTCTTAGGGGCTTTTACCCTTATTGTAATTGATTTGGAAACATCAGCTATCCGTAGTGTAATGTCGCAAGTACCTATAGACTTGCCTTGTATAACTCCTTTGGATGTAACTGTAGCCACAGTTACATCTGATGAACTCCATTGTAAATGCTCTACAGGAACAGAGGCTCCCGACGGAAGTACAGCCAAGCCTAAAACAAGCGTAGCTCCCACTTCTATTTCTTCTATGGCGGAAGCTTCTGTTCCGTTAGGAAGAGTAAAGATAATGGATTGAATTTTAGAGTCGTGATTTTTACTGCAAGAAACTGCCAGTAAAATCAAAGATAAACAACAGGTAAGAAATTTTTTCATCTTAGGTGCAGTTTGATTTAGATTTAGACAAACTTACTTTTTTTTAAAGACAAAAACAAATTAGTTTGGCTCATTTTTGCCCTTATATGTTGAATTTGCAGTTATATTTGCGCTCAGATGGAATCTATTAAGATAGGCAAACATATAGAGCTTAAAAAACAACCACTATTTCTTGCACCTATGGAAGATGTTACAGACCCTTCTTTCAGATTTATTTGCAAAGAATACGGTGCCGATATGATGTACACAGAATTTGTATCGTCGGATGGGCTGGTGCATAATGCAGAAAAGTCTTTCAAAAAGATGCAGATATTTGATTATGAAAGACCTATTGGTATTCAAATATATGGCCACATACCAGAAGCTATGGTAGAGGCCGCTATACTGGCAGAACAATGCAGACCCAATCTTATAGATATAAATTTTGGTTGCCCGGTAAATAAAATAGCCAAAAGAGGAGCCGGTAGCGGAATGATGAGATTCCCTGATCTCATGGTGGAAATAACAAAAAAAGTAGTACAGGCCGTTAAACTACCGGTAACCGTAAAAACACGCTTAGGCTGGGACGAAAACTCACTCATAATAGTGGAATTGGCTGAGAGGCTTCAAGATGCAGGCATAAGCGCACTCACAATTCACGCCCGCACACGGTGCCAAATGTACAAAGGAGAAGCTGATTGGACACTTATAGGCAAGGTAAAAGAAAATCCGAGAATAACAATCCCTATCATAGGCAACGGCGATATTATAGATGGACCCTCCGCAAAAAATGCCTTTGAACGCTATGGTGTAGATGGAATAATGATAGGCCGCGCCACGTACGGACACCCTTGGATATTTAAAGAAATCAGACATTTCCTCGATTATGGAGAGGAGCTCCCCCCTATGGGAGTAAAAGAAAGAGTAGCTTTAGCCAAAAGACATCTGCTCAAATCTATAGAAACAAAAGGCGAGCGCAGGGGAGTTTTAGAAATGAGAAGACACCTGAGTTGCTATTTCAAAAACCTATTCAATTTTAAAGAAACGAGGGCTAAGCTTGTAACAGAAAACGATCCTCAGAAAGTTCTGGAACTTTTAGACTACATCTGCAACACTTGGGGTTAAGTGTTTTTTCTCTGGTCCAGTTGAATGCGTACACTTTCTTTATGGATTATTTCCATCAGGGCCTGAATAAACTCCTCGTTGAGATTCAGTTCCAACGCTTTTGCTTTTAACCTTTCTACCAGTTCTCCATATCGCAAACTCTGCAGCACAGGCATATTATGTTCCTCCTTATAACGGCCTATTTTACCAGCAACAACCATTCTTTCGGAGAGTATATTAATAAGATTTTCGTCTAATTCATCTATACGACTTCTAAAAATTTTCAAACTATCTTGTGGCTGGTGATTATCTCTCACTATCAGGTGCTGCAACATCTCTTTTAAAGCTACTGGAGAAAGTTGCTGGGCTTTATCGGAAAGAGCTCTTTCCGGATCTATATGACATTCTATCATCAAACCATCGTAGTTCATATCCATAGCTTGCTGCGAAATAGAAGCCACTAAGTTTCTGTTGCCGCCAATATGGCTCGGATCGCATATCATTGTAATATCCGGAAATCGCCTCTTCATTTCAATAGGAATATCCCAAAGCGGTATATTCCTGTATCGGCCTGTACTATAAGAGCTAAAGCCTCTGTGTATCAACCCTATTTTTCTTATTCCCCTATTGTAAAAACGCTCTATTGCACCACACCAGAGTTCCACATCGGGATTTACCGGATTCTTTATAAGCAGGGTTACATCAGCAGGCTGTTGCTTGTTTCCAAAATCTCTGAAAGCTTCTGCCAAAGCCTCCACTGCAAACGGATCTGTTGTAGTTCTGGCACCTATCCAAAGAATATCTATACCCGCTTCAAGTGCCATAGAAACATGCTCTGCCGTTGCAACTTCTGTACACATCAGCATACCTGTCTGTTGCTTAGCCTCCTTTAGCCATTCCAAACCTATATTGCCAACTCCTTCAAAACAACCCGGCTTGGTGCGAGGCTTCCAGATACCGGCCCGAAATATCTCTATACCCATACTGCACAAGGCCTTGGCCGTGTTTAAAATCTGGGGCTGGTTTTCTGCGCTGCAAGGACCTGCTATAAGCAAAGGCGCATTTGCCTTACTTTGTAATTCCAATTTTTCAATTTGCAAAGCCATAACTCACATTGCAAAGATAAGGGTTAAGATGCAATTTCATATATTTGCATCGGCTTCACCCTCAAAAACAGATGAAACTCGCTTTTCATAATACTATAGACCACATAGAAAAACATATTCCGAAAAACAGCGGAATTTTTGCAATTATAGACAGCAACGTAACAGATTATTTCTGCGATAAAAAAGAATGGCACTTCATAGAGATACAAGCCACAGAGCAAAAGAAAACATTACATACAGCAGAAGCTATATGGTCTGAACTTTTGGAAATGAAGGCAGACAAAGATTGCTTTATATTAGGAATCGGAGGAGGAGTTACCACAGACATAGCCGGCTTTGTAGCCTCTACATATAAGCGAGGGGTTAGGTTTGGCCTTATACCCACCACACTTCTCGGCTGCTCAGATGCAGCCATAGGCGGAAAGAACGGAATAAATTTAGAGTATATCAAAAATGCTGTAGGCACTATAAATCAGCCGGTATTTACATACATAAGCACCGTATTCTTCGGTAGCTTAACACTAAAAGTTTTTAAGGAGGGAATTGTAGAAATACTAAAAACCTTCTTAATTTACAATCAAAGCTATTATAAATCGGCGATAGAATTTTTCTCCACCTATAACTATATAAATCACTCAAAAAGGCAAGAGCAAACACTACGCAACATAGTAAGAACATGTGCCCAAATCAAGTTTAAAGTAACAGCAAAAGACGAAAAAGACATAGGCCAAAGAAGGTTGCTTAACTTAGGACATACTTTTGCACATGCGCTTGAGAGCCACTTTATTAGAAATAAAAAAAAGCTACTGCACGGCCAGGCTGTTGCCTATGGCATAAATGCCGCCGCACAGGTTTCTTGCAAGCTGAGGCTATGCAACAGTAATCTGCCAAGAAGAATTGTATCAGATTTTGAGAAAATTGGAATACCTTGCAGTTGCGGAGTTGCTGCACGAGAAGTTTTAGACACTATGTTCTCAGATAAAAAGGCTTTCAAAGAACATATCAATCTGGTTCTTATAAAGGATATAGAACAAGTTTGCATTAAGACAGTTTCTGCTCATCAACTAAAAAAGATATGCTCCGCTATAACCCTGTAGCACTAACAGTTCTAATTAAGTTATACGTATTATGAAAGCCGGCAATAAAATTTGCGTATGTATTGCAAACACAGATGCAGACAAATGCAGGCAACTTTTATTGCGGCATAATTTTGCAGAGTTGAGAGCAGATTTGTGCAACTTATCCTTGCCTGAAACCAAAAAACTAATTACTGCAAATCCAAATATAATCTTCACTTTCCGGCATACAAAGCATACAGAAAAGCAGGCTCTGCAACAAACTGTTGCGGCCATACAAAAAGGCGTAAAGTTTATAGATGTTGATATAAATTCTTCTAAAGCATTTTTTATAAAAATAACCAACACCCTCAAAAAGGCTTCCGCCGCCAACAGAAGTAAACTGATAATAAGCTGGCATTCAAGTATTACCCCCTCTATAAAAGAGCTGGAAGAAATTGCCGGCAAGTGCAGAAAAGCAGGTGCCGATATAGTAAAGATAGTACCCTCTGCCACAAACTTAGAAGAGGCATCAAGGGTGCTCCAATTATACGGCAGAGAAAAATCTGCCGAAAAAAGAAGCTCACTAATTGCATTTGCAAGTGGAGAAATTGGCTCTTTCTCCAGAATAGCCTGCATAGGACTCGGAGCCCCATTTACCTATTGCTATTCAGATAAGCCCATAGCAAAAGGTCAGCTGAGTTTCAGGCAGATGAATAAAGAACTATATGGTAACGGCTCGCTGAGTTACAAAGTGCCGAATATTTCAGACAGCTATCTCTTCTCCAACTTTACCACACCTGCCAATTCCAAAAACGAGCCCGCCTCTATAGAAATTCCATGCTCAAAGAGTATTACCCAACGAGCTTTAGTTGCTGCTGCTATAGCAAGCGGAGAAAGTATTCTAAGAAATTTTGAGTGCTGCAACGACATAAAAAGTGCAATAGACTTTGTAAGAAACACCGGAGGTAAGGTTAAAGTCCTACATAATAAATTGGCTGTGCCAGAAGAAAAACTTCTGGTTGTAAAGAGCTGCGGCATAAATAAATGGGCAAAATTCAGCAGTATAGATACAGGAGAATCTGCCCTGCTCACAAGATTACTGATTCCTTTGGCGGCCTACGCCATAAGCTACAAACATTCGCCTTCAAACAAACTAACAATAACCATCAACGGTAACGGCTCCATACTTTCGAGAGATTTCAAGCCCACAATACAAGCATTAAAAAATGCAGGCATCAACATACGAGCAACTAAAAAAAGACAAAAACAAGGCCTGCCAATAACTGTAGCCTCAGCACAGTTTAACAATAAAATATCTTTGTCTGGCAAAGATTCTTCTCAATTTGTTTCCGGCTTGTTGCTAACCCTCCCTCTTTTGGATAACCATACCATACTCAGCGTAGAAGATGCGGTAAGCATACCTTTTCTAAAGCTAACGGCCAAGATTTTAGAAGCCTTTGGCATTAAAGTATCATACACACACAGCAACAGAAAAATTGTATTCTCGATAAAGGGCGGCCAAACATATCGCTCGGCAGACATTGCTCTGGAAGCAGACTGGAGTTCCGCTTCTAATTTTGCTGTGGCAGGAGCCATAGCCTCATACTTGGCCTCTAATAGGCAGCGCAAAAAACAGCTGTGTATTAACAACCTCACAAAACAAAGTCTACAGGCAGACAAAAGTATTACAGAAGCACTGAAACTCTCCGGCGTTAAAATAAACCACCGGCTGAACAAACTCTTGATACAGGCAAGCACACTCAAAGCTTTCTGCTTTGACTCCACAGACTCGCCAGACCTCTTTCCCATTCTCACAACCCTTGCAGTGTACTGCAAAGGAGAGAGCCGCATAGCAGGAGTACACAGGCTGATAAACAAAGAAAGCAACCGAGCTGTTTCTATTTTACAGGAGTTCGGAAAAATGGGATATTGCGTTTATATAGAAGGAGATTCTCTGGTTGTTAGAGGCCGCGGCGGAAAAGCCATAGCTGCAACAAAAGAAAAAGATAGTAGCAACATAATCTGCTGTTCTTCTCACAACGACCACAGAATAGCCATGGCTATAATTATATGCGCCCTATTCAGAAATAACTGCAATACAGCAGCAAATACAGAAATACACTTAGACAATATAGCCTGCATTGCAAAATCGTTTCCTAATTTCATAAACTTGTTCCGCTTTAAATAAACTGCAAAATCTATTCTATAATCATGAACACATACGGTAATAAATTAAGACTCAGTATTTTTGGAGAATCCCACGGCAACTTTATAGGTGTAACCATAGACGGACTGCCCAGCGGATTAAAACTCACGGCCGTAGATTTTGCCCTAAGCCTGAAAAGAAGAATGAGAGGAGACTATCCTCATCTTGAATTCGGAGTTACAAAAAGGCAAGAAGAGAACAAACCGCTTTTTATTTCAGGCATCCTCAACAATAAAACTACAGGAGCACCGCTTACCATACTGTTAGAAAACAAAGCGGCCGTTTCTGCAGATTACACACAATTCAGAACCCATCCAAGACCCTCTCATGCAGACTTTGCCGCAGATGCTAAATTTAAAGGATTCAACGATTTGCGAGGTGGAGGGCACTTATCAGGCAGAATAACTCTTGCCTTAGTAGCCGCCGGAGTTGTAGCCAAAAAGATATTAGACGAAAAAGGCTTGGATATAGAAATTAAAGCCCGGCTTAAATCTATTCTTTCGGAAACCAATCCCGATAAGTGGGAGAGCATAATCAAAGCTGCACAGCAAGAAGAAGACTCTGTGGGAGGAGAACTCATTTGTATAACAGACGGTTTGCCAGTAGGTTGCGGTGAACCTTTCTTTAACTCTATCGAATCGCAGATTGCGCATTTGGCTTTCTCTATTCCTGGAGTCAAAGCCATTGCTTTTGGAGATTTTTCTGATATAAACAGCTCTGCTCACATAGCAGCCAGTTCTCTTAAAGGCTCTGCCTATAACGATATGATAGCCGATATAAACGGGCGCACAGCCACCAACCATAGCGGTGGAATAAATGGAGGTATTTCAAATGGCAATCCTTTAGTATTTACTTTGGACATCAGACCGCCAGCAAGTATATCTAAAGCTCAAAACACCATGAACTTCCAAACCGGCCAAACAGAAAACTTACATATTGCCGGCAGACACGATACTTGTTTTGCGCTAAGATGCCCTGTAATTGCAGAAGCAATCACATATATTGTGCTTGCAGACAACTTATTGTAACTCACCAACTATAGAACCAGCTACTATGTTGGATATCAAAGTTCTCGGACGAGCTAAATTTCCTGTATCGTAAGGATGAACCCTGTTAGACAAAATAATTACCGCCGTATTTGAAACAGGATCTATAGCTATAGAAGTTCCGGTATAACCGGTGTGGCCGTAGGTTTTAAGAGAGAATAAATCGCCTCCTGTATAATAACGCAAATCTCCATCCCAACCCAAAGTACGCCCATACTTGGCAACATCGGCAGGTACTTCTCCCATAGCTTTAACAGTAAGTGGCCCTAAGATTCTCTTTCCACCATACTGCCCTCCGTTGAGCAATGCTGCACATATAACGGCCAAGTCTTCTGCATTAGAAAACACGCCGGCATTGCCCGAATTTCCTTTATTTATAACCCTTGCTATAGGGTCGTGAACTTCTCCTATGAGACATTTGCCGTCTGCCTGCTTTTCCGTAGGCGCTACTAACTTCATTATCTCTTTCTTTTTTAGAGCTTTAGGCATATAAGTAGTATGCGCTAAGCCCAAACGATCAAATATATTTTTCTGTGCATAATCGCAGAGCTGCATACCTGTTACTTTCTGCAAAATATGTTGCAGTGTAACAAAGTTCAGGCAGCTATATATATAGCCGTTAGTTGGCTTATACACTCTCTTGCAATGAGCTATCCAATCCAAAAGACTATCGGCATTTGTGTTTCCGTATTCCTCTTCTACCTGAGAAGGATTAACATAGGCAGGAAGTCCGCTTGTATGGGTTAGCAAATCTATTACCCTTATATGAACCGGAGTACCATCTTCTCCTATATAAGGCTCAAAACCTTGTATATACATATCCACCCTATCTGCCAAACGCACTTTGCCGCTTTCTACAAGCTGCATAAAACTCAGGGTTGTTCCAACACACTTGCTGCAAGAGGCAAGGTCAAACACGGTGTTTTCTGTCATCTTCTCCTTTTTAGGATATATCGCCTTGTGCCCGTATGCTTTTAAGAAAACAATCTTGTCTTTCCTTACCACACAAACAACTGCACCAGGAATGATTGTATCTTTAATAGCCTGATTAACAACATTGTCAATCAGCGATAGTTTTTCGGAAGACATTTTCATTTCCTCCGGAGTAGCCCTTTGAAGTTTGGTGCCTTGTGCAAAAACACATAAACTAACAAGCAAAACTGCTATCAGACAGAAAAATTTTCTCATAACTAACAGAATTATTGCGATATTTGTGTACAAATTTATGAAAAACATGCCAAAGAGTACATACTTCCTGATTCTTTCAATTATAATAACAGCTTTTACTTCTTGCGCAGGAAAGCAGACCTCAGCTCAACCTACATCAGAGCAGCTTACCATTGCTCGGCCCATAACACAAGCAAAGGCAGATACTCTCACCATTGCCGTAGTGGGTGATATAATGATGGGTAACACTTTTCCACACAACAGATTGCCCGCAGAAGACGGCAAACATATATTTGCAGATGCTAAGGATTTGCTAACCTCTGCCGATATTACATGCGGCAACTTAGAAGGAACCATTGCTACCAGCGGAAAGCCCAGAAAGAATCTAAATAGCAAGATGGCATTTATGTTTATGATGCCTCCTCGCTACACCCAACACCTTGTAGATGCCGGTTTCGATTATGTAGGCCTTGCAAATAATCATATATACGACTTCTTTGAAGAAGCCATGACTCAGACAGAAGAAAATCTTGAAAAAGCCGAAATAGGCTACTCGGGAGCAATGGACCCTAAAGGCATCAATCCTCATAAAGAATTCTATACCAAAGAGTTTACCTTGCCTACCGGAAATAAAATTAAGGTTGGTTTCTGTGCATTCGGGCACGAAGATTATTCGCTGAGAACACGCGATACCGCAAGCGTAAGAAGAATAATTGCAGATTCTCTGCAGAAACAATTAAGTTGCCAAATAGTAATTGTATGTTTCCATGGAGGACGCGAAGGAGCCGGTGCCAGGCACCTACCATACGGCTCAGAAAATTTCTACGGCGATGAGCGTGGCTTTTTGAGAGATTTTGCCCACTTTGCCATAGATTGCGGAGCAGATATTGTATATGGACATGGCCCTCATGTTGTTAGAGCCATAGAGCTCTATAACAATCGCTTCATAGCCTATAGCCTTGGAAACTTCTGCACTATTGGTATGGGTACAGCCGGCCTAACAGGAAATGCACCGCTTATAACTATAAGAACTGATAAAAACGGAAACTTTATCGATGGCAAAATACACTCCTTTCTGCAGCAACCTATGAAAGGCCCTAAAAAAGACCCAAACAACAGCGTTGTCAAAGAAATAGCTTCCTTAACACAAGCCGATATAAAAGACTCAAAACTTATAATCTCACAAGAAGGTACTATCACAATAAAATAATATACTATGAAAAAGCTTTTCAAAATATCTTATTTAACAGCGTGCCTGTTTGCCGTTGTATCGTTGCTTAGCTGTAAAAACCCGAGTTCTGCCAATGATGGTATAAAAGTAGAAATCCCTGAGCATTATCAGGTTCCTAAAGAGTTGAAATATACTCTATTCGACGATCCTATGAGCTACATCGTAGATAGATTATACCCTATAGGCTGGAGTAAAGATGGCCGCTACTTAGCTTATGCCACAGAACCGGCAGATGAGGCTGTAGGGGCCTACTTTTTTGAAATACACATTAAAGATTTTTCTACCAACTCCGATGCGTGGATGTGGAAACCGGAAGAAGATCCTGAAACTGGTTCCATTGCTACCACATGGAATGAAAATCAAGAGCTGTTCGATAGTAAGCTAAAAGAATATGGCATTATTCCACAAGAATTTCAGTTAGATGGCTTTGATACTCCTTTTATTGGTAAAAACACAAGAGTTTGGATAGACACTACCATGCGTTACAGCGATTTCCTCTGCCAAGATGTTGTAAATAATGTAACAATCAAATGCGGAACCTTGGAAGACAACCGCACCTTATTGGAATATGCACACTCAAACGAATACGACCTTATATTGTACGAAGGGCTCGGTGGCCTCATAAAGTGCCCATACAAAGACATGGCTGCCGTTGTAGGAGTTACAATGAGGAGAGGTTACGAAGGACCACCTCACGTAATATCTTTCTATTTTACAAAAGTTGAAAAATAAGTTCTATAAATGCTGAGAAAATTACAAAAAACAAAGAAAACCATCTTATTGTTTGTTCTTACAACCCTATGTAGTAGTGCCTTCTTTGCCCATAAAAAAGACACTCTGTACTATCTCGGGCAAGTTGAGCAAATAATGAGTAAGCTCTCTGTTCACCAGAAAGTTGCACAACTTTTTGTTATAGAAATAAGCCGTAATCCTTCTGAGAAAACTAAGGCTTTTCAAAACTCCCTTATAAAAGACTATGGGGTTGGTGGAGTTATAATAATGAGAGGGTCTGTCTATCATCTTATGGACAGAATACATGAACTCCAATCTGTTGCCAATTTGCCGCTTCTTGTTACTATCGATGCCGAATGGGGAGCCGCCATGCGATTTGAAGAGTATCTTGCCTATCCTCGGCAGGCTCAGATTTCCAGAATAGAGAAAGGAGCAGAAAAGCTTCTGTATCAAATGGGAAGGAATGTAGGTAAAGAACTGAAAGACTTAAACATTATGGTAAACTTTGCTCCTGTTGCAGACGTTACACCAGGTGGTAACAACACCATGGGACAAAGAGCTTTCAGCCATAATCCTCATAGAGTAGCAGAGCTTGCCACAGCCTATATGAAGGGTTTGCAAGATGCAGGCATTTACGCCTGCGGCAAGCACTACCCCGGACACGGAGGCACTACAACAGATTCTCATTATGAAATGCCTGTAATAAAACACTCTCGGGCACATATAGACTCTGTAGATCTTTTCCCCTACAACAAGTTAATAAACAATGGCTTAGAAATGGTCATGATAGGGCACATGGCAATGCCGGATATAGATCCGTCCGGAGTTCCGATGTCTATCTCTAATATCTGCATCAATCAAGTTCTAAAAAAAGAACAAGGTTTTAAGGGAGTGGTTATCACAGATGCCATTACCATGGCCGGTCTTACAAATAAAAACAGAAAGGCGGTAGATGCCACCCTTGCAGTTTACAGAGCCGGATCCGATATGATTCTCATGCCAGACAATCCCATAGATTGCATAAATGCCATTGCAGATTCTGTGAAAGCCGGTGTGTTTCCGTTAAACGAATTAGACAACAAGGTCAGAAAGGTGCTTATGCTAAAAGCAAGAGCCGGTTATTTTGAAAATGGGTATAGCCCCATTGTAAAAGACTTGGAATCTAAAGTAGCTGCAGCCCAAAAACGAGATCGCAAGCTGATAAAAAAGATGAGAAGAAAGATGCTCAAATCTAAGCAACCGTACATAGAGCCGGTGGGGCAAGACAGAACTCTTCTTTTAGACAAAGCAGGCGAATAAAAAAGCTATAGAGCACAAAAAAAGGAGATGATTAAAACCATCTCCTTTTTCTTCACTATAATCTCGGAATTAGTTCTGCTGGTTTCTTGGCCGGCGACCACCACGAGAACCACTTCTTCTGCGGTCTGAACGTCCTCCTTCTGAAGAGCGAGCCCTATCGTTAGCATTAACGCCGGCATTAGGGGTAAGGTCTCTCTTTCCGTAAACCTCTCCGTTGCAAACCCATACCTTGATACCAAGAACGCCTACCTTAGTATTTGCCTCGGCAAGAGCATAGTCTATATTTGCACGGAAAGTATGAAGTGGAGTTCTACCTTCTTTAATCATTTCGCTGCGAGCCATTTCGGCACCTCCCAAACGGCCGCTGATCTGAACTTTGATACCCTCGGCACCTGCTCTCATAGCAGAAGCGATAGCCATCTTAATAGCTCTTCTGTAAGACACACGACCTTCTATCTGACGTGCAAGACTATTTGCTATAATGTTGGCATCTACCTCCGGTCTCTTAACCTCAAAGATGTTAATCTGAACTTCTTTGTTAGAGATTTTGTTCAACTCAACTTTGAGCTTATCTACTTCGGTGCCGCCCTTACCTATGATAAGACCTGGCTTTGCAGTGTGAATAGTAACTGTGATAAGTTTTAAAGTTCTCTCTATTACAATCTTTGAGATGTTAGCCTTTGAAAGCCTCGCATTCAAATACTTACGAATCTTATCATCTTCCAAGATCTTTGCAGCGTAATCATTGCCGCCGTACCAGTTGGAATCCCATCCGCGGATAATTCCAAG
>DFIA01000060.1 GCA_002372015.1 Bacteroidales bacterium UBA3709 | reverse complement strand
AGAATAGAATAGAATAGAATAGAACAAGATATAGTAAAACAAAACAATTCACATGAAAAACCACAAGGCTTACCATTTACTGTTTTTTATCTACATAATAACCTTATGTACAACCTCTTACACAAAAGCGCAAGACTGGCTCACCAATGAAGAATGTACCAGCATAATGGTTGGTCGTCTGGCTTCTACAGACGGTTCCGTTATTACCTCTCATACTTGCGATGGAGTTTCACACACTTGGGTTACTTACGAAAAAGCAGCCGAGCACAAGAAAGGTGCTACTACCAAAATTTATAAAGGAACTCGCTGGACTAAATTCAAGGGCGATACCACTGGTGTTAAATGTGTTGGAGAAATTCCTCAGGTAAGACACACCTATGCCTATCTCAATACAGGCTACCCTTCTCTTAACGAAAAACAAGTTGCTATTGGAGAAACTACATTTACCGGTCCGGATACTCTGAAAAATCCCGACGGAATGTTTATGATTGAAGAGTTAGCAAGGGTTGCACTTGAACGATGCGACAATGCTCGCGATGCCGTAAAACTTATGGGAGAACTCGCAGAACAATACGGCTATGGTGATAGCGGAGAATGTCTTACCGTAGCCGATAAAAATGAAGTGTGGGTTTTTGAAATTCTGGGTTGCGGCAAAAAGAACAAAGGAGCTGTTTGGGCGGCACAGAGAGTTCCCGACGATCATATCTGCATTTCTGCCAACATTGCACGCATAGGAAAGATAGACCGTTCCGACAGTAAAAATTTTCTATGCTCAGATAATCTGGAACAGGTTGCACGCGAACACGGCCTATGGGATGGCAAAGAAGAGTTTAAGTTCTACAAGGCCTTCCACGGCACATACGGCAACGGTAAGAATTTTGATTTAAGAGATTTTTATGTTTTCTCTCAGCTGGCCCCATCGCTCGGCTTGTCTTACAACATGGACGAGCTCCCTTTCTCCGTTAAACCAGACAAGAAGATTGATGTTAGAACTGTAATGGAACTATTCCGCAATACCTACGAGGGCACCCCATACGACATGACCCAAAACTGGAAGTTGGAATTAACTGCTAAAGACGGAAGTAAAAGCAAGAAAATAAGCCCTATGGCCAATCCATGGCTTACAGCAGATACTCGCAACACGCTAAATACAATAGCACCCGGCACCATAGAATTTACCAGAACTCTTGCCGTATGCTGGTGCTCATATTCTACGGTACTGCAACTCAGGAATTGGCTACCTGATGCTGTAGGAGGTATTTGCTGGTATGCTGTAGATAACCCTGCCGAGAGTCCGAGAATTCCGCTATTTGCAGGGGGGAAACATCTGCCTTCTGCCTTCGATTTCTGCGGTCAGAAACAATACAAAGAAGATTGCATTCTGTGGCAATTCAGAAGGCCTAACCGACTGGCCACGGTAGCATGGCAGAAATCCAGAAGCAGAGTAGAAAAAGAAATTGCAATTATAGAGAAACTTGCATTTGAAACTGTTGAGAGCCTAACAGCCCAAAGTACATCAGAGGAGTTGGATGCAGTAACTGCAAAAATATATGAGCAAGCTGCCAAAGCCTGGAAACAGATGGAAACAGACTTTTGGATGGCCTATGGCAGAGGTTTTTAGCACAATTATTAAATCATCAGACACGCTATAATTTACCTAACATAAACTGAAAGAATTATGAAAAAGGTTTTTATTATGACACTTCTATCTTTTTTTGCGATAAGCCTCACTGCCCAAAACAAGGATATAATTGAGCGCATCAATAAAGGAGGTAAGATTGAACGCCATCAAGAATGGTTCAGAAACAAAGGCACTCAACAAGAAATCTTTGAAAAAATACCAAGCCTTACCAACTCAGATTTGGAATATATTATTCAAAACGCAGAGGCGATAATTTCCGACATGGATCAAATTATCGAAACTCGCAATATTATAATAGGTAATACAACTAAGGAATCAAAGCAACTTAAAAAGCTCCAAAAATATTTTAATAATCCGCAGCAGGCAATGGACTATTTTGCTGAGGCAATAGCCATAAAGGCTAACGCCTTACAATGGTTATCTATGGCTAAAAGTTACTCTAACAGAACCTATCGCACAGCTATTCCAAGCGGCAAACTCATACGCTTCTCATTCTCCTCTGGAAACGGATTTGCCGGATGGAAAAGAAGTATAGAACTTGCACGGGAAAAAGGACAACAGAACGGAACTTTGGTGTGCTCGCAAACAAATATGCACAGAAATGAAACTGATAAAGAAGAAGCCATAACGGTTAATGTTGGCGATTCTGTTTTTACAAAGGTATATAACATGATAAAAGAAGGCGAATTGTATAACGAAGCCTCACATTATCAACCGCCTATGTTTATAACAGATGGCACAAGCTGGTCTCTATGGATGAGTTTTGAAAAAGAGTACATAAGCACTGGCGGATATATGGCCGGCCCAAATCATGCAGAAGCATTGAGTATGATACTTAAATATCTGACCAACCTTTATGAAGAGCTTAGCCCTACAAAAAAAGACACAGACGCCAATAGAGAGACAGATATTGATTTCTTACGATAAAGAGATACGAAGTAACAACTCTAAAGCCTAATAAGGCAAAGACTATCAAGAGTAGCTTAATAGTGCCAAAAAGTAAGAGCTCGGTGAAATACCGAGCTCTGTTCCTATCTAAAGCCTCTCAAATAATGTTGAACCGCCTGACTCTTGAGGAGCATACCGATAATGCCGGGTTCTTATTACATAGACTTGTTATATAAACTTGCTATATAGAGAGCTTTCTATATAAGCACTGATATTCTTAGTAAGTTACCTTAGGCTCAAGCTCTTTGGCCTGATCTATCATCTTCTGAACTTCTTTAACAGACGGAACTGCTCTTGTCAGTTTCTTTTGAGCGTTTACCTCTTCTAATTTCTGCTGAAGATTTTCAGCAATGCGATGCCTGAGTTCTTTAACAGTATCTACTCCTGCCGCCTCTAACAACTCTGAGAACTGCGGCCCTATGCCGTTAATACGGAACAGATCTGCATGGTTTGTCCAACGAAGAATTAATTTCTCCGGAATTTCAGTTGCCTCCGCAAGCTCCTTACGGCCCTTAGGAGAAGCGCATTTTTCTAAAAGCTCGCTAACTTTGTTAATGCCGGCCTCGGTGAGTTTTTTAGCATAAACATCACCAACACCCTCAATTTCGATAATCTTGTAATCCATAATATCTGAGTTTAAAAGTTATCTTTACAAAAATAATAAAAAAAAATCTGCCGGAAAATCAACTTTTTGGCAATAAGTTTGCATAAGAATTAAGGCTTTATACTATATCAAAATAGTTTTTTATAAACTACACAAATAATATATTGAGTTACAATAATATGAACACTAAACACGTAAAAATTGCCGCTACTGCGGCTCTTGCAATAGTAATGCTGATAGGCTTCAGCGGATGTTCCAGAGAGAAAACTGCCGAAGAAATATATAACGAAAAGGCCAGTGGAGTGGTAATGATTCTCAACGAGTATTTCTATAGCGTAACCCTGCCTACCGGCAATACTTTCTACTTCAGCAATATAGAAAATGGAAGACTACAGGGAGTGGCCTTTTCCAGAGAACAGGTAAAAACCACGTACTCATTTGGAACTGGTTTTTTTGTAGATCATTACGGTGGCATTCTAACAAATAGACATGTGGTAAATCACTATATCAGAAAAAGCGATGTGGTACACTATGTTCAAAATCTGCTTGCCGCACTTACCGTATATGCAAAAGAAAGACAAGAACAAACGCTATACGAGGGAGGAAAGATTTATCAGTATCTGAACCAAAATCGAAACACCGAACATTCTGCATACTACGATCAGCAACTCAAACAGAGATTATACGAACTTGGACGCGAATATGAGCAGGCTCAGAATTATATCCGTCAGCTCAACATGATAAATGCAGCGCAAATAGCAGTAAAATGTCATAGTAAAATAGGAATTGCCTATAACGATTCCTATGTAACCGGGCCAAACGATTTCTTACCATGCAGTGTAGAAAAAGAATCTGAAGATGAAAATGTAGATTTGGCGCTCATTAGACTGGCAGACGGTAAAACCCCCGAGGCTACTTGGGTATTTTCTACAGGCATAGACTCTCACGGAAACATCAAAGAGAACACAGCCGATAAACTTACCTTAGACCAGCAACTCTATCTTATAGGTTACAATCAGGGAATAGCGTTAGCCTCAACCACAGAAGGCATTAAGGCCCAACTTACATCGGGAAAAATATCTCAGAAGCCAGACCATTACCGTCTTTTATATACCATACCTATTCTGCAGGGTTCAAGTGGCAGTCCGGTAGTAAACTCATACGGCGATCTGGTGGCTGTAAATTTTGCAACAATGAGCGGAACTCAGAGTTTTAATTTCGGTATTCCTATTTCGCAAATAAGAACTTTTCTTTCTCCAAAGAACAACAATAAACCAGCAGGCCTATCCGTGTTTAACTAACATTAACTTTATACAGTCTGATATTTCCTTGGCCACCCACATTGCACAGATATTTTCTATCTTTATCTGGAATATTTTTTATACAAACAATTATGAAGGCAACACCAAAAAGAATCCCCGCAACCATCATATCCCTTGCATTCCTCTTTTGCACAACAACAATAAACCTATACGCACAGGGCAAGGCTTCCGGAGATACCATACAATTATCTGCCAATCCCGATATTTACGCTATAACTACAGAAAAAGACATTGCTTGTGCAGAAAAGATTATGAGCGAATTGCTTCCATATAAAGACAGTAAAAGTACAGGAGAACTTATGGTGATGACAGCCAAAAAGCTACTCGGTAACTCCTATGTGGCAGGAACCCTCGATACCGGTGATTCTGAGGATGTAAGAGTATATCTAAGCAAAACAGACTGCATAATATTTGTAGAAACATGCCTGAATCTGGTTCTTACCGTAAAGGAACATGGAGCACAGGCTGATTTTGAAAAACTTTGCCAAAAGATACGCCTGAGTCGTTATCGCGGAGGGAATGTCCGCTACTATTCAGACCGAATACATTACACTACTGAGTGGATACGTCAGGGAGAACAACGCAATATATTACAAGATATTACCTTAAAAGCTGGTGGAGAGGTGTATGATCATCCGATTTTTTATATGACCAAGAACTACAAAAGATATAAACACCTGAAAGAAGCCAAAATAGAAGACATGAGCGATACCAGTAAGGCAAGTAAAGACTACTTCGCTATAGCAAGTGTAGAAGCTGAGTTAAATTCTAAACCATACACTTATATTCCGCAAAACAGAATCGGAGAGTGCGAAAAAGAAATTAAAAACGGAGATATAATAGGCTACATGTCCACCACAGACGGATTAGATATTGCCCATGTGGCTATTGCTTACTGGAGAAATAACGGAAAACTCGGCTTTATTCATGCTTCATTTGGAGAAAAAAAGGTAGTCATAGACAAAAAAACTATAGCAGAATATGCCAACACCAGCAAAAACATCAATGGAATTAAAGTTATAAGGGTAAAATAACTTGCTAATATAAACTATCACTAAAATTTTACTATGAGAAATTATCTTTTTATAGCAGTTTTATGCGTCCTCTGTTTTATGGGGTGCAAAGGAGGAGAGCAAAATCAAAATGAGAAAAA
This sequence comes from Bacteroidales bacterium UBA3709, assembly GCA_002372015.1. Classification (GTDB taxonomy): domain Bacteria; phylum Bacteroidota; class Bacteroidia; order Bacteroidales; family UBA932; genus Egerieousia. The sequence goes on along the minus strand of DFIA01000060.1, from coordinate 12,589 downwards.
TGCTGAAAACATAGAGGTTTCCTTGCCACAAATCAATGAGCCTGTAGCATATAAAGCTTGGTTAGAGATAGCAAAGGTGCAGGGATTGAGCGGCAAATATATCTGTCCTGCTAACAGTACCGTTTCTTATACTGTTGATATGGAGAACAAACAAGTTGATGAGGGCTATATGATTTCTGATGAGGTATTTTGCTACCCTTTGAAAGAAGGAGGAGTTCTTACTATTCACGAGCATATTGAGGCTGCCGAAGGACAGGGTAGAGAATACTGTTTTGATGTATATACTTTCAAGGATGATAAGCTCACAAAGGTTGAGAACTTTTTGCCGGTTCCATCAGATGTAAAAGAGTTTTTGGATCTGAAAAAATGCAACGGACAAGATGATATTATTGCCAGACTAACAGAGCTTTACAACTCTAACCCTAAGGATTTTGTAGAATATTTCTTCTTCCCTGAGGAGCAGATTCTCAAACTCCAACTCCATCCGCTCTCATACAGCAAGTATGTGGAAGGTTATGATGGGCATCCAGCACGCTGGCTTGAGCAATATTGGGAGATGCGTTACGACTACGGCGAGAACAAAAATATCTACAAATGGAACGGCGAGGCATTTTATAAAGAGTCTAAAAACTAAGCGAGAATAAAATATACTTTAATTAAATCTGACAAACTATGAGCAGAAAGATACTCGTGTGATTTTAGACTGCGACATGGGCTCCTCTACAGACGACTTGTTTGCTCTTATGATGCTTTATCGCTATATGGATATGAAACAGATGGAGTGCCAATGTTCCGCCGCACAGTAGGAGATAATGGTAGCTATATGGAGGGATATAAGCTATATCGCAAATTGCTTGCACAGTCTCCTGATAAATCGGTTACCATTGCCTCAATAGGCTTTGTAACAACGCTTTCCCGCCTTCTACAATCGGGGCCTGATGAGTAGCTAAATGGAGTGGAGCTTGTGCGTAAAAAGGTAAAGGAAATTTATGCTATGGGTGGTGTTTTTGGAGAGGCGGTAGAGCCTGACTACAACTTTAAGGCTGCCATAGATTTCTCTCTCAAATTCTTTGAGTTGTGGCCAAAGGATGTAGATATAGTATTCTCTCCTGGTGAAGTTGGAGATCCTTTAGATTACAGGCCGGAGACTGTTATAGCAGATATGAATTGGACAGATTTGCACCCAATAAAATGGACCTATCAGTTCCTTAACTGCGATACGGGGCAAAAGATGTGGGATCCGCAGGCGGTAATCCACGCCGTTGAGGGCGATGATCTTTACAAGCTCTCCGAGCGCGGATGGGTAACTCTCACTCCAAATGGAGAAACCATCTTTACTGCAGACCCTAATGGCAATGCCCGCTACCAATACCCAGGAGACCCTGTATGGTGCGATCTGGTACTCAAATACATACGCACAATGGCCATCCAGCACTAATTGGGAGCGTTGCTGCTATGCATAGACAGACACTCAATATTCAGTAGCTTCCAAAAAAATTTGTATAAAAGAAAAAAGAACGTATATTTGCAGTCCCAAAGCGGATATAAGTCCGCATAGCTGACTCGCTAGCTCAGCTGGTAGAGCACGACACTCTTAATGTTGGGGTCCAGGGTTCGATCCCCTGGCGGGTCACCTAAGAAAGTTGCCAATTGATTAAAGATAAATCAGTTGGCAACTTTTATTTTTATTTGTTTCAATTGCAATAGCAGATTATCACAAGACCAACTATGCCTGAGCATTGGTCGAGAAAAATAAGTAGGCCAGGCCAGATTGTTGCCAATGGTACGCATTGTCTGCATTCCTTCCAGGTCTTGTTCGGCTTCTCCCGAATTCATGCCATAGCCTATTCCCCAATAGCTGGCGGTTATAATAGGCATATTGAGCATCTGAAACGGCATATTCATAGTTTCATAAGTAGCTGTAGCACCGCCTCTTCTGCATATTGCTATAGAAGCAGCCGGTTTGCCTTGAATGTTTATGCTATTTGAGAAGAATGCCCTCTGAAGGAGTGCCAGAAGAGCACCGTTTGGTTGGCCATAATAAACAGCTGAACCAATGCTATGGCGGTATTTCCATTCTTATGGGGGCTACCGTTTATTATCAATGCCTTCATAAAAAACTACTTTAACACTATATAAATTATTCACTTTCACGCAGAATCTTTACAAAAGAGCCGGGCAGTAGTATATTATCCACAAGTTGTGCCACTCTGAATAGCGGAGCTATTTGCTCATCCGTAAAGCCAGCTATGCCACAGCCTATTCTTGTTACTAAGAATGTTAGGTGCGGATGTTGCATGGCATAGGCAATAAATTGATCTACATAAGGCTTAATGGTATCTACACCGCCTTGCATCGTAGGAATTGCGTATGTCTGGCCATGATGCCCTACTCCTTCTCCCCAAACAGCTCCAAACTTCTCATAGGCCACTCTTGCTGCTCCCCCACCATGAGCTCCGGAAAGATTGCTTCCAAACACAAACACCTCATTGGGTTTAAGAGTAGAAATAGAGTTAGGAGAGTTGCGCTTATTTGAAACAGTGCCCCCTTTTGCTTCAGTTTTTGGGGTGCGTACAGCATGCTTCATGTTAAAAGGTATCTCCATCGATAATTCCATAAAGCCGGCATACTCTCCTTTATCGTACCATGGAGTCTGAAAAATGAGTTTTTTAACACCGTTTTTCTCTATGGTGTAGGCGTTGTTTCTCGGGTGTGCCATAAGGTCTGCAAGAAGCGTTCTGGCCGGCTCAGGGTGGCAGTCTAATACATTATTTCCAAGAATATCCGGCATCCCCGGCCTTAGGAAGGTTTTCTTAGACTTCTGGTTCATATACACAATTTCTCCGTCTTTTTTGCAGACAGTTACGGCAAAATCCGCTTCTTCTATGTAATTTTTATTGCTTTTCATATTGTAAACATATTGTACCCCTTATTTATCACGCAATTTATCAGGCTTTAGCGCAAGAAGTATATTAATGATTATATAGGTGGTTATTACAGATAGTATCAAGAGTGGTATGCTAAAGTTGCCTATTATAGTCATTGCTATTTCTACAGCCACTATCATCAGAAAAATAAACCTTGTACTATTATCTTGCCACGATAAGTTTTTCAGTTTCATAGAAAACATAACTATTTCGCTAACAAGTAAATAAGATAAAACAGGTGCAGCTATGGCAGGTAGCCATAAGTACCATATTGAGATAGGGGGCTGTCCTTCCCCCTGAAGGTAGAGAGTGCTTGCTTCTGCAAGTTTCACTCTCAGCAAAGCCACCATAGAAACATACAATATGGTACAGGCCGGAGTAGCCAAGCCTATAAAGTTTTCTGTCTGACGCTTATCGTTATTAAACTTTGCCAAACGCAAGGCAGAGAAAAGTGCTATAAACAACGGCAATAAACATGCGGCAAACAATAACCCCATACCTCGCCTATCTGATATGGCCACAGTATCTGAAAACAAGTACGCAAGCCAGTTTTTATTGCCTAAGAATGTGGCTGCCAAGTCCTTCATATATTTGAAGCCCACTATAGCCGGAGCCACTCCAAAGCTTATCATATCAGCCAGAGAGTCAAGGTCTTTACCTATTGGAGAATAAGCTCTAAGAGCACGTGCTGCAAAACCGTCAAAGAAATCGAATAATGCCGCCAACAATATAAACATCAACGCCATGTAGGCATTATCACTCACAAGTAAAGCCAAACAGCCACAGATAAGATTACAGCATGTAATGGCATTAGGTATGTGTTGCTTGATTCTCATTCAAATGATATAATAACACAAAGGTAGTAAATATATGCTACCCCTACCCCCTCGCAAAGAAATGTATCAGCACGTTCATCAGCATATAAACAATAAATATGCAAAGCAAGCCGAGGTGAAATGGAAGTGAGGTAAGCAGAAATGCTACTATAACAATATCGGCCACCGCAAGCATAATTCTCTGTTTAGTCCAACCTCTAAGCAGTTTAGAAGTGTCTTTAAAGGAAAAGAAAATTATATTACTGTTCATTAGCCAACTGTTCAGCAATACAAATACCATAATAAGTAAAAAACTCCAAAAGCTAATATTGTAATATAAAGCACTCTCAGAGCCTGCTATAGATGCCAAAAAACAAATAAAGGATGTTAATATAAGGCCACTGACAGAAGCCGGAAGACCAACAAAATCAACTTTCTGCCGAACATCATTATTGAATTTAGCCAAACGCAACGCCGTACATACAGGTAGCAAGAAAACTCCAAGGTAAGCTATGTAATGCCATGCAGTTCCTCCGGCTATAGTCAACAGGAAGCATATCGATAGCACAGACGGCGCCAAACCAAAACTCACAATATCTGCAAGAGAGTCTAAATCTTTACCAACTAATGTTTCAACAGCTAAGCGCCTGGCCATAAAGCCATCCAAAAAGTCAAAAACAAATGCCGCCGAAAGAAGCCAGAGTACAAGATTATAAACATGCAGTCTATCAGAACAAAGCACCACAGCAATGGCAAGCAGGCCGCACATAAGATTGCAGCTTGTAAGTATGTTGGGTATGTGTTTTCTGATATACACGGTTATATGGCATGTAGCCAACAAAGGTATGAAAATAATACCATATCCAGTATAGCCTTGAATATCAAGCTAAAAAAATCGCAGAGTCATCAACATGTACCTCTGCGATTTCAGATTGTGTTATAGTAAAGTTATTACTTAATGTCTAACTTCTTCTTCATGTCTTTTGTCAGGGCATCTTTATGAATCATAATCTGAATGGTTTTTGCCTTAAAGTAATTTTCCGATACATACAAATAACCATCGCCATTATTAGGGCCCCACGAATTCTTTACTATATAGTATTTTACACCATCCTGATCCTTGGCTATTCCTGTTATGTGCATCAAGTGATCGTCTGTAGTAGTAAAATCATCCCACATAGCCTGACGAACCTCTCCATCTACAGGCAACTCTACATACTTCTTTTCTATAGACTTAGCCTTACGAATATTTTCTTCCGGAGTAAAAACAGCCAGATGATTGTTATGGGCAAAATATATTTCGCTCATATCTGCATCCCATGCTACTGTATAACCGTGCATAAGAGCATGAGTGCATATCTGGTCTAACTCATCCAACGGCACATTATAAGAAGATGCCATATCCCAGTTGTCTGGAATTTCTATAATAAATTTTTCATAGAAAGGATGATGCAAAAAGCTTGTAATCTCTATATAATCGTTCTCATCCAATTTAAGAGCCTGCTTAAACGACATCGCATCGTATTCTTTGCCCTTATAATTGAAGGTAGCAGGAACCTTACCAAGATACTTATCTAAAACTTCATTCATCTTGCTATAAGGCACGCCCTTCTTATCTTTGACGGCCTGATCCATAAGCTCATCAAATTCTTTCTGCAACTCCCGATGATTGTGTGTTTTAGAATCGTAGTTAATACCATTGTAAGCTTCCTCTGTCATAAGGCCAACCTTGCCCATCTGGTAAATTGCCTGATGGGTGATTCCGCCTGGTCCCCTACGTCCCTTTCCTCTGCGGTAGTAATAATCTGCCCCACGCCTTAGATACTCAGCGCGAACAAGAAACATTTCAGAAAGATTCAAAGAAGTATCGGCTGTGCCCTTACGAACTGCTTCGCTTTCTAAGAAAGAGATTGTGGCAAAGCACCAGCATGTGCCGGTCTGAGCCTGATTCTTTACAGCAGACACCGGGTTGTTCTTCACTATGCTAAACTCATAGAATAGGAAACTTGTTTGCTGGGCAAACAACCCCAAAGAGAACAACAATGCCACTGCTGTTAGAAATAACTTTCTCATATCTAATTTTTAAATCACTTAATTTAAGTTATTACTAAAGACCCATCTTCTTACGGATTGCCTTAGGAATAGAGTTCTTGTTAACCAGAATATTCATTGTCTTATATCTTACAAATGCTTCTGAAACATACCATACTCCCTTATATTTTCCGGCTGGACCCCAAGAATTTTTCACCATATAGTATTTGGTTCCGTTCTGGTCTTTTGCTATACCAAAAATCTGCATTCCATGATCATCTGTAGTGGTCTTATTGTCGTAGCCCTCTTGACGCATCTGCTGGGTGATTGTAAGTTCCTTACCCGGTTCGTTCAGATTATTTATCTGAGCCCTTCTTGCATTAGGATCTGTACCTACCCATCTTGCCTGATCTGAACCCACAAAATTCTTTTCATTAGCCTCTACATCCGGAACCACGCCTATACCATCGCGAGTAAAGCCAGTTTCACTAACATCTGAGCCCCAAGCTATAGTATAGCCATTCTCTATAGCATTATCCATAATTTGGATTAGCTCGTCCAAAGGAATGTTATAGCTCAAATCCCAACGCCAGTTATCTGGAACTTCTATTGCAAATGTTGTATAGAAAGGATGATGAGTGAATGAAGTAATAGATACATAATCGTCCATATTCAGGCCTAAACCTTTAGTTACAAAATCTTTCGGAGTATATGTAATGCCTTTGTATGTTGTGGTTTCCGGACACTTGCCCAAGTAAGTTTCCAATATGCTCTTGTAGATTTCCATAAATCTCGGCGATACTTTTCCGCCAGCCTTTTTAGCCCCCTCTGCCATACCGTTGCTTATAGCAGTCATCTCGCGGAAGTTTATTCTCTTTTCTCCCGGAAGAAGGTTAGGCATATCTTTTTCGAGTACAACTCCGTAATCTTCAAAAGAATGTCTAACATCCTCAAATGAACCGCCTTCTGCAAAATTAAGATATCCGTCCATACGGATAAACTTACGCATCTTCTCTATATAATTCTTGGTAACTGAATACATCACAGACAAGTTTATAGAAGTATCTGCATGTCCGTTACGAATAGCCTCACTCTCAAAAAAAGATGTGGTAGAGAATGCCCAACATGTTCCGCTGCTTCCCTGATTGCGTATGCCAGTAATAGGGTTTGCTTTAACGGTTGTAAACTCATAACCTCTTACTTTGTTTACTTGTTGCTGTTGCTGAGCCAAAACTGTAAGTGATGTTGCGCATAAAAGTGCTACAACTGCCAACAAATTTTTAAATGTCTTCATAAATACGTGTTAATTAATATGTTTATTCTATATAATGTCTATGGTATATTCAGGAACTTGTGAGCCTGCATAGATATATTCCACACCGGATTTTGCTTCACATATTCAACCACCTCTGCGGTAATCTCTTTCATCTTACTCCACTCCGGCTGCAAGTAAAACAAACAAGATTCATCATCTAAGCTGCCTAAATCAGCGTATCTTCTTATTTGACTCTCAAAACCTTCTGGTGTAAACCGCTTGTTGGAATGTTTTTCCCGAACTTGCAATAACCTACGTCTGTTTTCTTCTGCCCATGCAAAATCAGATGAATTTTCTATAATAACTTTCAACTCATCCGCAACAACATAAAACTCTTCTTTGGGCGGTTTATTCTTCTTGGGACTAAGGCACACCCAATCAAATTTTCCACTAAAACTGCTGCTACCACTGGTTTCCACAAAAATTTCCAAACCATATTCTTTCAGAAGAGAGCACAAAGGGTCTAAAGGATAGTTCATGGGTTCACCTCCTGTTATCACAATAGAGCGTGCCGGAGTTTCAGCCGCCTCCCTTACTATCTTTTCTATGGATACAGGTGGAAATCTGTCTGGGTTCCAACTCTCTTTACTATCGCACCAGTGGCATCCTACATCGCATCCGCCAAGACGAATAAAGAAAGCGGGTTTTCCGCTGTGAAAGCCTTCTCCCTGAATGGTATAAAAACTCTCCACAAGAGGTAACTTCCGCCCTCCCTCCAAAGATGGATATATATCGTCTAAATGCATACTCACACAAACTTACACAAAATCTTGTGATTTTATATACAATTTAAGAGTAAAAATTAGACACCGGTAGCCAAAATGACAAAAAAGGCAGGCAGAAAAGATTTTAGGGCGTCTAAATCCGACAATATGGCACATAACACCGCAAAAAAAGCAGTTTTTAAGAGTGGCGGGCAAATTGTAAAGTTTTCGATAAGCTAAATGGCAAAGATAAACTTGCTGAGTCTTGCCATGGCGAGATACAACAAACAGATATTTTATCCTGCGATAAGCAAAACAAATACTCAACGGCAGGATAAATACTAAAAAGAAAAATGGAGGATTTACTATGAATACGAACAACAACAACAACAATCAAACACAAGGCAAGATGCTGGAACGCTATGCCATTAATCTCAACGAGAGAGCACATAACGGCAAGTTAGACCCCGTTATCGGTCGCGACGAAGAGATAAGGCGAGTGCTTCAGATACTAAGCCGCCGTACAAAAAATAACCCTATTCTGGTTGGAGAACCCGGTGTTGGTAAGACCGCTATTGCAGAAGGTCTGGCACAGCGTATTGTACACGGAGATGTTGCAGAAAACCTAAAGGGTAAGGTTATCTATTCGTTGGATATGGGGGCACTGATAGCAGGTGCCAAATATCAGGGAGAATTTGAGGAAAGGCTAAAAGGTGTGGTAAAAGAGGTTGTAGAAAGCAACGGAGAAATCATACTATATATAGATGAAATTCACACGCTTGTAGGTGCCGGACAAACCAGCGGAGCCATGGATGCCGCCAACATTCTAAAGCCGGCGTTGAGCCGTGGCGAACTCAGGTGTGTTGGTTCTACTACTCTTGATGAATACCAAAAGTATTTTGAAAAAGACAAGGCTTTAGAAAGGAGATTCCAGATGGTTATGGTAGATGAGCCATCTCCTGCAGAAAGTATTTCAATACTCAGAGGGCTAAAACCTAAATACGAAAATCACCATAAAGTTAAGATTGAAGACGATGCCATTATAGCGGCTGTTGAGTTGAGTCATAGATACATAACTAACCGCTTTCTCCCCGATAAGGCGATAGACTTGGTAGATGAAGCCGCCTCTAAACTCCGTTTGGAAATGAATTCCGTACCGGAAGAGATAGATGAACTCCAGAGAAAAATCAAGCAACTGGAAATAGAAAAAGAGGCTATCCGCAGAGAAGGCAAATCGCCGAAACTCACCGATATTACCAATCTGCTGGAAGAAAACAAAAAGAAGCTCGACATACTCAACAGCCAGTGGAGAGAAGAAAAAGGCCTGTACGATGCCATTCAAAGCAAGAGAGGAGAGATAGAGAGCCTGAACTTTCAGGCAGATAGTGCAGAACGCAGTGGCGACTACGCAAAGGTTGCCGAAATACGATATGGCAAAATTGCCGGCCTGCAAAAAGAGATAGACGAGTTAAACAAAAAGATAGAAGCTAACAACCACAGGCTCATAGACGAAGAAGTTGGACCGGATGATATTGCTGAGATAGTGGCAAGGTGGACTGGCATACCGGTTAGTAAAATGATGCAGAGCGAAAAAGACAAACTACTCAACTTAGAGAGCGAGCTCCACAAACGAGTTATTGGCCAAGACGAGGCTATTAAGGCTGTAGCAGACGCTGTAAGGCGTTCAAGAGCCGGCCTGCAGAGCGAAAAACGGCCTATAGGTTCATTCTTGTTTTTAGGTACTACGGGAGTTGGTAAAACTGAACTTGCAAAGGCTCTGGCCGAGTTTCTGTTCGATGACGAGAACATGATGACCCGTATAGATATGAGCGAATATCAAGAAAGGTTTGCAGCCACGCGCCTTATTGGTGCGCCTCCAGGATATGTTGGCTATGAAGAAGGCGGACAGCTTACAGAGGCCGTAAGGCGTAAACCCTACTCCGTTGTGCTGTTCGACGAAATAGAAAAAGCCCACCCTGATGTGTTCAATATCTTGTTGCAAGTTTTAGACGATGGCAGACTTACGGATGGTAAAGGCAGAACTGTAAACTTCAAGAATACTATTCTGATTATGACCAGCAATGTTGGCAGCGAAATAATTCAGGAGTATATGTCAAAGCTAAAAGATACCGCCATGGTAAACTTTACAGCAAAGGATACCGATAATTCGTATGCCGAGAATGCTATTAACGAAGCTTATAATCAGCAACTTCTTGATGAGTGCAAAGATAGGGTACTGGCTCTTATGAAGAAAACTGTAAGACCCGAATTCTTGAACAGGATAGACGAAATTATTATGTTCCGTCCATTAGGCAAAGCCGAAATCAGGGGGATTCTGCAATTGCAAATAACACAGGCAGAAAAAATGTTGGCACCACAAGACATCAAACTCCACTTTACAGAAGAAGCTATTAATTATCTGTCTGATAAAGGATTTGATATTGCCTATGGAGCCCGCCCTATCAAGAGGGTATTGCAAAAAGAAGTAATTAACACTGTGGCAAAAGCCCTAATTTCCGGCAAGATTGCAAAGGGCAATACCATAAAAATAGATTACTTAGACGGAGGATTAGTTATAAGCTAAGGTTATTTTCCGTACATTTGCTGATTATGGAAAAAGAACGGGAAGACCAGGAATTTGAAAGAGAGGAAAACGTACGGCTTAAAGAGGCTTTTGATAGGTTTAACGCATTGTACAACAGAGCGGCACAAGACGGCTACGATGTTGCGGATGCTAAAGCAGGGATTTCAGATGATTTTCAGGAAGACGAATACGAATATATCGTTGATAAGTATATAGACCTTTTCAACAGCGATATGGCCAGAATGGCGGCAGATTTGGGGTTTAGGGCCTATCCCTATTCCCCTGCCCTGCTGGTTAAGTATTGCGATTCGCTCGTAATAGCAAAAGAATTTGATGCAGTTCTCGATACTCTGAACAACTATAAAGACTCATTTCCTCCCAATTCAGAGATTTACCTATCGTACTGCAGAGCATACATTGGAAAGAAAAATATCTCTGAAGCTCGCCGATACTATAATATGGCTATAGAGGTGGAGTCTTTCCCTGAAGATATATGCGACTCTATACACACGCTTGCACAAGACTGCATGGAAGCCGAGTTTTACCAAGAGGCTATTTTCTACTTAGAAAGAACAGCAGACCTCACCTTGCTTTGGAACAGCAAAAATCACCAGAAAGAGAAAGAAGATAATGTTGCCTCTTTCTTCTTTGACTATGCCTTCTGTTTAGAAAAATTGGAACAAGACAGCAAGGCCTTAGAGTACTACCAGAAATCTTTAGATTTAGACCCATTCAACGATATAGCATGGCATAATGTGGGTATAATATACGCCAGAAAAGAGCTGTATCAGAAAGCCTACGAGGCCTTTGATTACGCTCTGGCGCTAAATCCTAAGAACATTCATGCCCTGTTCAATATGGGCCAACTGTGCATAGAATGTAAACTTCCGCAAGAGGCCATAAAACATTTTTCTGATTTCTGCAAATTAGAAAAGAATAACCCCGATGGGATAAGCGGATTAGCTTTAGCTCACTTTCTTATCGGCGACCTGTCTCAATCTGAAATTCTATATCATAAAGCTTTGATTTTTGACCCCGAACATACTGTAGCCAAGGCTGGTCTGGCAGACCTTCAGGCAGAAAAGAAGCTCAGGGATAAAATGAAGAAATGCCAAAAGAATTCAAACAACGGTAAAGAAAAAAAATAATATACAACTAAGTCTGATATAATGAGTAAAACTAAAGAGTATATACTACTTACAATCAAGGGGATTGGTATTGGTGCTGCAAATGTGATTCCCGGTGTGAGCGGCGGAACCATAGCCTTTCTCACAGGTATTTTTGAAAGACTGATAAATTCTCTCAAATCTTTTAATATAAAAACCACCAAGTTGCTGTTTGCCGGCAAATTAAAGCAATGGGCCAAGGAAACAGACATTGTGTTTCTGGCATTTATTCTCCTCGGTATAGGTATCAGTGCTTTTTCTTTGGCAAAGCTGATGGTATATCTGCTAAACAACGAGCCTATTGCCACTTGGAGCTTCTTTTTTGGGCTGGTACTCGTATCCTGCTGGTATGTTACAAAAGAAATCAAAGTCTGGAAAATCAGCACTTTCATAAGCATACTGATAGGAACTGCCATTGCAGTATGGGTATCTCTCACTTCTCCTACAGAAACTCCAAACACATGGTGGTTTTTGCTAATAGCCGGAGCTGCCAGTATCTGCGGTATGATACTACCGGGTATCTCAGGAAGTTTCCTTCTTGTATTGATGGTAAAATACGAAGACCTTATGCATAGCATAAGTACCTTAAATGTCAAAAAACTCCTTTTGTATGGAGTGGGAGCTGTGGCAGGCATACTTGCATTCTCGCATCTTCTCGCATGGCTAATGAAAAATTGGTACAATCAAACCATAGCACTGCTTACCGGCTTTATGGCTGGTTCGCTTGTAAAGATATGGCCCTGGCAACAAGTTCTGCAAAGTATAGGCGATAAGGCTGTTACTCGCCCTATACTACCGGCAAGATATGCCGATTTGAACAATTGCAACGCACAGATTAGCACAGCTGTTATAATGGCCATAGTAGGCATTGCCTTAGTTGTGGTGCTCGAAACTTGGGCAAATAGGGAGAAAAAATCATAGGGCAAATGACAATGGGTAACGAATTATTTGTAATAACCCAACAAAGATTAAGAAAATTTGTTACATTTGCATCCCAAACCGCAAAGCGTATAAAAAAAGGACTGGTTCGGTAGCTCAGCTGGATAG
>DFIA01000036.1 GCA_002372015.1 Bacteroidales bacterium UBA3709 | reverse complement strand
TAGAATATATTAAGCTGGCAGAAGATATGGGGGTAGATGCCGTTATCAACAAAAAACTGGTAACAGCCGGGCGTATATTCAGATTTACCCTAAGCAACAAAGTACGCTCTATAAAATGCCTTAATGGCTCGGATGCAGAAGTTCTGGAGTTTATAGCTAATCCAGAAAGTGCTATCACCAAAGTTCCTCTCAAAGATCTCAGATTCCCAAGAGAAGCCATTGTCGGAGGCATTATTCGCGGAGAAGAAAGTATTATTGCAGGAGAAAACACCGTTGTTCATCCTTACGATAGAGTGGTAGTATTTGCTCTTCCACAGGTTCTTACCAAGGTTAATAGATTTTTTCTCTGATAACATCAGCCCATTTACCAACAGATAAAGACAGTGCTCTTCTGAATGTACGCATATCGGCAAAGCCGCTGGAGAGAACTATTGATATTATATCGTCTGAGGTTAATTTTTCCTTAGGTTCCCTAAGACATTTCTTTGCTCCAGATACTCCGCTATCTTCTATCCGATCTGCTATATATTTAAGTCTGAGCTCGTTCATATAGTTTCTAAAACCGTTTCTGGAAGCCATTATATTGGAGAGATAGGTACGATTACTGCCAACTATCATAGCCATTTTTGTAAGATTCATACACGGATCTAAATAGAGACGCTCTTTGTGCAAATACTTATCTAATCGTAGTTCCACTTCTTTAAGAGTCTGAATTTTAGAATAGGTAAAACTGCACTCAGGATAATACATCATAATTTGTACTGCCGCATCTCGCTCACAGATAGAAGGTGCGGTTTCTGCCGCCCCATCTTTACCATCTGAATAACAGTGGCTCAGAAGTTTTCGGATTAAATTTTTCATATCACTTTTTTATCATATCTTTTAATTTACCCACATATTCGTCTATAGATACTTTTTCGTTCTTCTGCAGCCTCAACCGAACCTCCCTCTGCCACCTTGCAGGAGAGCGCCCCGTAAATAGCGAGAAACTGCTGGAAAAAGAAGAAGAAGATATAAAGCCGGAACGGCGCATCCATACCTCTCTGGGAAGAAGACCTTCCTCTACATAAATCCTACATGCCTCGCGCACTCTAAAATAATTGCACAACTGATTGAAATTAAGCATGAAATAGCCATTTACCGCTCTCGAAAGATAATTACGGTTAGTTCCTATAGACTTGGCCAAATCTGCTATTTTTAGTCTGGGATTAGTATATACTTTATCTTGCTCAAAGCAGCGTATAATTTTATCTATCAAATAACTACTCTCGCTATTTTCGCATAGGAGAGAAGAGTCGGCACTATTGATAAGATACATTTTGCTCTTTGATACGGTTCGCTTTTTTAGTTTCTTGAAATAAAGTTTATGCGCCACAAACAGAAGTGCCACAGTACCTGATAAAATAATAGATATCTTATGTATTGTGTTCATATTCATGCTGCTTTTTTCGCAATGGAAAAAGGTTATATCACTACTTTTGTGCAGAAAGAAAGCACAAAAATAGCAGCCCAATGCTTAACATATAGGCCTTCATAGAAAAAGCTATTAACTATTTGTTATTTACGGAATTGTAAGAGTTACACAATTCCAGAATCGTACAAAAAATGCTATTTCAATGGCAACTGCTGGAATCCTCTTCCCCACACTCCTGTTACTGGGGCCATTGATATAAATGCGTCTCTGTCCACAGCCTTTATCAAGCTATGAATCTTTCCGGTTTCTGTTTTATGAATCAAAACCAATAGCATTTTATTCTCTTTTTTGGTGTACCAGCCCTCTCCCGTTAATACTGTAACGCCATGTCCCATCTCAGTTGTTATTATATCTGCTATTTTTTCGTATTGATGAGAAAAAATATACACCTGTACACTTTGTCTGCTTCCGGCTACCATCATATCTACTATCTGAGAACAAGAAGCTATAAGCATATATCCGTAAAGCACTGTAGCTAACCTCATTCCCCAAGTTTCCTTACCTATAGCTGCTCCAGAGGCATCCAATATATCTTTTGCCGGAATTAAAAGAGAACAGGCTATGATAACCAAATCCATATAAAGTATCATACGCCCCGGAGCTATGTTATGATACTTGGCCACCATCAGTGCCACTATATCCGTTCCACCTGTGCTGCCTCCCTGAGAAAAGCTGATGCCTATGCCAAGTCCGCTCATCACGCCTCCAAAAATGGCAGACAGCAACTTACCATTAGATATTGCTATTTCTTCTATAAAATCTTGAGGAAGAAAAGAAGGAACAAACTGAAAAAACAGGGTGGTTGCAATTATTGCGTAAATAGTTTTAAAACCAAAGCCTTTGCCAAGTACTTTAAGAGCTATCAGAAGGAGTATCGTGTTTATTGCAAAATAAGTTACCGAAATAGGTATTCCAAAGGCATACAAGATAATAGATGAAATACCGGATACCCCGCCACCAACCAAGTTATTTGGAATCAAGAATATGGTCCATCCCAATACGTAGCACAACAGGCCAAGCGTGATTATAATATAGGCTTTAACCGTACCTAATATCTTTATTGTTTTCATATAATTACCATATTAACTGTATATAGTGCTAACTGTCCATCCATTTTACAAGCCTTTTCAATCTGCTTTCTGAAGATTTCTTTGCATTACCTTTAAGTTGAGCAAAGCCTAAACCATACACTGCAGATACCGGCGACACTGAAATAAAAGCTTTTTGATCTACTCTCCTTACCGCCTGAGTTATATCTTTGAGCTGCTGTTTTCTGGCAACAACCACCAACACCTTGCTTTCTTGCTTAGAATACCAGCCCATAGAATCAAGGGCTGTAACTCCTCTGCGCAATTCGTTCATCAAATTATCTGCCACCTCGCTATACTTCTGAGAGAAAATGGTTATCTGCACACTTTGCTCGCTTCCGGTAAGGATGAGATCTACCATATACGAAAATGCTATGGTAAATATATATCCAAGTATCACATCGCTCAAATGTTTGTCGGGGAGCAGCATTATAGAGCCCACTATGCAAAAGTCTGCATACATGAATACTTTTCCGGGAGAAATATCTCTGTATTTATTTATTATAAGAGCTAATATATCTGTGCCTCCTGTAGAGCCGTTTCTTTTGAATATCAGAGCAATACCTGCTGCACACGCAAAGCCTCCTATTATCGGATTCACAAGATAACGCAATGGGGCCTGCGGGCTATCTTCAGGAATAGTGCTCATTCCTATATTGTAAATCCATTCCATTTTTGGCAATATAGCAAAGAATACGGTAGAGAGAATTATGCTAAAGATGGTCTTAAAGCCAAAACCTCTGCCCAAAACTATTGTTCCTACGGTAAGCAAAGCGGCATTGATGGTACCAAAGAAAACAGGTATAGGTATTCCGGTGGCGTAATTGAGTACGGTACAAAAGCCCACCAGCCCACCTCCAGAAATACCAGTAGGCACAACAAACGCTTGCCAAGAACAGGTATAAATAAACACACCTATCGATATAAGGATATAATCCAGAATCAATTTTCTTGCAGAAACCTTCTTTTTAATTTCACACATAGCCTACATCACAATGTTTATTATTCGCCCGGGCACCACGATAATCTTTTTGACAGAATTGCCTGCCAGATACTTGGCTGTTTCTGGTGCAGCCAGAACAGCCTTTTCTACACCACTCTTAGACAACGACTTAGACAATGATAGCTTAAATCTTGTTTTACCATTGAAAGATACCGGATACTCAAAAGTATCCTCCTTAGTATATTCCTCGTAATACATCGGAAAATCTGCAAAGCTTACGCTCTGAGTATGCCCCGTCAGCTGCCACAGTTCTTCGCAAATATGAGGCGCAAAAGCACTAAGTAAAACAATTACAGGCACAAGCACTTTCTTCTTGTTGCACTTTAATGCGCTCAATTCATTAACTGCCACCATAAATGCAGAAACAGAGGTGTTGAAAGAAAAGTTTTCTATATCCGTTTCTACCTTGTGTATCAGTTTGTGAAGTATCTTCAACTCTTGTGGTGTTGGTTCTTCGTCTGTAACACAAAAACTACCGGTGCCTTCTCCGCCACCGTAGAACAGCTTCCAGAATTTTCTCAAAAATCTGTGAACACCATCTATTCCCTTAGTGTCCCACGGCTTACTCATTTCTACAGGCCCCAAAAACATTTCATAAAGCCTTAGGGTATCTGCTCCATACTTACTGCAGATATTATCCGGATTTACAACATTAAACATAGATTTAGACATCTTCTCTACCGCCCAACCGCAAATGTATTCTCCGTTTTCGAGAATAAACTCTGCATTGTTATACTCCGGCCTCCAATTTCTAAAAGCTTCTATGTCTAAACGGTCGTTGTAAACAATATTTATATCAACATGTATTTCCGTTGTATCGTATTTATCCTTTAAGCCATTGGAAACAAATGTGTTGGTATTCTTTATTCTATATACAAAGTTGGAACGCCCTTGTATCATGCCCTGATTGATCAGCTTTTTGAAAGGCTCTTTTTCGCAAACATAACCAAGGTCGTACAAGAATTTATTCCAAAAACGAGAATATATAAGATGGCCGGTTGCGTGCTCGGTTCCTCCCACATACAAATCTACATTTCTCCAATACCTATTTGCTTCTCTGCCAACCAATGCTTCTTCGTTATGAGGATCCATATATCTTAGATAATAGGCGCTACTCCCAGCAAATCCCGGCATTGTACTCTTTTCCAAAGGATAGCCCTGATAGGCCCAGTTCTTTGCTCTGGCCAAAGGAGGTTCTCCATTATCTGTAGGCTTAAACGTTTCTATATCCGGCAGTTCTAAAGGCAATTCGCTTTCCGGCACTGCGGTGGCTATATCATCTTTATAGTAAATTGGGAAAGGCTCTCCCCAATATCTTTGGCGCGAGAAAATAGCGTCTCTCAAACGATAGTTCACTGTTCTGTGGCCTATTCCCCTTCTCTCTACTTCCTCTATGGCCGCAGGAATAGCCTCTTTTACATTCATGCCCGTAAGAAAACCACTATTTATCATGATACCTTCCTTGGCATCAAAGCTTTCTTCAGAAACATCGCAACCTTCTATCAGCGGAACTATCTTTAGACCAAACTTTTTGGCAAATGCATAGTCTCTGCTATCGTGCGCTGGCACCGCCATTATTGCACCGGTTCCATAGCCGGCCAATACATATTCTGCAATCCAAATAGGTACTTTTTCTCCGGTAAATGGGTTCTGCGCCCAAGAACCGGAAAATACACCGGTAACAGATTTCGTTTCTGCAATTCGCTCTCTTTCTGTTTTCTTTTTGGCCTGCGTAAGATACTCTTCTACAGCCTGTTTTTGGCTTTCGGTTGTAAGTTTTTCAACCCATTCGCTCTCAGGAGCAACTACCATAAACGTTACTCCAAATATGGTATCGGCGCGTGTGGTAAAAATTTCCATATCATACTCACGGTCAAACTTACTCCCATCTGCGGGGTCTGGATTAACCACCTTAAATACCATCTGCGCTCCATACGAACGACCTATCCAATTCCTCTGCATTTCCTTTAGAGCATCACTCCACTGCAGTTCCTCCAAATCGTCCAACAGGCGTCCGGCATAAGCAGATACTCGTAGCAGCCACTGTTTCATTTTTTTCTGCTCCACAGGAAAACCACCTCTCACAGACACACCCTCTTTTACTTCATCGTTGGCTAATACCGTTCCAAGCTCAGGGCACCAATTAACAGAAGTTTCTCCCAAATATGCTATTCTGTACTGCATCAGAATATCGCTTTTCTGCGTATCGGAATAAGCTTGCCACTGTTCCGATGTAAACTGTGGTACTTCTCCGCAGAAAGCTTCCACTTTAAGATTGCCTCTTTTTTCAAATTCTGAAACAAGTTCTTTTATAGGCTCGGCAGAATTTGTCTTTTTGTTATACCAACTGTCAAACATTTTAAGAAAGGCCCACTGAGTCCACTTGTAATAATCAGAATCACAAGTTTTTACTTCTCTGTCCCAATCAAAAGAAAAGCCTATTCTGTCTAATTGGGAGCGATACCTGTCTATGTTTTCCATAGTGGTAATTCGAGGATGCTGGCCGGTTTGTATGGCATACTGTTCTGCCGGAAGTCCAAAGGCATCGTACCCCATCGGATGAAGCACATTAAAACCTTTAAGCCTCTTGTATCGTGAGTAAATGTCGCTTGCTATGTACCCCAACGGATGGCCCACATGCAGGCCTGCACCAGAAGGATAAGGAAACATATCCAGCACGTAATACTTTGGCTTTGAAGTGTCTGTTGGTGCAAAGAAAGTTTTGTTCTCTGCCCAGTATTTCTGCCATTTAGCTTCTATTTCATTAAACTTATATTCCATTGTAATTGCTCTTATTTTCCACTGTTAATGCAGCGTTATAGCCTATTTGTTTATGCCGAATTTAGATCTGTTTGTAAGCATAAATTCTATTGCCACAGATATTTGCACCGGCACATTCTTACCGTTAACCTGTGCAGGCTTCCATTTTGGAGAGGCCTTCAACACCTTTATTACCTCTCTATCTATATCTTCGCTAAGAGATGTCGTTATTTTAATATCTGTAACCTTTCCTTTTGCATCTACTACAAATTCAGCTATTTCCGTACCTTCTATCCGTGCAGATATTGCGCTATCGGGATATTTTATATAATGGTACACCCAGTCTTTTAAGAAGGTACGCTCATCGCCCTTTAAGAAGGTTGCTCTTTTATCTACCTCTAACTGGCTGTAAACACGAGATTTTGAAGACTCAGAAGTTTCTTCCTCTTTTTCCGCAAGACTATCTGCCGAGGCCAATGTTACTGCGTATGTATAAACAAATTCAACAATTTGGGCAAGTTGCAAATAATCTATTTTTTCTGGCGTGTCATGAATGGTGCCATCTAAACTATTTGGCCCGGTTGTAAACAGGGTAAATGGTATGTCAAAGGAATGAAAACTTCTGTAATCCGATGGTATGGGTTCGCGCTCTGCAATTTTGACATCCAAACTGAATGGTCTTTCTGCCACAGTAAATATATCTTTGAGTATATGCCTGTTAGGAAGCCCGATAAATGCCTGAAATGTATTAGGGCCGCTATCCTTCCCCACAGAATTTACATCTACCATAAATTTTATCTTATCTACATCTGCAAACGAGCGGTTCAGAAAATACCAACTTCCTGCCTGAGAATAATTTCCGGCCCCAAAAAATCCAAAAATAACACTTCGGCGAAACATAAACTTATTCTCTGCAACAAGTTTAGCCACCTGCATTAGCACTGCATTTCCAGAAGCATTTGAATAAGCCCCCGGAAAAACTCTCTCCTTGGTTTGTCCATTTACCTTAACTGCCTCAAATCCCGGCCCATCGAGCTGAGTACCCAAGAGAATAAATTCTCCTTTTAGGACTGGATCGTACCCGGGTATAAAGCCCACTATGTTGCGAGAGTACAGAGTATCTCCAACAACCGGATCGGCCATGCCAAAATCGTCTCCATCTTCGGGAGATAACATTACCATTCCCAACGACTGCAAATAATCGTAGATATATTTTGCAGCTCTTTTCTCCTCACTACTACCCGCTTTTCTTCCCTTCATTGCCTCAGCACTTAAAAAAGCAACCTCGCACCTCAGCGAATCCGGAATATTCTTTTGTGCACAGACAAAATGGGCACTGCCTGCAAGAATACAGGCAATGCCTATTACAATCCTTCCGATACGGTTCATTAAAATTCTGTTTTATTATCCCTTATAGAAAGGTGGTCTTACTACAACTGCTTTAAGAAGTTTGTCTCTAACTTTGATATAAATCTCTGTATCGAGCTTATATAGAGGTGCTTCTACATATCCCATTCCTATGGCACGGGTGCAGCAAGGAGTAAGGCTTCCACTTGTTACACAACCTATAACCCTGCCTTCTGCGTTGCAGATTTCATAGCCATGGCGTGGCACTCCCCTATCTATCAATTCAAAGCCGCAAAGCCTTCTTTTAAGACCTTCTGCCTTCTGCTTGAGCATGTAATCTCTATCTACAAAATCTCCCTTAGCATCGTTGAACTTTGTAATCCAGCCAAGATTGGCCTCCAAAGGAGAGGTTGAATCGTCTATATCATTCCCATACAGGCAGAAACCCATTTCCAGACGAAGCGTATCGCGACATCCCAAGCCAGCCGGCTTTATATCAAACTCTTTTCCTGCCTCAAAAATTGCATCAAATATCTTTAAGGCATCTTCGTTCTTCATATAAACCTCACAGCCACCGGCGCCGGTATATCCTGTAGTAGATAGTATTACATCTTTACATCCGGCAACTTCCAATATCTTAAATGTATAATACTCCATACCCAACACATCTTCTTTGCAGAGCTTTTGCATAACTTTCATTGCATTAGGGCCCTGAACAGCCAACTGGCTTATCTGGTCTGAAATGTTGCAGAAATCCTTTCCTGGTGTAAGACCAAATTTCTGAGCATATTGGCAAAGGTGGGCATAATCTTTGTCTATATTGGCCGCATTTGGTACCAACATATAGCTCTCCGGATTTATGCAATAAACCAAAAGATCATCTACAATACCACCCTTTCCGTTAGGAAGACACGAGTACTGTACCTTTCCTGCAAACAAGGCAGAGGCATCGTTGCTTGTTACATACTGTATAAAAGCCAAGGCATTAGGGCCTTTAACGGTAAACTCTCCCATGTGAGAAACATCAAAAACGCCAACACTCTGTCTTACAGCTAAATGTTCAGCCTTAATGCCAGTATATTCCAAAGGCATATTAAAGCTTGCAAACGGAGTCATCTTTGCTCCCAGTTCAATGTGTTTTTGTGTATAAGCTGTTGTTTTCATATAAAATGTGTATCTAATTATTTTTTATCCATTCTTTTTATATACCCACGCATTCGGCACTTTTGGTAACACCGAATATAATGCCTTGCGGGCTTCTTCTAAAGTTTCATATCCTCCTATCGCCACGTGCTTCAACCCTCCTGCAGTAAATGCCACAGGGGGCTCAAGAATATCTGCATGCTCCTTTATGCTTGCCAACACAAGTTCGTCTGTTTTGAATGCACCAACAATTATATAGTAGGTTTTAGTCAAACTACTTTGCGGAATGAGTTGTAAAGAAATACCTGATGCTGAACTTGATATAGAACCTGATGCAGAACCTAACGCAGAGCCTGACATAGAACCTGATACTGAGCCAGATGCTGAACCTGATGCTGAATCAGATGCTGAGCCTGATGCTGAACCTGATGCTGAATCAGATGTAGAGCCTGATACTGAAACTGCTGGTAATGCAGACAGTTTAACAGAGTCTGCTACCAAAAGCTTTGTTGTATCAACTATCTGTGCTTCTTTTTCGGCTATAAGTTCCCTTTTCAGTGCAATATCCTCAGAAGTAGGCATATCCAATTTGGCTCTTATCCAATCGCAGGCAGAAAGCAACGCTGCTGTAATACAAACAGCAACAACCCTACTCAAAACGGTTATCTCCCTATTCATAGCGCAAAAACATAATCGTGCAAATTTAACAAAACTTGCCCTGAAACACAACAGAAATAAACCTAATTATTGTAGCTCAGGTGTAACCACCTCACTACATAAAAACTGTACCTAAGTTGCCGAAAAAGAATAAAATCATACAAAATCTTTTCATTTTGATTTATTTAATACAGCAAACAGATAGCAACCTGTAAGAAAATGAGTACCTTTACACCTGAGCCGCACCAACAATTTAGTTGAAGGAGAAAGTTGATGAATAAGATTAAACTAACTGAAAGAGCAAAAAAGATTCTTTATCTTCTTAAAGACTTAAAGTATGAAGTAACAAATGAAGACAGCGAAGATTTGAATCTTCTTGAAATAGAAGGTTTAGGATATGGGCAGAAGTTGACAAATGGTTCCTATATTACATTCAGCATCACAGATAAGGGCAGAGCATACATATCTTCAAATCCAGAACTGAGAAATCCTTCAATATGGGATGACAAGAAATATATTATCAAAACGGCCATATCCATTTTGGCTATAATTATTTCTTTTTTTAATAGCAATCAAATGTAAATAACATAATGAATAAACTGAACATGCAGACCACGAACATCGT
>DFIA01000063.1 GCA_002372015.1 Bacteroidales bacterium UBA3709 | reverse complement strand
TTCGCCCAACAAGAAACCGTTTTCACCTGCCGATACTATATATGTATCGCCCACCCTATAAGGCTTAAACAGAGCCTCATGATCGTGGCCGCTAATTATAAGGTTTATTTCCGGACATTCTTTAGCAAGATGTACATCTTCGCTCTGCTCCTTAGCCTTGGCCCCACTATGAGAAAGACATATTATAATATCAACCCCCACAGCCTTGAGTTGAGGTATTACTCTTTGTGCAGCTTCAACGGGTTCCATGTAAGACAACACACCATTCACACTGCTAACCTCATAGGCATCTTTGCCTAACAGGCCAAAAATGCCCACTTTCAGCCCGGCACGTTCTAAAACAATGTATCGTTGATGCCCTATGTACGACAATGCCTGAGCTAAAGTTTTGTCGCCGCCAGCGTCTATATTAGACGTTACATTTATAGGAAAATTCAGTTTTGTTCCATCTACCGGATTCAAAGACTTGCCCAAAATTCTCGAATTATAGAACATATAGGCCAACGATTTTAAGCCTAAATCAAAATCGTGATTGCCAAATACAAAAGCATCATATCCGGCCAGAGCAAGCTGCCTGTACTCCGTTGCATCTAACTCAAAGAACGCCGAATACAGAGT
This sequence comes from Bacteroidales bacterium UBA3709, assembly GCA_002372015.1. Taxonomy (GTDB): domain Bacteria; phylum Bacteroidota; class Bacteroidia; order Bacteroidales; family UBA932; genus Egerieousia. Next base: position 17,038 of record DFIA01000063.1, on the reverse strand, counting down.
TCCAAATGCCATATCTCCGGCATCTACAGTAACAACTCCATATCCGCGAGAAAGTGCCTCCTGTCTTTTTTTGTTTATAAAGCTTGTTAGCCGAGCATATCTATCGGCACAAGAATGCAGGTCTGAAGTAAATAGAACCTTTATTGTATTAACCTTGTTATTAGTAGCATACGGGCTTTTCTCGGTTGTTTTATCAGACTTTTGTGCCTGTGCATTAATAGTAAAAGAGAAAATGCATAGGAAGAATAGAATCCTAAAAGTTCTCATATCCAATAAATTATAATTTATTTCAGAAAACTTTTCATTTGTTCAACAAGTTCTGCTGCCTTTGCTGCCGCAACCTCTGCAAAATTTTCTGAAGAATCTGCATATATTATTCCCCTTGAAGAATTTATAAGCAAACCGCACGAAGAATTCATGCCAGCAGTAGCCACCTCTTCCACACTTCCACCCTGAGCTCCAACTCCCGGAACAAGAAAGAAATGATCTTTACATATAAGGCGTATTCTCTTTAGCTGCTCCGGCCGTGTTGCCCCAACTACAAACATAATGTTATCTCTGTTACCCCACTTGGCACTATGGTGCAACACTCTCTCATACAGAAGCATGGCATTATCGGTTGCAGAAGAAGTAGTGTTGAGAGTTTCAAAGTCTTCTGCTGTAACATTAGAGGTTAGAGCCAATATTATAGCCCACTTACCTTTGTATTGTAAGAAAGGCATTATTGCATCGCCGCCCATATATGGAGATAAAGTAACTGCATCGCAATCCATTTTTTCAAAAAAAGCCTTGGCATATTGCTTTGCCGTATTTCCAATATCCCCACGCTTGGCATCTGCAATAACAAAAATATCGGGATAATGCTCCTTTATATAAGAAACAGTACGTTCCATCTGAAGCATACCGGCACTCCCTGCCGCCTCGTAAAAGGCTGTATTTATCTTATATGCAACCGAATACTCAGCTGTAGAGTCTATTATCTGCTTGTTAAAAAGAAATATGGCTTCGCTTTCATCTGTAGAGGCTGCCCTTACCTGCTCCTTGATACAAACCGGAATCTTTTCTATATCCGTATCCAAGCCTACGCAAAGAAAACTCCCCTTGCGGCAAATCTGTTCGTAAAGCTGGTTATATGTCATAATTATTTTTTTATAAACATGCTACCTGTAAATGCAGACAACTTCTCCTCTGCATAAGGTGCAGATATTGTAAATGGTGTTTCTGGCATACCGGCAAACTTAGGAGCCTCATACATAGCATCTATCATAATAGCCTCGCATATAGAACGCAATCCTCTGGCTCCAAGATTATATTTTACTGCAGTATCTACTATCAGGTCTAAAACAGCGTCTTCTACTATCAAGTTTATACCATCCATCTTGAATATCGCCCTATACTGCTTTATCAGGGCATTCTTAGGAGTTGTAAGAATTTCTTTCAGAGCCTCTCGGCTAAGCGGATGCAGATAAGTTACAACCGGCAGCCTGCCTATCAGTTCAGGAATCATACCATAAGCCCGCAAATCCTGAGGAGCTATGTATCTCAAAAGTTCGTTTTTGTTTATATCCTTCAAACCCTCCTGAACGCCATAGCCTACCACTTTGGTATTCAACCTCTGTGCTATTTTCTTGTCTATTCCCTCAAAAGCCCCGCCGCAAATAAATAATATATCTTGCGTATTTACGGCTATCATCTTCTGTTCAGGATGCTTACGTCCGCCCTGAGGAGGAACATTCACTATATTGCCTTCCAAAATCTTCAGCAATGCCTGTTGAACTCCCTCTCCTGAAACATCGCGAGTAATTGAAGGATTATCGCTCTTTCTGGCTATCTTGTCTATCTCATCTATAAACACAATACCCATCTCAGCCTTTTCTACGTTATAGTCGGCATCTTGCAAGAGTCTTGTAAGTATGCTCTCTACATCTTCTCCAACATAGCCCGCTTCTGTAAGAACTGTAGCATCTACAATTGCAAACGGCAGATGAAGCATATTGGCAATGCTACGCGCAAGCAGGGTTTTACCGGTACCCGTAGGCCCTACCATAAGCACATTAGACTTTTCTATATCTACATCGTAAGGATCTTCTATATCCTCTATTTTTTTCAGAACAACAGGGCTCCATTCTGTAGAGTTATCTTTTTTCTCATCAATGCAACCAAAATCGTCATCAGCAAAAACACATTCATAGGTTCCCGTGCTATCCTTAAAACGCAGAGGCTTCGTACGTTGTTTTTCCTTCCTTTTGTGCAATACCCGCTTATAATGGTTATAAACGGCTACACTCAAGAATTTTTTTGCCTCATCCTGCCCCACTACATACTGATTCAGTTTTTCGTGTATAACCTTTGGAGTTAAGTTCTCAAAATCGATATTAAGCTCGTTTGTAATATCTTCTGAACGCTCGCCCACTGGCGGCTCCTCCTCAGTTAAATAATTGTGTAAGCCTTCTATACAGTACGTGCAAATACGAGCCACCCCCTTTCCTATCAAAGGAACATCGTTTTGACCATTCCCGCATATTATGCAATATGGTTTTTTCTTGCCGGTATTAGAACCTTTCTTACTATCAGCCATTTTGCTTATGTTCGTTGTGCTCTGTTATTTCTTTTTGGCCTTAGAAAGAATTTCATCTATCATACCATACTTTTGAGCTTCAGCCGATGTCATCCAATAATCTCTGTCTGCATCCCTCTCTATCTGCTCCAAAGTCTTACCTGTATTTTCAGCCAAAGATTCATACAATTCTTTCTTAGTTTTCATTATCTCCCTCGCCTCAATTTCTATATCGGAAGCCTGCCCGGAAGCCCCACCCATAGGCTGATGTATCATAATCCTGGAATGAGGCAGGGCACTACGCCTGCCCTTTACCCCTGCAGCAAGAAGCACGGCTGCCATAGAAGCCGCCATGCCTGTACATATAGTACACACCTTAGGATTAACAAGATTCATAGTATCATAAATTCCCCAACCTGCATATACCTGCCCTCCGGGGGAATTGATATATAATTGTATATCAGCCTCAGGATCTGCAGATTCCAAATATAGGAGCTGCGCTTGTATAATATTAGCCACATCGTCGTTAATAGGAACCCCCAAAAAAATAATCCTATCCATCATTAAACGAGAAAACACATCCATGCTGGCAACATTCAAATGTCTTTCCTCTATAATGGTAGGATTAATATATGCAGCACTGTAGCCAGCATATCCACCCAGTTTTACAGAGCTTATTCCCCTACGGTCTGCAGCAAATTTTTCAAAATCTTTAAACATACAAGTTTATATTTTATAACTTAGATTTATATTCCGTACACTCCAAAATCTATATATACCACTCCAATAGACTAATAGGCAATAAGCTACTATCCTATATGTATAGCATACAATATGCTACAAACAAGCATACTACAATATGCTACTCAAAACAAAATATAGCATATACTACTCAGCCTTTGCAGAGCGCTTTTTAGGTGCTTTAGTCTCCGCTTTAGTTTTAGCCGCTGCTTTTTCTACTTTATCACCTGTATCGTCTTTGGCTGCCTTAGTTGCAGTTTTCTTCTTTGCCGGTTTTTCTACAGACTTATCATCCTTATTAGCAGCCTTTTCATTGAGTTTTTGCAGCTGCTCTCTCGTAAGTTCTTTTACTTCAGCAGTTATTATACCCTTAACATAATCCAACACTTTTTCTTCCTCGCACTTCTCATATACTCTGGTAAGCTCTTTTTCGTTTGAAAGCATCTGCTCGGCATACTGATCTATTGTCTGCTGAGGGATATTAGACAGGCCATACATAGCAAACTGACTCGCCGTCATCTCTTTAGCTACTTTAAGCAAGTCTTCTCTCTTAATATTCATCTTCTGTTCTTCAAAGATTTTACGAGAAACCATCTGCCAGCGATAATCCTGCAAGAAAAGTGGGAACTCCTTCTCTATCTGCTCCATAGTAAATTTGCCCTCGTTTATCTTGAACAACCATTTTTTTAGAAAACTCTCAGGAAGAGGTAAGGCAGCTTTCTTTACCAAATAATCTATAACATCACGCCTCCAACGCCAATCACTTTCTTGCTTATACTCTCCTTTAAGTTTATCTTCCAGAGCTTTATCAAACTCCTTCTCATTTTTAACCGCATCTTTACCAAATAAACGGTCGAATAAATCTTGATTTATTTTAGCCGGAGCAAATGTCTTAACTTCTACTACGGTAAGCTGATATAATGGATTAGAGGCATCAAACTCATCTTTCCCTATGCGGAGTAAAGAAGCTCTGTCTGTTTCGTTAGGAAAACTCTTAACCACATCTATCTCAAAGCTATCACCAACTTTTTTACCCAAGAACTGCTTCTTAATTTTAGCATCCATATTCTTGAGCGTTATATATGTTTTCTCTACTTTCTTATCTGCCTGCTCCAAATTTACCACAAGAAAATCTTCGTCAGCAGCCTTGGCTGTATCTTCCAAAGAACCAAATTGCCGCAACATATCATCTTTGTATTGTTTTAGGGCAGCATCTTCCACCTTTATATCATAATATACTACCTTATCTTTTTTATCTAATGAAAGATTCACCTGCGGGCGTATAGCCATATCATAAACAAATTTAAACTTCTCGTCTTTGTCTATATCTATCTTTGCCTGAAGTTCTTCATTAGGTAGCGGCTCTCCTATAAGATCTAAATTATGCTCTTTTATATGACCGTTAATACCTTCGGTAATTAGTTCGTTCACAGCCTCATTCATAGCAGATGGGCCATAAAGCTTTTCAATCAGCCCCATAGGCGCCATACCTTTACGGAACCCCTTGATTTCTGCCTTCTTTCTGTACTCTTTCAGCTGCTTTGCCTTCTTTTCATTTGCTTCGTTCTTTTCAATTTCTACCGTTACAAGGTAGGTCAGCTGCTCTGTTTCTTTTTTAGTAACTTTCATATTCTATATATAATTATCATTTACTCAGCAATACTTTTGGCAAGCCCCCGCAAACCCATAAAATACACACTGCCTAAAGGACGGCAAATATAGTCAAAATCGTTCTCTAAAGCAATAGCCGCAGATATTACTTAGTGCTAATCTAAACTTAACCGTCAGGAGCTTCTAATATGCAGTCTCCACCAGCCTAACACTTCTGGCGGAATGCAGTAAGGTAAAGGATATTTATTAACTTTACAACCCAGAAACAACGGTTTCCCATAGTGCTAAACAAATAATTATAAAGAGATATGAGACAAAAAATTGTTGCCGGCAACTGGAAAATGAACACCACAGTAAGCCAAGGTATTGAATTAATTAATTCTATAGCTGCAAAAATTGAGGAAGTTCCTCAAGATGTTAAGCTAATAGTAAACACACCATTCACGCACCTATTCCCTATAAGTAAAATTATCGGCGATATCAAATGCCCTTTCTGCAGGAGCAAGATAGCACTCGGTGCCCAAAATTGTGCCGATAAAGAAGTTGGAGCTTACACAGGAGAAGTTTCTGCAAAGATGCTCAGTTCTGTGGCAAGTGCGGTAGGAACAGTTGCCGGTGCACCAGAAGGAGCCATTGGAGCACCGGTAGAATATGTTATTCTCGGCCATTCCGAAAGAAGGGGCTATTATGGAGAAACTAATGCTATTCTTCTCGAAAAAATAAACCTCGCCCTTGCAGAAGGCCTAAAAGTAATCTATTGTGTAGGCGAAGCTCTCGAAGAAAGAAAAGCAGAAAAACACTTTGAAGTAGTAGGAAACGAAATCAAAGAGGTTCTCTATCAGCTTACTCCGGAGCAGATGAAAAATGTGATAGTAGCCTATGAACCAATCTGGGCTATTGGAACAGGAGAAACAGCAACCAAAGAGCAGGCCCAAGAAATCCATGCCTTTATCCGTAAAACCCTCGAAGAAAAATTTGGTAGCCTCGCAGAAGAAACCTCTATTCTTTATGGAGGAAGTTGCAAGCCATCAAATGCCAAAGAACTATTCAGCCAAAAAGACATAGACGGAGGGCTTATAGGAGGTGCCGCACTCAAGGCCGAAGATTTCATCGCCATTGCCAAGAGTTATTAGGCAACCACTTCGTCGCAGAGTTAAAGGCTAAGAGCCAAGAGCTAAAGGCCTATAGTTAAGAGCTAAAAGTTAAGAACTAAAAGTTAAGAACTAAAAGCTAAGAACTAAAAGCTAAGAGTAAAAAAAGTTAAAGGCCAAGAGCTAAGACACTGAGATACAGAAATAATAGTTTTTGTATTACCCGAGAAGGACAAAACTATTTCAGGCGATCTATATGGCAGAACTGCAGACTGCCATCGGAGTTCCTTAAATGCATACCTCCGCCCTCGCAGTAACGAAAGAACTTGCAAGCGGCGCATTGGTTCTTTTTCATCCAGTTTCTGTTACGATAAGTCTGGAAGCGGTTGTTCCACACTTCCATGAAATCGTCTTTATAGATATTGCCCTGGTTGTAGTCTGCACGGATGCTAACGCAAGCCGATATAGAACCATCGTTGAGCACAGAGCCCACATTCACCCCCGCGTGGCAACGAAAAAGGTTGTTGCGCACACGCCCCTCATACGCTCCCAGAAAACCCTCGCAGGCATAGCTGCACTCAATGCGGCCTTCCTTACGGGTGTCTTCTATAAACTGTAATACTCCACGAAACTGGCTGTTGTTCAGTTGCATCTTAGGATCATACTTTCCGCGTCCGGAAGGAAAAACAGTAAAAATCCTCCACTGTTTCAGCCCCATAGTAATAAGTTCTTCTTTTAATAAGCTGAGCTCACTATAGTTACGCTGATTCACACAAGTAACCACATCAAAAGCCAAATCATCCCCTGCAGCTATCGCTAACTTTATAGCCCCCACCGCCCTTTCAAAACTACCCTCACGCCCACGCATCCAGTCGTGAGACTCCCTTAGGCCGTCTAAACTAACAGTCATAGAATGAAGACCAGCTGTCATAAGACGATGGAATCTGTCAGGAGTCATAGCAAAACCATTAGTAACCATTCCCCAAGGAAAACCTTTGCCGATAATTTTCCTGCCCACCTCCTCCAAATCTTTGCGCATAAGCGGCTCCCCACCGGTAAGTATCACAAGAATTTCGCCCGTATCATCCCCCACTTGACGGCAGTATGTCTTTACAGAATCCAGAACTTTAAGAAAATCCTCTGCTTTCATCTGCAATGCCTCCGGCATCACTTTGCAGTCGCTGCCACAATGTCGGCAATTAAGGTTACAGGAAAGGGTACACTCCCAGAACAGTTGCTTGAGTTTATGTTCCTTTATGTCTATATGCCTGATTTTCCGCTCTGTTTCGCACGCCAACCAGATTTTGAACGGAAGTCCTCTCATATCAATTTGCGCTTTAGGTTTACGCTTTATGGTTTATGCTTTACGCTTTACGCTTTGCGACTTGCGCTTTATGTTTCTGTCTTACGCTTTATGCTTTATGGTTCTGCTTGCGCTATGCGCTTTATGTTTACGCCTTACGATTACGCTTTCGCTTCTGCTTTACAGTTAGTTCATTATATATGCGATGTAACGCTATCGTCTGCAATCTGTCACTCCGATAACCTCGCTCAACTATCTTCTTTCCTTGAGCTTGAAAGTAAAATCTATATCAAACTCACCGTAAAACCAACTGCCATCGCTTTTGCTTACAGTATTGGCCTTTACAGAAATAGAATCGTCTAAGAACTTTCCCGAATGTTGAGGGTTGTCTTTTTCATAGTAAACCACATTTGCTCCGGAAAAATTCGCCAGTTCATGAGAGAAATACAACACTTTTGAAACCGTACCATCAGATTCCGTTTCTAAATCTCTGAGAACAGAGTTATCCTTCTGATTTTTAATTACTAATCGTGTATTGCCTACAGGACTGCCCCCCTGATCTACAACCCTTGCTTTTACTTTTAGATTGGAGTGCGGAGCACCATATTCAACCCTTAGAACACATCCGGAAAAACCCATAAGCGCTAAAAAACAAACAAGTATTTTTCTAAAGACAGATTTCATATTCAATAATTCCAATATATATCATCCCGAGCCACAACTATCTATGTGATTATGCATTACAAATATAGAAAAAATACATATACGCTAACAAACTTCCATCAATTTGCAAATTACCGGAAAAATAATACCTTTGCAGTCCAATGCGGGTATGGCGTAATTGGTAGCCGCGCCAGACTTAGGATCTGGTGGAGTAATCCGTGGGGGTTCGAGTCCCTTTACCCGCACTTTTATAAAACAGGCATCCGTGGAATCGGGTTCCTGTTTTTTATTATAATCGGATTAAACACTATCTTTATATCGAGATAAACAGTTTCTAAAAATGAATAAGTTGAATATTGGTCTTTCGGTGTTGCTTGGCATGCTTTTGTCTTGCACCTCGGTGCCTGGTCAAAAACATGAGAGACAGCTTGCCAGGGCTATATCAAAAATGTCGAACAATATTTATTGCTTAACTGACTATAACGGCTGGGGAGGTAACCATAAAGGTTGGAAAAATCAGGAAAGGATAAAGAGCATTGCAACTGATGACGACTTGGACTCTCTGGCCAGGTATTGCAGTATTCCTGCAGTCAGGGCATTGGCTTTTAGCACATTAGCTCAAAAACAAAGTGAAAGATGTTTTGATATTCTAATCTCCTCTCTGTCAGACTCATCCACTTTTGAAATATGCGCATATGATATTTGGGGAGCTACCACTATTGCTTCTTATTTTCAAGATGTGGCCTGCTATGACGAAGACGGAAAAGAAAGGATATTTTTCACCGATATACAGAAGCATCTTTTGGACAGTCTGGTTAAGAGCTTTAATCTCAATGATGTTGACGTCAAACCATCTTTTCAGAATGACACAACAATGGCCAACTTCCAAAAGTGGGTAAAAGCCAACATGTGGTACCCTGAAGACCAACCAGACGCATTAGGCAGAGTGATTGTTGATTTTGACATATTGCCTGACGGGCATGTCTCAAATGTGATAATTACAAGAGGTCTATGCGAATCTATAGACAATGTGATTCATACGGTTATTATTAGCTCTCCTCAATGGACTCCTGGCGAAAAATACGGGCAAAAATGCACTACGAGAATTAGAGGTTTGGGTATTTACTGGAGAGGTCCTGAGTAAGTACATGCCGTTCTATAAGATTTCTCTATATTTTCAGTGTCATAAAAGCAAGTGAGTAGAACAAAGTAGACATTCAGCCCATAATGAGTGTCTACTTTTTTATTCATCGCTGAGCCCTGCTCGATAGTCTTTGAGCCATTGGAAGAAGTAATACATCTCCATAAAATCATCGTAGAAGGTTAGAGAGTCTGTAAGAAAATTGCACAAGCAGTCATCCATCTTGGGCTTGCCATAGCGATAAACTTTTCGAATAGAAGGCTGGGGACGTACGGAAAAGTTTTCTGAAAAAAGCAGAAACAAGAGCTCCTCAATGAAATGAAATAGTACCATACAATGATAGATATAATTAAGATTATTAGACTTATCGACATATACCTTGAAGAGAAACAAATACCAAGAATTGAGGCGAATGAAGTAGCACGATATTTAGATAAGAAAGGCGTTTTGAACTATTCTACCAAAGGACAACCCTTGCGGAAGTTATTACGCGGGGGCAAAATTCCAAACGCAGAACAACCTGGCGGAAAGAATACAAACTGGTATATTCGACATTCAAAGGACTTTGAGTTTCCATCAGCTCCTAAAAAGATGACTTCATTGCCAACATCAGCTCAAAAAGTATCCGATATTGGAAGGAAGTATTGTCTATCGTCTATTTCTGATGCAAATTCTGAAATTTTAATTTTGGGAACACTGCCTGCGAATAAATCATTAGAGAAGGGTGAGTATTATGCAAATCCAAAGAATCAATTTTGGCTTATACTCTCAAAACTCTACAATAAGCCTGTCCCTGAATCATACAAAGAGCGAATAATCTGGTTAAAGAAACACAGAATAGCATTGTGGGATGTTTTAGAGTCTGCAAATAGAGACGGAAATTTAGACATTCTTATTGACCATCCCCAACCGAATGATATTTTGGGTTTTATAAATTCACACCCTTCTCTTAGGGTGATTGTGTTAAATGGCACGGGTGACACCTATGACTATTTTAATATGTATGTAGATGTCAAATATATTCCAAAAAGAATAAGAATACTACCGCTACCAAGTACAAGTTCGTCTAATACACATTTCTCTGTTGAGGAAAAAGCAGAGCAATGGCGTGCTATCTTATAATAAAAACTTTTTCAAATTTGCAACACTATTTACGTTTTTCAAAAAGTTGCACTTCTGTGTTGACTTTGCATCACTATCCGCTTTTTTGCTAATAGCCACACTTCCACGGTCAGAACGTGCCTAACGTCCCAATCTGTGTGTCGATAGTCACGCTTTCGCGGTCAGAGCGTGGCTAACGTCCCTATCTGTGTGTCGATAGCCACGCTTACACGGTCAGAGCGTGGCCAACGTCCCAATCTGTGTGTCGATAGACACGCTTGCACGGTCAGAGCGTGCCTAACGTCCCAGTCTATGTGCCGATAGCCACGCTTTCGCGGTCAGAACGTGCCTAACGTCCCTATCTGTGTGCCGATGCCACGCTTTCGCAGTCAGAGCGTGCCTAACGTCCCTATCTGTGTGCTAATAGCCACGCTTTCACGGTCAGAGCGTGGCCAACGTCCCAATCTGTGTGCCAATAGCCACGCTTTCGCGGTCAGAGCGTGCCTAACGTCCCTATCTGTGTGCCGATGCCACGCTTTCGCAGTCAGAGCGTGCCTAACGTCCCAATCTGTGTGCCAATAGCCACGCTTTCGCAGTCAGAGTGTGGCTAACGTCCCAATCTATGTGCCGATAGCCACGCTTGCACGGTCAGAGCGTGCCTAACGTCCCTATCTATGTGCCGATAGCCACGCTTTCGCAGTCAGAGCGTGCCTAACGTCCCTATCTGTGTGCTAATAGCCACGCTTTCACAGCCAGAGCGTGGCCAACGTCCCAATCTGTGTGTCGATAGCCACGCTTACACGGTCAGAATGTGCTTAACGGCAAGGCCGAAAACGCTCCTAACCCCCATCGCCAACTAGCGGACCAAGAGCATCGCAATTGCGGCGGCAGATAACAGATTAGCACAGCAGAAATTAATAAGGCGCATAGCGCCCGGCCAATAGAATAGGCCGCATACCCCTTGAGGGGTGCCGACCGAGTCGGGCGGGGTGAATACAGGGGCAGTATGCCGGCCTTGCCGGCTCTGCCGCCAACAAAAAGAGTCAGAATGGAACTGTTTCTTTAGCCTTATTGGCAGCATCTTCTTGCCGGCTCTGCCGCCAACGGAAAGAGCCAAAATAGAAGCATACGATAGATATTCAATGGCGTTGGTTCAACATTGCCTCGTCCACCATTTTGTTTGCGTATGCAAGGGCAGGTATTATATTATCAAAGATATATTCTCTGCCAATTTCTTTATCAAGCCCAAACCGCTCTAAGGTAGCCATTACTTCAGGCCGCACTCCGGAAAGTATTACCTGAACTCCTCTCTTACGTGCCATATCGCATAGGTTACGCAAGTTTCTTACTCCTGTAGAATCTATGAAAGGCACTTTACGCATACGGATTATCCTATAATAAGTATCTCCTTTGTGTCTTATTTCCAGCTCTTCTGAGCGGCTCGCAAGCCCAAAGAAATATGGACCGTTTATTTCATAAATCTCTATACCGCTGTGTATGTCGAGCATCTCGATATCTTCTTTCTGAGCAATATCATCGTCTTCTGTAGCCGGCACCGAATCTGCCTCTATTACCTTGATAGAAGATGTTTGCATGGTACGCCTCACAAAGAACACTATCGCCAGCAGTATTCCAAACTCTATTGCCACAGTAAGATCTACTATAACAGTTAGTAAGAATGTAATAAGCAGCACTATTATATCGCCCTTGTCGCCACGCAGCAGATACTTAAAAGTACGCCACTCGCTCATATTATACGCCACCACAATAAGTATAGCCGCCAAGCAACCTAACGGCACATAAATAATGTATGGCATAAGAAAAAGAAATATAAGCAACAACACCACGGAATGTACTAAAGAAGCTACTGAACTCTTTGCTCCATTATTAATGCTCGCCATTGTTCTGGCAAGCGCTCCTGTAGAAGGGATTCCACCAAAAAGAGGCGTTACTATATTTGCTACACCCTGCGCAATAAGCTCTGTATTAGAATGATGTTGCCTGCCTGTAACACCATCTGCTACCATGGCCGCCAACAAAGATTCTATGGCACAAAGCATAGCAATAGTAAATGCCGGCGACACAAGCTCGCGTATAGTTTCGTAGCTAAAAGAAGGTATAGTAAACTGAGGTAAAGCCATTCCTGCTCCAAGTTCCGGAAACTTGCTCCCGATAGTAGCAAATTCCCAGCCTGCTGTTTTATTGAGAATCAACGATATGGCAGTACCCAATATTATTGCAATTACGGCACCGGGTATTTTTTTTGTCATAAAACGGTTCCACAGTATGATACTCAAAAGACAAATTGTGCTAAGCCCCGCTTCTATCCAGCTAATCCGGCCTATATTGGAAAAGTAGCACCCCCATTGCGGAATAAAACCAGAAGGTACCTCAACACCGCTGAGACCAAAAAAATCTTTCATCTGGGTAGAAAAAATGGTTAGCGCAATACCGCTTGTAAAGCCCACTACAATAGGATAAGGTATAAATCTGAATACTGCTCCCATACGGAGCATACCCATTATCACAAGAAACACACCTGCCATTATGGTGGCAATGGTAAGGCCTTCTATACCATACTTGGCTATAATTCCTGCAATAATTACTATAAAAGCCCCTGTAGGCCCACCTACAAGAAATCGCGAACCGCCTAATACAGCTATTATAAGACCCGCAACTATAGCCGTTATCAATCCTTGCTGAGGCGTAACGCCAGAGGCAATACCAAATGCTATTGCAAGCGGAAGAGCTATGATACCCACGATTATGCCCGCAATCAAGTCTGCTACAAACTTTTGTTTATCGTATCGTCCTCTTCTGAAGAGGTGAAAAAACTTAGGGTCAAAAACTTTATTGTGTCTCATAAAAAACTTACCAAAAATTCCATGCAAAAATACAATTTATAATAATTACTACCTTTGAGAATAAATTAAACTCATTATTAGTATATGAAACGTATCCTTATTCTTGCGCTGGCAGCATTGCTTATTGCCTGTCCACAACAAACAGAAGCCTGCACAACGCTAATCGTTGGAAAGAAAGCTTCCACAGATGGAAGCGTAATGTGTACATATAACTGCGATTCATTCGGTTTTATATCAGCACTATCTTACTATACCCCGGGTATGCACCCTACCGGCGAAATGCTAAATATCAGGGGCTGGGGCCCGCAAAACACCCAAAGATTAATAGCCCAGGCCCCTTACACACACGGAGTAGTAGGCCTAATGAACGATCATCAGGTTACTATAGTAGAAACCACATGGGGCGGAAGAAAAGAACTGCATAATTCAGACGGATATCTCGATTACTTTAGCCTTATGCACATAACACTACAGAGAGCCGGCACCGCAAGAGAAGCCATTGCTATTATGCATCAACTTGTTCAGGAATATGGCTATAATTCTACAGGAGAATCTTTTGCCGTTTGCGATAAGAACGAAGCTTGGATTATGGAAATGATAGGAAAAGGAAAAGATCGCAAAGGAGCTGTATGGGTAGCGCTCCGCTTACCAGACGATTGCATTTCTGCATACGCCAACTCAAGTAGAATTCAGCAATTTCCGCAGGCTAAAAAAGCAGATAAGAAATTAGGGTTCTGCATCGTAGAAAATGAATGTATGTATTCTGCAGATGTTATATCCTTTGCTCGCGAAATGGGATTTTATAATGGCACAGATGCCAATTTCAGCTTTAGAGAAGCTTACGGCCCGTTAGATTTCAGCAAGATTCGCTTCTGCGAAGCCAGAGTATGGAGTTTTTTCCGCAAACACTACAACACCAACGAAATGGACTCCTACCTCCCATTTCTTAACGGCAATACAGAAACCATAGACCACCTTCCACTTTGGATTAAGCCAAACAAGCCAGTTAGTGTAAGAGATCTAATGAACGATATGAGAGATCATTATGAGGGCACTGCCCTTGACATGACAGTGGATGTAAGTGCCGGACCATGGGCCTCTCCATACCGCAATCAGCCTACTACATTCTACAGTGCAGACTCTACCAAAATGTTCAGAGAAAGACCAATAGGCTGTCCTCAAAGTGGAATGACAATGGTATGCCAAATGAGAAGCTGGCTGCCGAATGCCCTTGGCGGAGTTACCTACTTTAATATGGACGATGCTACAATGGTAGCGTATGTACCTGTATATTGTGGTATTACAAGAGTACCTGAGGCTTTCCGCAGAGAGAACAACAATAATAGAGAGTTCTCAACAGAAAGCGCATTTTGGATGAATAACTTTGTTGCCAACATGATATATCCAAGATGGAGTGCCATGTATCCCGATCTTAAAGATGCACAAAAAGAGTTAGAAGACTACTATGCAGAAGACCAGAAGAAAGTAGAAGAAGTAGCACAAAAAATGACTCCCGCCGAATTAAGCAGTTTTCTTACACGCAAAACAGAGCAATATACAGACAAGATGATGAAGCGATGGGATAAACTCGCTAAATTCTTGATAGTAAAACATAACGATCAAATAATGCTACCATCAAAAGACGGTGAATTTGTGCCCGGACGACACACCTCTCCGGCCTATGCACCAGCATTTATAGAAACCGTTAAACAGCAAACCGGCAATCGCTATATTCATCCGGAGCAGAAAAAGTAAAGGTTGCAATACATAAATACACACTGCAAAAAACTGTAAAGACTGCGAAAGCACAAAGACCGCAGAGAGTACAAATGCACAAAGAACATATAACTGGTACACAAAGCTTGCGGCAAATATGCAAAGAGACCGTAAATGCGTAAAGACTGCAAATGTAGCAGAGCAGAGAAGTAATTCTCATTTGCAATAAAGATAATTGTTGTTAAATTTGCAGCATTAATGGGGCATTAGCTCAGTTGGTAGAGCGTTTGAATGGCATTCAAAAGGTCAGGGGTCCGACTCCCCTATGCTCCACAAAAAGTAATTGATTGAAAATCGAGAAGTTATATAGCCTCTAAGCAACAAACTTAGGGGCTTTTTTGTTTGTTTAGGGCAAAAGTCATCGCTTTCTGAGAGCGCTTTACGGCCAGTGTTGTACAAATGTTGTACAAAATGTTTAACCGTAAATGCGCTTATTATGAATGCATTGGACAATATTACCGTCTCCTTCGTGATTCGGGAGAGCTGCTGGAAGCAAAATGGGACCACTTTTGGTCGCCTGAGAATCACTTTCAAACGGGATAGCCGCTTCATCAAGACGAATATCCTCCTGCACCGGGAAAATATCGGCAAAACAGGCAAAATCAAGAACCAGGACATACGTTGCAAGTCGGAAGATCTGGTCAGGGCCACTGAGAAGACACTTGCCAAACTGGATACCTATTCTCTGCAGAACCTGACTATCGACCAGATTGTAGCCTTCCTCCAGAGAAGTGCAAGTTCCGATGAGGATGGTCAATTCATGCTGGACTTCTTCTCTTTCGCCGAGGAAGTTATAGGCTCTAAGACCGGCCAGTCACAAAAGACTTACAGAACCGCTCTCAATGCCTTCAAAGCCTTTGTCGGCAAGGATACGATGGACATATCCGAACTTACATCCTCCCTAATGCGTTCATGGGAGGCCGTTTTGGTATCCAAGCATGGTAAGGGCGCAAGAGCCATAAGCGCCTATACCGCCTGCATCGCTTTCATTCACGGACAGGCC
The DNA here is from genome assembly GCA_002372015.1 of Bacteroidales bacterium UBA3709. Taxonomy (GTDB): domain Bacteria; phylum Bacteroidota; class Bacteroidia; order Bacteroidales; family UBA932; genus Egerieousia. Next base: position 1,187 of record DFIA01000063.1, on the reverse strand, counting down.
CGACTGAAATACAATGACGAAGAGTTCGGTAACATACGTATCCGCAATCCCTTCCAGTTCTACAAAGCACCGCGTCAGAAACCCTCACGGCATCGCGATGTAGACACAGCCATCATCCAGAAGATGATAGATATGCGCAAGTCGCTGACCGGGCGTGAGCGTATGGGGGTTGACGTGTTCCTCATCAGTTTTGCCATGATGGGGATGAACAGCCCGGACATATTCGACTGCGCTGCCCCGCAGAATGGTATCTTGCACTACTGCAGGACCAAAACACGAGACCGGCGAGACGACAATGCAGAGATGTTCGTCAAGATGGATCCACTGGTGATGGAACTGTTTGAGGAATACAAAGGAACTGATGGTGTTCATGCTTTCAAGTTCCAAAGCCATTATTCGTCGTATCTTGTCTTCGGGACCAATGTGAACAAGGGCCTTGACAAGTTCCGTAAGCGGGTAAAATACCCAGATAAGATTACTTTGTATTGGGCCAGGCACAGCTGGGCAAGCATTGCCTATGAAGTGGGCATTGAAAAGAGTCTGATTAACGACGGCCTTTGCCATGTAGACAGGGACATGAAGGTAACGGACATCTATATCAATAAGGACTGGTCACTTCTATGGGAAGCAAATTCCAAAGTACTCAAATCCTTCAAGTGGGGCACGGAAGAGAAGATATCGCCTGCTGCAATGGAAAAGAAAAAGAGGATGACCTCTAAGCAAATCATCCTCACCCGCCCTGCCTTCTCCGCCTCACGGCGTTTACAGAGCACAGCTTAACACTTGTTTAGGACGCAAGACACCACAACTTGCAGCGCTTCTTCTCTGCTGCGAGGTGTTTGCGGGTTTCCATTACTGATACTTCTTGAAGTTGTATTTCTCCCGGAGGGCGGTCTTTGTCTCTTCATCCTGATGGGTGAAGTAGCCTTTCCATCCGGGGCAAAAGTTGATATGCCAGCGCCAGAAGCGGCCAGCCAGGGATTTGGAATTCTGGTCATACTTAGCCCTAAGTGGGCAAGTTTCGCAGCGGTATTCTTGTGCCATATTTATAATTTTTCAAGGTATTCTATAGTCTTCCCGTTTCTCTGAGCATATTCTATTTCAGATCGGGTGCTCTCGCCAATATAGCCACCAACGTTTATGACATAGATGGCGTCTGCCATGTCAATCTTGCGCTTGTGCATGTC
>DFIA01000030.1 GCA_002372015.1 Bacteroidales bacterium UBA3709 | reverse complement strand
GGAGTATCCCATTTATCTACATAAACATGAGGTGAATGAGCAAAGGTATTCTGAGCTGTCTTCAAGTCTTTTCTCCAGAAAGCTCCGCCCAAATCCCAGTTAGCAAACCACATTTCCTCTGTTTCTACATATTGCTGCATCTCATTGAAAATACCGTCGTGAGCAATAAATGCCTTAAAACGCTTGTTGTGGTTACCTGCTAACCAATACACAGAAAAGCCCCCAAAGCTTGCTCCAACACAGCCCAAACGCTCAGTATCTACATAAGACTCTTTTGAAATATCGTCTATGGCAGACAAGTAATCTTTCATACACTGGCCGGTATAATCGCCACTAATTTGCTCTAACCATTCCATGCCAAACCCTGGTAATCCCCTTCTGTTAGGAGCTATGATAATGTATCCGTTGGCAGCCATAATCTGGAAATTCCATCTATAACTCCAGAACTGGCTTACAGGAGACTGCGGACCTCCCTCGCAGAACAGAAGAGTAGGATATTTTTTAGACGGGTCGAAATGAGGAGGATATATAACCCAACTCAACATAAGTTTGCCATCTGTTGTTTTGGTCCATCTTTCTTCCACTTTACCCAACGCCAGCTTATCAAATATATGTTTGTTCTCAAACGAAATCTGGGTTGCTTCTCCAGAAGCTGTATCTACAGAATAAATATCGTCTGGAAGCGACATTGAATGTCTCTTTGCAATAAGCTTGTTGCCTAACAAAGCCAAACTTGCATAATCGTGCACTCCTTCTGTTAAGCAACATACATCGCCCCCAAGATCTGTACGGTAAATCTGAGTTGTACCATGCCATACGCCTATAAAGTACAAAGTTTTAGCATCGGCCCATATATAGTCGTCAACCCCGCTCTGGAACTTTTCGGTAACATAAGTTTTAGTTCCGGTTGCCAGCTCAAGAACACAAAGGCGATTACGGTCGCTCTCATAGCCATCTCTTTCCATGCTCAACCACGATACATACTTCCCATCCGGGCTATATGCCGGATTGGTATCGTAACCCATATTGTAGTCTGCCTTCTGCATATTCACAGCCTGCTTCTGCAAAGATTCGTCGTACCTAACCTGCGGGCGCTTATAATCGGCTGGTTTGCAAAGATTTCTTGTAGTGGCTGTATTAACATCGTACTCATAAATATCGGAGTCTGTACTTATGGCATAGTCTAAGCCCGTCATTTTTTTGCAAGAATATGCAATCTTGCTACCATCTGGGCTCCAGGCTAATTGCTCTGCCCCACCAAAAGGCTTGGATGGGCACTCATACATTTCTCCTTCGAGAATATCTTTTATCTGCGAAAAAGAGTTTCCGTCAAACTCGGCAAGAAATGGATGTGGTATGCTTTCTACCCATTCGTCCCAATGCTTGTGCATAACATCGGTAACAATCATTCCCGTAGTTTTAGGCAAATCTGCATACTTGTTCTTACCCATTACAAGCGAACCCTCGTAAGGAATTTGAGAAATCAATATAACTTTCTTACCATCTGGGGAAAACAAGAAATCTTCTACTTCCAAAGTAGTACCATCCGCCTTTTTTGCAGTAATTTTTTTGGGGGAAGAACCGTCTGCATTCATTACCCAAACTGCTGTTTCTCCGTCTTCTGCAGACAGATATGCAATCTTATTGCCATTTTCAATCCACACGGCTCCGCTTTGGCTCTTTGCAGACTTGGTAAGCATTCTATTATCAGAGCCGTCTGCATTCATCAGGCAAATAACAGTATGGCTCTTATTCTCCTTAACACTATAATACGACACATTATAGAGTATGGTTTTTCCATCTGGCGATGGATGAACACCCCCTATTCTACCCATAGCCCAAAGAGCTTCCGGAGTCATCAAGTCTGAGGAAAGTGAAACTTCTTGTTTGCCAATAAATTCCTGTTGTACCTCGTTCTGTGAGGAAGTACAACCCGATGTCAAAGCTGCAAATGCAATCATTGCGATAAGTACTATTCTTTTCATATTATTTTAAAGCGTAAAGATTCTATATAAAGAAATGCAACGGTTATTTCTTACCATTGCGAAAAACCAAAGAGGCCACCAGTACACTAAAGAGCATTACAAGAATTACCCACCAAAAATCGCGCAAACCATACTCCTCCCCAAATATCGGTAGCTTGATATTCATTCCAAACACACCGGAAATAAGAGTAGGCGGCATAAACAAAAGCGATACAAATGTAAGAAGCCTCATAATCTTGTTCTGATCTAAGTTAATCAGACCAAGCACTGTATTCTGAAGATACTCAAGCCTCTCAAAATTAAAATTGGTATGGTTGAGCAAGGAGGCTATATCGTTTACAAGAACATCCAAACGAGGCCGAATATCACTCGGAAACTTATCGGAACGTGTTAGGGCAGTAACAATTCTCTGCTTATCCACTATATTCTCGCGCACCATCATTGTATTTTCCTGCATTCTGTTTATATCCAACAAGAAGTTCTCATTTACCTTAGCCCCCACATTTACGTTACGTCCAAATTTTTCTATCTGCTTTGCCATTACCTCTATCATGTCTGCATCAAGATCTACGCGATTTTCCATGATAGAAACAAATATGTGATACCCCGTAGGATAGAGTTTGTATGAATAACCCATCCTCTTCTGAAACTCGGTAATGGTTCTAAGGGGGGCCTGACGTGTAGTTACAAGTACGCCTTCAGATATAACAAAAGAAACACTCTCTTCTGTATAACTATCCGGCCCCGGAGTTATAAAATCGGTATTGGCAAATATTGCATTGTCTGTTTCTGAATAACGAGAAGAACTCTCTATTTCTTCTGCCTGCGCCCGGCTCTGCAGGGTTGTTTCCAAGAACTCTTCAACCGCCTGTGTTTCTGTTTTGTCAGGTTCATACAAATCTATCCAGAGGACATCATCAAAACCCAATGTATCTGTCAATTCCTTAACGTCTGAGGTAGTTAGAATCTGCCCCTTAGATTTGTAGAACACCTGAATCATACTCCGGCCTCCTTTTTTGCAATTATAGAGTTATACATAACAGACAGTATTACAAGTCTTGCAAATTTAAGAATTTTTCTTTGAGAAACACAGCATCCCACAGTAAGTCAGGGCTGCTATCACCAATATAAGAGCAAAACCAAAGTCATAGCCCCAGCCAAAGACTTTGTTCTGTATGCAATAGCATAAAATAGGAACAAGCACACAGATAGCCGGAACTGCCTTGTCTAAAGTGCTGCGTTTGGTTAAAATACCATACATAAATACACCAAGCAACGGACCGTATGTATATGATGCTATGGCATAAACCATGTTTATAACAGAATCGCTCTTGAGATAGTTGAATGCCACCATCAGAAGAACAAAGAGAACAGCCATAATAATATTGACAACCTGCCTTACTTGCTTTTTCTTCCGATCTGTCCATTCTCTTTTTTCCATTCCTAAAAGATCTATGCTCGCAGAAGTTGTAAGAGAAGTTATCGCATTGGCACAAGATGGATAGGCAGCTGATATAAGACCTATAAAGAAAATCACGCCAACTATAGGTCTGAGATTCAAGGCTACCGTAGGAAAAATCTTATCTGCCTCTACATTGCCGGCAGCACCTGTTACAGAGGCAAGTAAATCTGGGTGAGATGTCATAAAAATTGCAAGTACCGCACCTATGATGAGAAAGAGAAGATTCACAGGAATCATCATCATCACCGAGGTCATCATATTCTTTTGGCTTTCTTTCAGGTTCTTGCAGCTCAAGCTTTTCTGAATCATAGCCTGATCGAGCCCTGTCATAGCCACAGGCACCACAAGGCCGCTGATGAATCTTTTGAGCCAATGAGTACCGTGTGCCCAGTCTGTATCAAACATATCTGAATGAGAGTCGGCACGCACATTAGAAAGCATATCTCCAAATCCCCAACCTAACTCTTTACATATAAATATCAACGAAAGCACTACTGCTATAATCATGAATGTTGTTTGAATTGTGTCTGTCCATATAATTGTCTTAACCCCACCCTTCATAGTGTATAGAATTGCAATCAGCACAAAAACCGCTGCGGCCACCCAAAATGGAATCAAATGACTGCCATCAGGCCGCACAAGAACAAAATTATATATAACAAACACCACAAGAAATGTTCTTACAGAAGCCCCTAACATTCTGGAAATTATAAAGAAAGAAGCACCTGTCTTATAGCTGCATACCCCAAATCTCTTCTCAAGATAAGAATATATGCTGGTAAGATTCATCTTAAAATACAGTGGCAACAGCACGCAGGCAATTATAGCGTAGCCTCCTATAAATCCAAGAAGCATAGGCAGATACCAGAAACGCTCATTATACACATTCCCCGGAACGCTCATAAACGATACACCACTTAAAGAAGCACCTATCATACCATAGGCCACTACAAACCAATGCGATTTGCGATTTCCTGTAAAATAAGAGCTATTGTCTGCTTTTTTACCTGTCTGGTACGCAATAAAAAACAGAATGGCAGTATATATTAAAAATGTTATAAGTAAAATTGTGTTGCTCATCTTATTCAGATTTTAAAGGGTTGTCTATTTTCTATACTCTTTGCAAGCGTAAGCTCGTCTGTATATTCAAGGTCGTCGCCAAAGGCTACCCCCCTTGCTATTGTGGTTATTTTTATGTTGTACCGGCGAAGCCTGTTGTAGAGAAAAAAAGAAGTTGTTTCGCCTTCCATGCTTGTAGAAAGTGCCAAAATCACTTCTTTTATTTCCTGTGTAGAAACACGGTTTTCCAGTTCGGCTATAGGTAAATCTGAGGGCCCCACTCCGTCTATCGGAGAAATTATACCATCTAAAACATGATACAGGCCATTATACATATTAGTATTTTCTATGCTTATAACATCTCTGATACTTTCTACCACACACACTAAAGAGCGGTTTCTTGACGCCTCTGCACAGATAGAACATACCTGACTGTCTGATACCATATTGCATATAGAACAATGCTTGATGTTATTAGACATAGCCACAATGGAAGATGCAAATAGCTCTACATTTTCTTTGGGCTGCTTTAGCATATAGAGAGCCATTCTAAGCGCACTCTTCTTTCCTATTCCGGGAAGAGTGGCAAACTGCTCCACGGCTTTTTCCAATAGTTTGGAAGAATAACTCATAAGTAACTACTTCCCTGCTTTAAAGGCATCTACCCCGCTTCTTACCGAACCATACCTGAGCAGATAATCCTTGGCGGTTTGATAATCTGTTATACCTGTTTCTTCCATTATCATGCGGGTACCTCTATCTACCAGCTTGGCATTAGAAAGCTGCATATCTACCATCTTATTGCCCTTAACATGCCCTAACTTTATCATTGCAGAGGTAGAAATCATATTCAAGATAAGCTTTTGTGCTGTTCCCGATTTCATTCTTGTAGAGCCTGTTACAAACTCAGGGCCCACCACGGCAACCATAGGAATATCCACAACTTCTGCAACCTTAGCACCCGGATTACAAGTAATGCAGCCCGTTAACAAACCCTCTTCTCTTGCCTTTGCACAAGCACCAACTACATACGGCGTGGACCCACTGGCAGCTATGCCCACAACAGAATCATAGCCTCCTATATTAAAGGCCTGTAAATCTTTCCAACCCTGATTATAATCATCCTCCGCATTTTCTACAGCCTTTCTTATAGCACCATCGCCTCCTGCAATAAGACCAATCACAAGATCAAAAGGAGCACCGTATGTAGGCGGTATTTCAGAAGCGTCTAAAATACCCAACCTGCCACTTGTTCCGGCGCCAAGATAAAAAAGCCTACCGCCTTTTTTCATCCTCTCTACAAGAAGATCTACAAACTTCTCTATCTGTGGCAGACACTTCTCCACAGCCAAAGGCACTGCTTTATCTTCTGCATTTATACCTCGCAAAAGATCACCGGTAGCCATTTTATCCAAATCTGAATAATGAGAAGATTGCTCAGTTATTTTGTTCAGACTCATCGTATTGCAGTTTAGTTTTTTATTAGCGTTTGTTCAAATACTTACCCTTATGATATTCCACCAGCCCATCAATAGGAGTTCTCAGCACCTTACCAACCTTTACCCCACACTCAGTGGCCACCTCCTCCATTTCTCGGCGGAAGATGTATCCTATAGAACCCACTACATTCATTGCATAATCGTGATAATTATATCCATACACATTTCTGGTAATAAAATCCTTGAATCCTGATTTTAACAAACTCTGCATATATGGAGTTTCGCGATGCTGCTCTATAAAGTATGAGAATTGAGCTAAAAAACGATTTGGAGCCGGTTGCTTATAAACCCTATCTACAATTTTAAGATAGTCTAAATCGTATTGCTCCCTAAATGCCTTTTCTATATCTTTAGGAAACAAACCTTTAATAAAATCAGACAGCAATCTCCTGCCAAAATATCCGCCACTGGCCTCATCGCCAAGTATAAATCCTCCGGCATTCACATGCTCCGCCATTTTTATTCCATCAAAGAAACAAGAATTAGCTCCGGTGCCTATAATACATGCAATTCCACTTTCTTGCCCACAAAGAGCTCGAGCGGCTGCCAGCATGTCTGATGCCCCAAAAAATTTTATACCCGGAAAAACTTCTTTGAAAGCTTTTTCTAAATCGCTGTCTGCCGAATCTGAAACAACGCCAGCACCATAAAAATATACTTCAGATACATTGGTACCCAGCAAAGATGCCAAAGAAGTTTTCAGTATATCTATTATTTCTTCTTTGGTAATAAAAAGTGGATTGATACCCGCAGTATTAACCGATACGGTGCTGCCATCTTCTTTAATTGCAACCCAGTCCACTTTGGTTGAGCCGCTGTCTGCTACTATTATCATCTGAATATTATTTTAAGTTTTTATAATTGTACAAATGTACGAATTATTTCACTTGAAATAAACGGAAGCTACACGTAAACACCATGTTTCTTCCAGTGGAAATAACCATATACGGCAACTAACGTAAAAAAGGTATATAGTATAGCTAAAAGATTCATCCCCTGTTGCAGACACATAATTGTAGAAATACAATCTGCCAATATCCATAAAAGCCACTGCTGCAGATAGGTTTTAACCAACCATATTGTAGCAATAACGCTCAATACAAAAACAATAGCATCCAGCATAGAATTACCATCACCAAGAATAACCAATACTTCTTTCAGAAGCGGAGTAAAGCACAAAAAGCAAATCAGGCTAATTAACACAGGGCGTATAGTTAGCTTTCTTAAATGAATAGCAGCCTTGTCTGGCAAGCCATAAGCAGTATCAGTTTCTACAGATTCAGCAGACAATTTACGGGCATCTTTTGCCCAAGCCCATATTCCCCAAAAAGCCGTAATCACATAATATAGATTCAGAGCCATTGAAGCATAAAGTCTCTCGGTATAAAAGACATAGGCAGTTACGGAAGAAGAAACAATACATATAAACCACATAAAGTTCTTCTGCCGTATTTCAAAAATCAGATATAGAATACCTGCTACGAGTGCAAAAATATCATCCCAGTTCTGAGCCAAATACTGTAAAAGCTGTTCCATGCTCACAAAGATAAAGGAGATGTATCAGAAAGAGAATTGCAACTTACCTGTAAAATGAATACCAGCCTGAGCGTAAACCCCTTTCTCTATATAGTCTGCATCGCCACTCCTGAAAACAGCCCTATACAGCCATCCGTAAGAGTAATACTTGTTATCCAAAAGATTATCTACGCAAAATGAAATACGCACCTTATATTTATTCTTAATTAAAATACTCTTGGCTGCATCTAATCTTACAGTACAGTAAGCAGGCACTTTAGCTATCTCCAAAGAAGAATTATCCATATACTGTTTACCCACATGCTTTGCAGAAAGGGTAATAGTTGTATTCTTGCATGGATTCACAGTCAACCCTCCGGAAAAGATAAATTCAGGAGAAAGCGTTAGGTTAGACTTCTTCAGAAAAATCTGCTGTTGCTCCACCGGATTCCAATCTTCCGAATTATCATAAGCATCTACAAACAAAGTATAGTTTTTAAGTTTATTTTTGGAAAGAGTAGATGCTGCAAAAAAAGTTATCGCCTCAATTGGCTTGTAATACGCAAACAGTTCAACACCTCTCCTATAACTGTCTGGTATATTCTCCTGAATAACATAGCCCGTTTCTGTAAGCCTGCCGGTAGAAACAAGCTGATTTCTATAATTCATTAAGTATAAGTTAATCTCCCCTCCAAAATCTTTACGCTTCATCTGATACCCAAGTTCAAGATCCACCATCCTCTCATTCTTGAGCTGGTCTTGCTTTTTCGCCTTGATAGATTCTTTTATATCGCTACGGCTGGGCTCTCGATGAGCTATTGAAGCAGAAAAGAACAACCTGTCGTTTGCACTAAAAGCAAAACTCAACCCGGCTTTGGGATTAAAGAAATTACAATTACGCTTATTATCAAGACTAACAAAGTCTTTATCGAGGCCACCAAGCCTGAAGTTTACAAATCTGTACTGAAGATCGAGAAAGGCGGTAAGTTTTTTAGCCACCTCCACTTCTGCTTTTGCAAAGAAACTTAAATCGGCCTTTTTACCATTGTTTATATACCATCGCTGCGAATAATCTATGTTCTGATTGTATTTACTCCACAACACACGTCCAAAATGATCGCCATCGTAAAAAGAATAGTTGGCACCAGACACTATATCTACTCCTGCCCCTTTATACTTGATATTCAACACTCCGGCTACATAAGAGTTATCCATATTCTGACGAATTATCACATCTGTCTTTTTATATGTAATTCCATCTATCACCTGATTCTCCAAACCATACTTAGAAAATTTAACATCATACTTGTAGTTCTCGTAATAGCCATCGCCTTTGGTAAAATGTACGGTTGAATTTAAACTTAACGCATTGGAAAACTGACGAATATAATGAAGTTGCAGGTGATGCTGGCGATAATTATCTGTCTCATTATCATAGTAATGCAGATTGCCGTAATCGTCGTAATACTCTCCTGCCACATTATACTTGCGGTTTGTGTGATAAATATCTATTGGGCAACCCTCCCATGTAATTCCTGTATGCTGAGAACCCAGTATATAAATAAATTTCAAACTATTGCGCTCATTTCGCCACGAAGCAGAAAAGAGCAATGAATTAAGTTTAGCCTTGGCGTTGCGAATATAGCCCTTTGTATTAGCGTGATTGTAAGCAAAATCCACATTATACCAATTACCATTCTTACCTCCAAGCGAACCTGTACCAGCCGCTATGCTTTCCATAAAAGTACTGTAGCTGCCAAAAGATATATCTGCAATACCATAAGGTTTAGGGGCTGCGGTTTTTGTCTGCATATCGAGAGTAGCACCAAAGGCTCCCGGCCCATTAACACTTGTACCTACACCACGCTGCAATTGAACACTCTGCAAAAAATTAGGCAGAGCCGGTATATTAGCCCATATAACTTCTTGGCTTTCACCATCGTTGATAGCCACACCATTTAATGTAACGTTGGTTCTGGAAGCATCGCTGCCACGCACCCTTAAATTACTATAACCCAAGCCAAGACCGCCCTCAGTAGTAGCTACTACAGAAGGAATAAAATTCAGGAGCATGGGCAAAGAATAAGTAGATGGAGAGTTTTCTAAAGCCTGCTTACCCAAAGTAGTAGCTGCTACCGGAGTATTAGCACCAGCCCTCGAAACAGAAACAAGAATACTATCTAATCTGTCTCTCACAAGGGTGTCAGACAAAAAAGACGGAGAGTCTATAATCAGCAGACTGCCCCAAGTACTTTCTTTAGAATCATGTTCAGAAACAGAGTAAACCTCAGTGTATGCCGCATAAGCTTTTACCGCATAAAAAACAGCGCTATACAATAAAACTATACACTTAGCAAATAGAAATAAAAAAAACTTCCTCATATCAACTAAACTTTACATAAAAACTTAGGAATGACGAAGTTTAACTTTCCCTACGGCAGCATTATCTGCATCAGGTTCAAGGGTATAATCTCAGCCTTACGGCACCCCTAAGCGAGTGCAAATGTAATAATTTTCTGTCTAAAGCGCATTACATTTGAAAAATTACCGTAATTGATGGAGGTAATTTAAGATTGGTCTGAATTTCTTGTAATTATTTCAAAGCAGATATCCATTTAATAATTTTCTCTATAGCCTCTTGGGCAAAGGTTTCTTCAAGCCGCCTATACTCGGCAGGCTGGCCGGTTTCGCTATGCTGAAATAAATGATTCAGGCCCTCCATGGCTTCAATTGCGGCATCCTTGCGTTCCACCTGCATAGGCAATCCAAACGCTCCCTGGTCCGGTACATCCATTGTTGGCTCATCGCCGTCAAAATGAAAAACCATTCCAATTGTCATTCCTCTGAATTCTATCTCTCCAGACCATGTACCTGTCTGAGCTAAAGCCACCGGCAGAACACCCAGCAGCAAAACAAGTATATAGAAAACTCTTCTCATTACACTTTAAGCTATCCACCGATAAAATATTTAATTTAAGGCTATTGCAACAACTATCACTCTTACTTATCTATATCTACAAGATTATATTTCTTGCTTCCAAGACCGATATGCTCGGCCCAATCTATGGTATGAGTTCCGTGTTGGGTTTTGATTCGTTCTATAAGCGGGGCACTATCGTTACCCTCTTCCGGCTTCATGTTAAAGATAATATCTACACAAGCTTGGTCTAAGGCCACAGGATCAAGACTGGCAAGTATGCCATAATCTTTTAATTTTACCGGTTCTGGAGCAGCTACACAATCGCAATCTACTGTCATATTGTTCATTACAGATATATAGATAATCTTCTTTCCGCCATCAAAATAATTATGTACCGCCTGTGCTGCTGCTGCCATTGATTCTAAAAAGCCATCCTGATTCTCTACATGCTCCCACAACCCTTCTACTACCTGCTGATAGCCCGCTGTATGAATATAAGCCTTGCCATTGGCAGAAGCAATACCTATACTACTGTTTTTGAGCACTCCTCCTAAGCCTCCCATTGGATGTCCTTTAAAATGAGCGAGATTTATCATAAAATCATAATTCTTCAGATGCGAGCCTACTATATCATATTTAATGTGAGTAGTGTCTTGCACCGGAATATTAAACTCACCCTCTTCATCCATCAAATCTACTTTGAATGTAGGAATGAATCCGTGTTCCTCTATTGTTTTCCAATGATCTGCAAACGAGTTGCGCTTACCTTCATAGGCCGTATTGCACTCCACGATAGTACCATCTACCTCCTCTACAAGAAGCTTAATAAGCTCCGGCTTCAAATAGTTAGGATTACCACTCTCCCCTGTAGATATTTTCACAGCCACCTTTCCCTCCGCACAGCGACCAAGAGATTTGTAAATTTTTACCAAAGATTCAGGGGAAATGTTGCGTGTTACATAAACTGTGGGAATGTTTGTATTAGTAGCAGTATTAGACTCCATAAGATTTGCTTTTTGATTGTTTTTGCAGGCTCCAACGGTTAAGATAAGCACCGAAATAAAAACCAGTGTTATAATTCTTTTCATGACTGTTGTATGTATGAATATATGAGTATGCAAGTAAGTATATAATCAGATAACTTTGCGAATATACAAAATAAAATAACCGCTTATACCTGATATACCTGATATAGCTGATATACCTATTAATATACCTAATCAACCCAATTTGCTATATGATTATACCAAATTCAGGGTATAGGTTACTGCACAAAAATGAAGTAATTTTGCAGCAAAGAGAAATGCTATGAAGGCTTCAGATACACATTGCGATAGTTGCTGCGCCAATAAGTCTATACATCAACATCAGCATCAAGAAGACTGTGCGCACAAAAATAATTCGCAACACAACAGACAATTGTGCTCCTGCCATCATCATAAAGGCGGAGTAAGGCAAAAACTCTCTGTCATAATCATCACCGTAATACTACTGACAGTAGCAGTACTTATAGAAAAGAATTTCTCGCTGCCTGTTTGGCAAATGCTTATAATTTATCTAATTCCATACCTCATAATAGGATACGAAACTCTGAAAGAAGCCATTGAAGGACTATTCAACGGCAATATCTTCAACGAACATTTTTTGATGTCTATTGCTACCATAGGTGCCCTGTGCATTGGTTTTCTGCCAGAAGGCGAAACTCAATTTCCGGAAGCCGTATTTGTAATGTTGTTTTTTCAAATAGGAGAACTGTTTGAAAATTACGCAGAAGGCAAAAGCAGGGCAAGTATATCTCACCTGATGGACATCCGGC
>DFIA01000095.1 GCA_002372015.1 Bacteroidales bacterium UBA3709 | reverse complement strand
AAGCCAAGATTTAGCACAAACTATGTAAGACAATAAAAGCACCAGCGAGACAAACAAATAAAATTTGCTTATCTCGCTGGTATTAAATCTTTTAGGCTTAGAGCCTATTAATACTCATCCTCGTTAAAGAAAAAGTCTTCCTTGCTAGGGTAGTCTGGCCACAGATCTTCTATGCTGTCAAAGACCTCTTCTTCGTCTTCAATGTCGTTAAGGTTTTCGATAACCTCATCAGGAGCACCAGAACGGACTGCATAGTCTAATAGTTCGCTCTTTGTAGCTGGCCAAGGTGCATCTTCAAGTTTGGATGCCAGTTCTAAAGTCCAATACATTTTCTTACCAATTAACCTAAGTGAATAAAGACTGTTTCAAATCTGCCTTCCGCAAATAGGCTGCAAATATAATACTATTTTCTAATCTACAACTTTTCTATTGTGGGAGCCAAAATTCTTCGGGTGTATTGGTGATTGTACAGAAAAATCGTGCCAAAGTAAACAGATAATCAGATAGCCTGTTAAGGTACTTTTTGCTCTTGGCAAGATTTTGCTCCAAACTCTCGTCTGTAGAGTGAATGTTAATGCAGCGTCTTTCTACTCTTCTGCAAACGCATCTTGCAACATGGCATGTAGCTGCCTGAATAGGCCCCCCTGGTATTACAAAGGAATGTAGAGGAGGTATCTGGCCTGTCATAGCATCTATTCCCTTTTCTAAAAAATCCAATTCAGTATCTTCCAGTGGTGTTATCTGCTTGCCGGTTCCCTCTTCCGGCATGGCCAAAATGGCAGAGATATTCATCAGCACTTTTTGTATCTCTAACAGATCTTTACGAATCTTAACGGCTGTTTTTGAATTATTTGCAGGGTTTTCGCTTTGGGCAATTATGAGGCCAATATAAGATATGAGTTCATCTGCCTCTCCGTATGCTTCCACTCTTGGGTCGTTTTTAAAAACTCTCTTTCCGCCAACCAAAGATGTTGTTCCCTGATCTCCTGTCTTTGTGTAAATCTTCATAATGCCTGTATATTTAGAACCTCCTTATTGATTTTTATCGTTTTGTGTATCGCTTTCTATTTTGCCGTCTCTGAGGCGTACTATTCTGCGTGCAAAACGTGATATGTCTTCTTCGTGAGTAACTAAAATAATAGTATTGCCTTGCTGATGTATTTTTTCAAAGATATTCATTATCTCGATACTTGTTTTTGTATCTAAGTTTCCTGTGGGCTCATCTGCAAGTATGATTGTAGGATTGTTTATTATAGCTCTGGCTATGGCTACTCTTTGTCTTTGACCTCCAGAAAGTTCGCTTGGCTTATGATTTTTTCTGTCTGACAGACCAACTGTTTCCAATGCATTGGAAGCCAACTCTATTCTTTCTTTTTCTGGGGTTCCGCAATAGATTAGTGGGAGGGCTACATTTTCCAATGCACTGTATCTTGGCAGTAGATTGAAAGACTGGAATACAAATCCAATCTGCTTGTTTCTTACATCTGCCAATTCGCCATCTTCCATCTGACTTACATCTGTGCCACCGAGTATATATTTGCCGCTGGTTGGGGTATCAAGGCAACCGAGAATATTCATCATGGTAGATTTACCACTCCCAGAAGGCCCCATAATTGCCAGGTAATCATTTCTTTTTATAGACAGAGATACTCCATCTAAGGCATTTACCTGTTGTGTGCCTAAGATGTATCGTTTGGTAAGGTTTTCTATTCTGATAACTTCTTCTGCAGTATTCTGTATGTTATCCATAGCTTAGTGTAGCTTAATGATTTATATACTGGTTTTCCGTAAATTGTCTGAAGAATTCTTTACATGCTTCTTTTAGGGCCTCTAAGGCTTTAGGTGTATCCCACTTAGAAACATCGGATTCTCCAACCTTGTTGGATATGCTTCTTAGCTCCATAAACTGCACATATTCGTTGAGGCAAATATAGAAGAATGCTGCACCCTCCATGCTTTCTAGTTGGGCTGAGTATCTGTTTACGAGGTTGTTAAACATTTGGCTGTTGCCAGAAACTGTTTGCACCGTAACTCCTGTTGCTCTTTTGTAGGTGGATGCTATATTGTTGAAATACTCCGAAAGCGGTAGCATTTCCAAGGCTCCGTCTTTGAATGGGAATAGGTTGGAATCTAATGTTTTAGAGTCGAATAAGGTTAGGAAACCAGAGGCTGTCATAAAGCCCAAGTCTCCGAAATATTCTTTTTCTACAAGTGCAGCACTGCCAATAGGAAACTTCTCCAAATCAAAACTGCCGGCAATTCCTATGTTGATGGCAAGAGAGTATTTTCTTCCTTCTGCCTCTGCTTCTACTAACTTTTTTGTTATTCTGTAGCAGGTAGATGCTATTCCAATGCCAGTAAGCATGAAATCTATCTGAGCTTTTCCCGCAATCTTGCTTTCATATAGCCTAAGAGCCTGAATAGCACAATCCAACTCTTCTTGTTCTGCAGCGCAAATTAAAATTCTCATGAACCGTTTTTATGTTTATCTCGATGTGTTTTTATAGCTTATTCTAATGGAGCGATGTTCCTATCAGCCCTAAAAATTCTTCTCTGGTTTTGCGATTATTAAGGAAGGCTCCTGTAAATGCAGAGGTGGTGGTAACTGAGTTTTGTTTTTGTACTCCTCTGATTTGCATGCACATGTGGGCTGCTTCTATAACAACAGCCACTCCCAGCGGTTTAAGAGTTTTTTGAATGCAGTCTCTTATCTGTACCGTTAATCTCTCTTGAACTTGCAGCCGACGTGCAAAGGCATCTACAACCCTTGGAATTTTGCTAAGTCCTGTAATGTATCCGTTAGGGATGTAGGCAACATGGGCTTTTCCGTAAAATGGAAGCAGATGATGTTCACACAGCGAGTATAGCTCTATGTCTTTTACGATAACCATTTGCTGATATTCTTCTTTGAACATGGCTCCTTTTAGTATGGCAACAGGATCTGTCTGATAACCGTGTGTGAGAAACTGCATACTCTTGGCTACTCTTTCGGGAGTTTTGAGCAAACCTTCTCTTGCCGTATTTTCTCCTAATAGTCTTAGGATTTCTTTATAATGCTCCCCCAACTGTTGAGTAGTTTCTGGAGTAAACAAATCTTTCTTCTTGTAACTCATGCTATAAACATCATCTTGTTTTATTAGGGCACGAAGTTAATAAAATTGCGTACTTTTGTCAAATAAAGGATGCTGCGTTATGGGCGATATTACAAGAAAAGCCAATATACTCATTGTAGATGATGAGGAGGATATTTGCGAAATACTGCAATACAATCTCGAAAAAGCGGGTTATGATGTAAAAACCGTTCTGAGCTCCGAAGAAGCTTTATCTGTCTTATCTTCTGAGAAGTATGATCTTATTCTTTTGGATATAATGCTTGGAGGCATAAGCGGTCTTAGTTTAGCTAAATTGCTGAGAGAAGATTACAAAAACAATATTCCTATAATTTTTATTACTGCTTTAGATACAGAAGAAGATGTGCTTAAAGGTTTTAATATAGGCTGCGACGATTACATATCAAAGCCTTTTTCTGTAAATCAGGTGGTGGCACGAGTAGGGGCAGTGTTGGCCAGAAGCAGTATGTATAGGCGAAAAGAAAACTCGGCTGTAGCTCCAGAATGGCGGAGCGTAGGAATCAAAGAAGATGTGGCAACACAGGCAGAACTGCCAGCGCAGGGTGCAGATCGTTTTGATTTTGGATGTTTAGTTATAGAAGTATCGGCCAATCAGGTGTTTGTGGAGAATGAGGAGGTTTACCTAACAAAAAAAGAAATGGAAATTCTTTTGCTCTTGGCTAAAGGAGCCGGAAAGCTGTTCTCCAGAGAGGAAATATTGAAAAGCGTCTGGAAAGGCGATACATTGGTTTTGCAAAGAACGGTAGATGTGCATATTGCAAGGTTGCGCAAGAAGTTAGGCAAGGCTCAAAATCTTATTCATAACAGATCTGGATTCGGATATTGTTTACAGGCTTCTGTTCTTTAGTCAGACAGATGGAAAAACTCAAGTTGAAATATAGGTACAGGCTTGTAATTTACTTGCTGATTCTGCTGGTTTTGTTGGTCTTGTTCTTTGTGTTGTATTCCTACAGGCAAAGCCGAGGCTACAGCATATCTACATTACAGCAAGAATTAAAAACTGCTGTTTCTCAGATTGCCGATAGTTTGGCAATGGGTAGGAAGGCTCAGACTCTTATCTTGGGTAGGGGCATAGGGTTTACTTTGGCAGATACTTTGGGGAATGTTATATACGATTCGAAGCAGGCAGATATATCTATACCAGACAATATAGCTTCTGCAACAGAAATTGCAAATGCTTATGTTTCCGGAGAAGGCAGTGCATTGAGAGCTTCTGTTTTGGAGCCAGATACAGAGTATCTTTTTTTTGCCAAGAAGATAGCCGGTTATTATATAAGAACCTACTCAAAGTTTCAGATACTCCGCCCTGCACGGGTAGAAGACAATACATATTTTATTCTTATTGTGATATTGCTAATAGCTCTGATTTTCTCGTTTATTTATATTCTTCGCCGATTATCAAAACCTATGGGCACCTATAGCGAATTGGTATCTGCAATAAAGCATAACAGCAAAAGTTTATCTGATATAGAGTTTGGTAATGATGAGTTCGGCGATGTAGGGAGAGAAATCGCCTCTACTTTCAGCCAGTTAGAAGAGGCTAAGAGATACAAGCAGCAGCTGAGCCATAATATAGCTCATGAGTTAAAAACACCTCTGACGGGAATCAGGGCTTATTTAGAAACTATTATCAGTTCGGAGGATATGCCTGAACCACAGATGCGTAAGTTTGTTTCAAAGGCATACTCACAAGCAGTGAGACTTTCTGAATTGGTGGGAGAGGTAGCAACGCTCAACAAGTTAGATGAGGCTTCTGAGCAAGGTTCTTCTACTCAACTGTATAGGTTATCGGAGGTGAATATCAGCAGGTGTATAGATGCCATTTTGGAAGAAATAGGCTATAAATTAGAAGCTTCCAATATAACGTTTGAATGTAGGCTCAGCAGTGAACTTAAACTCTACGGCAGTTATGATTTGATATATTCTCTGTTCAAAAATCTGATAGATAATTCAATAGAGCATGGCGGGAAGAATATAACAGTTACCCTTGCAGGCGGTATTGAACAGGTGGCAGGCGAGGGAGGCTATAAAATCAACTTTACTTTTTCAGACAGCGGAAGAGGCGTGCCGGAAGAATCGTTGAACAGGATATTTGAGAGATTCTATAGGGTGGATAAGGGGCGTACAAGAAAAACCGGTGGCTCTGGCTTAGGCCTTGCCATTGTGAAGAATGCAGTGATATTTCATAGGGGCAATATAGCGGCATTCCCAAGAGACGGCGGGGGAATTGTTTTTAAGTTTAGCTTATATTCTCTTGGCTATCAGGTTTCTTAGAACCAGATATCGATTCGTCCAACCTCTTCTCCCTTGCTGCCTGCCTGTACAACCATTACTTTCTTTCCATTTTTGCTTTCTACTATGGCAGGCTCTTTTATAAAAGTATGAGAGTGTCCTCCTATGATAATATCCACTCCTTCAGTATTTTGGGCAATCATGGTATCGGATGGGTTTTGCTGTGTGCCTTGTGAGAATCCGCAGTGTGTTAGCAGAATTACAAGGTCGCAGTTTTTGCTTTTTCTCAGCTTGGTTGCAAGCTTATCTACAATCTTGTATGGATGCTTGTATTTCATTTTCTCAATGTGTTCCGGACTCACAAGGCCGGAAAGTCTTACGCTTAAACCAATTATACCAATTTTTTTACCATCCCTTTCCAATATGGTATATGGTGGCACTAAGTTTTTTAGGGGAGTGTTGTTGGTGGTATAATTTGCATTTACAATCGGAAATTCTGCCATCTTTATTCTTCGCGCAAGTTCCTCTATACCATTGTCGAATTCGTGATTTCCAAAAGTAGCGGCATCATATTTCAGGGCATTCATGAGCTCTATCTCCACATCGCCTTTGAACAGAGTAAAATACGGAGTGCCCTGAGAAAAGTCTCCGGCATCCAACAGAATAACATTTTTGTGTTCGGCCCTTACTTGCTGGATATATTTTTCTCTGCGTTCAATACCTCCCAATCCTTTGTACGGCCCTGTATTTAAAGGTTCTATCTGGCTATGGGTATCGTTGGTGTGGAGTATAACCAAATCTTGCCCGGCTGCAGACATAGTGAATAGCAAAGATATGGCCGCTAAAATTAGTCTGTTTCTCATAATCAGTCTTGTATTTTATTTTCTATTATCAGACGATTATCTTCTTCTTTCTCTATTGTTTTGCCTTTGGCCGTAAGGTCTTGGATATATTCTATGAATACATCCATCATTTTTTTATCGGTGTCTATTTTCCAGTTACCGTGCTTTAACGGATAAAGATTATCTCCGCCTTTGTATAAAAAATCTATAGTGGCCACAACATATTTACGATTTTCGTTGAGGGGCTCTCCGTTTATGAGACATTCTTTTACAGTGCTGCCATCTATGTGGAGCTTTACGCCTCCAAGAACCTGAGCCCTTGTTTTAGCAAAAAACTCCATTAGCATTTTTACTTTGCTTCCGTCTAACTCTTCTATTATCAGAAAGTTATTAAATGGGAAAATGGATAGTATATCGTATTTGGATACATTGCCTTTAGGCATTTCGCTTCTTATGCCCCCAAAATTCATCAGAGAAAAATCTATCCGAATGTTTTTGTCTATATCTGCTCTTGTGGTGGTATCGATATAGTTTTGTGCATATTCTTTTAAGGCATCAACCGCCCAACACGACATAGGTGCAACCGGATAGCCTCTTTTAAGCCCTGTAGGACAGTACCCTATGGGCTCTGAGAACTTATCAACTTCCGGTTTATATTTTGATACAATAGCAGAACTTAGCAAGTTATCGGAAGTGTTTTTTTCAAATCTGGAGTCTATTGTGGTGGTTGTCCAAGTTATCTTGCTTAAAGCCTGATTGTTTAATTGCGTAGATGTGTACTCTGCCTTTTTTACCCTTTGGGCTATGGTGCTACTCGGTAGTAAAATTAGCAGCAGGGCAATACATACGCAAAATAGTCTCTTGTGTTGAGGAACCATATTATGTTGCTTATTATGAGAGCCAGATAAGGGCCGCATAGTTTTTTCGGTATAGAGGAGTTGTATTATAGTTGCTTGTTATCAGATTTGTTCGTGTGTTAATCGTTAATTTTCAGCCATTTGAAAATATCTTTCCAGCTGGCTTTTTTACCATAGGACAGAATACCGATACGATATATCTTTGCACTAATCCACCCCATGAACAAGAATGTGCCTAAAAGCAGGGTTACAGAAAGTATGTACTGCCAGGCCGGAACTCCATAAGAAAAGCGGGCAACCATTACCATTGGCGATGTAAATGGTATTATGGAACCCCAGATAGCAAGTGACGAATTCGGATTCTGGAATGCGCTCATCATAATAAACAAGCCCAGAATTAATGGTATGGTAATTGGAAACAGAAGCTGCTGAGAATCGGCTTGGTTATCTACACAGGCTCCAACCGCTGCAAACATACTTGCATACAGCAAATAGCCGAGTAGGAAGTATAGCAAGAAAGTTCCGATTATGCCAAGTATATTCATTTGTGATAGGGTACTGAAGAAGGTGTTGCCTGCACTTGAAATATCTATTGCCTCTGCAGCAGCAGCGGCATCAATACCAGTGGCCTCTACACCAGACATCATTGCTTGAGCTTGTGTGTTTTGTTTGGCCATTTCAGCTGCTGTGTTTCCGGTAAATAAGCCCACACCGGTAAGAATAAGGAATGTAAGAACAACCCAAGCTGTAAACTGAGTAATAGCCACAAGTGCAATTCCTATAATTTTGCCCAGCATTAGTTGCATAGGCTTTACGGAAGATACAATAACCTCTATAATTCTATTGCTCTTTTCTTCCACAACTCCATTCATTACCAAGCCTCCGAACATGAAAATAAAAAAGTAGATTATAAAGCCTGAGGCATAGCCAATGCCCATATATACACCCACAGAGGTTTCTTTACTCTCTTTATCTTTTTTACTTAACTGAAAGGTTTTTACAGTAGCCTCATGATTTATGTTCTTTAGAACAGCATCTAAGTTAGGAATATCGTACGATTCTAATTTATACTCTGCTAAAATCTTGTTTATGTGGCTTTGTATCTGGCTTTTAAGACCTAAACTTACTTGCTCGTTGCAGAAAATAGATGCACTTACATTGTTAAGGGAATCGAGCGGCGAAATCTGTAGTATTGCATAGCCGTGCTCTGCCTTGAGTTCTTGCTTCATTACTTCTGCCGAGGCGTGATCAACAACTCTGTACTTAATGTTATCTTGATCTTGCAGTTTCTGATATATTACTTCAGACTGGTCGTCCACAACAATCACTCTAACTTTGTTATCTGACGAGTTCGACATAACGAGGTAGGGAATTACAAACATAAGAGCAAGCAGAAACGGCGCAAGAAGGGTTGCGATAATAAAAGATTTCTTCTTAACTCTTGTAGCATATTCTCTTGCTATAATAATACCTATCTTGCTCATATCTTATTGCTTCTTAGAATTATTGTAATCGTCTATACTTTGGGCTACAGCTCCGCCGCTTTCTTTAACAAGCTTGATGAATATCTCATTCATTTTAGGCATAAGCGGCTGATATGAAATTATATCAACTTGATTTGCTATATTGTTTAGCAGGTCTTTACTTGCTGTCTGGTTTTCTATATCAAGAATAGCCTTGTAGTAATACTTAACCTTTTCTGTGGCAACTACTGAGAATAGCCCTTCTTGTTTTTCCAGCATGTTGTTGGGAGTATTTTCGTATGGTCGGAAGCATACTTCCACCCTGTTATGGCCGTATTGTTTGCGGATTTCATCTACGTTACCTGAAACAATTAGCTTTGCTTTGTTAATGAGGGCTATTTCATCGCATAACTCTTCTACAGATTCCATATTGTGAGTAGATAGGATTATGGTGCTACCCTCTGATTTAAGGCGTAAAATCTCGTCGCGAATAAGATTTACATTTATGGGATCGAAGCCAGAGAAGGGTTCGTCCAAAATCAGCAGTTGCGGCTTGTGGAGTACGGTGGTTATAAATTGCACTTTCTGAGCCATACCCTTGCTCAATTCCTCAACTTTCTTGTTCCACCATGGCTGTATGCCAAATTTCTGAAACCATTTCATCAGTTCTTTAGTGGCATCAGATTTGGTCATTCCTTTTAACCTTGCCAGATATAAAGCCTGCTCTCCAACTTTCATTTTCTTATATAGGCCACGCTCTTCGGGGAGGTATCCTATATTTTCTATATCGCTGATGGTTAGTTCTTTATTATTGAAGTGTACTTTGCCTTCTGTAGGTAGAATAATGCGGTTGATAATTCTGATTAGAGTTGTTTTGCCGGCACCATTAGGCCCTAAAAAACCAAAGATTTTCCCTTGCGGAATATTCAAATTAATATGGTCTAAGGCTGTAAAGGAGCCAAACTTCTTGACCACATTCTCACATTCTATAAAAGCCATTCTTGTAAAATCTGTTATTGTTCAATCTGTCTGCTTTAACAAATATACAAAATCCAGAACACTTTCAAAGTAGCTTGAGTAAAATCTGCCTAATGGCTCGCTAAACTTTGTTAATGTTTCGCCGGTTTACAGCGGCTTTCTGTCGGGCTTTGCTCATTTGGCTTATTGAAAAGATAAGCTAACGCAATTTTCTGAGATACTGAAAATCTGGCCGAATCAGTATATGTATGGGTGCAACCTGAGTGTATCTGCTACTGTTAGGATATTGTTTTCTACCAGTGCTTTTAAGGTAATTTCTTCTTTAGAATGATTCTTTATGAACAGCGCAATTCCCCTTGCATTGTAGGCTCCTATGTAGGGGTGTTTTTCAAGAAATGCTTTATCTGCCTCTGCTATAGAGAATTTTTTTACTCCTGCAGGATGAACAAATATCTGATCTTTAATTCTGTTATATTTTTCTTGATCCATACCCTTGATTTCCAGCAGCTGGTCTGTGCTGTAAAAACTACCCAGAGCCTTTCTGTAGGATAGAATGTTGCGGCAGAAGTAAGGGCCGATTCCCTTTACAGACATAAGAGTAGTGCTATCCGCCTCATTGATATCTATATATACTTTTGGTTTAGGATTATTCCATGTGCCTTTGCTTTGATTCTCGCCTGCAGTTTTGCCGTTTTGTGATACAGTATTTTGCTGTGCGTTGTTTTGCTGCACTGTATTGTTTAGAGTATTGTTTTGTGATATAGTGTTCTGCTGCGCTGTATTGTTTAGAGTATTGCTTTGTGGCGCTGTATTATTATGTGATAGAGTGTTTTGCTGCACTGTGTTGTTCAGTGTATTGTTTTGTGATATAGTGTTCTGTTGCGCTGTATTGTTTAGGGTATTGCTTTGCAGTGCTGTATTGTTCTGTGATATAGTGTTTTGTGGTGTGCTTTCAGATACTGTAGCTTTGTGAGTTATATTCTCAAGAACAGCCTTTTCTGGTTGCTTTGCGCTGTTGCTTGGAGTAGAGTTGCTTTCTATTTTTATATATGGTTCGAGCTCTATATATTTTTCATTGCTTACGCTGTACATTTTTGCAAAATCTTCTTTTTTTCTGAACCGCCCTCCTTTTTCTCTGTAATGAATAATAATAAGTGCTTGTTTTTCAGAGAATCCAAGCATTTTCAAACTGTCTATGGTAATAGTGTTAGGGTTAAAGTTGAATAGGGTATAATTATGCTGTTGATATGAGTTATGATTGCCGAGGGAGTTTGTGTTTGAATTATAGGCAATATTTGCTTGCTCTTTATCTGAGCATTTGTGAATGGTAAACGTAACGGTCTGAAATACAAAAATCAATACCATTAAGGCTAAAACGCCTCTTGCTGTAGTGTCGCTTATTTTCGGTTGTTCTTGTTTATTGGGTGTAGTTGAACTTTTCTTTCTTATCCCTTCCAAAATCTTCTTCCACATCTTTCCCATTTTCTTTCCCTTCAATTATTACTACAATTTCTCCTTTAGGCTCATTCTTGCTAAACCAAGAAATAAGTTTATTTATGGTACCTCTTTTACACTCGTTGTGTATTTTGCTGATTTCTCTGCATACAGCAACTCTGCGATTGCCCCCCGCAAGCTCTTTTAGAGTTTCTAACAGTTTAAGCAATCTGTATGGCGATTCGTAAACAATGCAAGTTATGGGGCTTTCTGCTATCATGCGTATTCTTGTTAGCCTGCCTTTTTTCTGAGGCAGAAAACCTTCGAAGCAGAATCTGTCGGAGGGAAGGCCGCTAACAGTTAGTGCCGGAACAAATGCAGTAGCTCCCGGCAGGGCTTCTATCTCGATATTCTTTTCGATGCAGGCTCTCACTATAAGAAAGCCTGGGTCTGAAATGCCTGGCGAACCAGCATCTGTAATCAGGGCAGCGGTACCCCCTTCAAGCAGTTTTGTGCAGATAGATTCAGTTTTCTTATGCTCGTTGAATTTGTGAAAACTCTCCATGTGAGTGGAAATGTCATATCTTTTGAGCAGAACACTGCTTGTGCGAGTATCTTCTGCATAGATGATATCTACAGTTTTGAGCACTTGTATGGCTCTGAGTGTAATATCTTCCAGATTGCCTATAGGTGTAGGAACAAGATATAACATGCCGTTTTTCATGCCCTTAGTTTCTGAACTTTCTGCGGATGTGCATGTAAAGTTTATATACAGTGCTACTGTCCTCATCCCACTCAGGATGCGCTTGTCTGAAGAACAGAACTACAGATTTAAAATTGCTCATTGTTTCTATTTCCGCTATCTGTCGCTCAAACATCCTTGTATCTGAGTGGAATAGTTCTCTCACAAACTCTAATTTATCGTTGATACCCAATGAGTCCATAATGTTATCTACATATTCTGCAGGATAATCATATTCCCAATCGTACCAATCCTTGTTCTTTTTTAGTTGATAGGTATTAGTTTGTTTATCAGCCACTTCTCTTATTATATCGTTGCCATTGTCTTCGCAATGGTTCTTCTCCCCTCCATCACTTTCTGCATTGTTATTATAATCCTCCTCATCATCATCTCCATCCTCATATTCATTATCATCGTCCTTCTCTCCGTCTTCATCATCGTTGCTATAACCATCTTCTTCGCTTTCCCTATCTTCAATATCGTCCTCGCTACTTTCATCTTCTTCCTCGCCATCCTCATCATCCTCATCATCGTTGCTATAACTATCTTCTTCACTTTCCCTACCTTCGATATTGTCCTCGTTACTTTCATCGTCTTCCTCTCCATCCTCATATTCATTATCATCGTCCTCATCTCCGTCTTCATCATTGTTGCTGAACTCAAAGGAACTATGCTGGTTATCTGTGCTTTCGGTTTCTTCAAAATCGGAATTATACTCATCATCTGAGCAATGGAAGTTTGTATCTACACTTTCGGGGTTGTCAAAAATCGGCTCTGGGGTTAGGGTAATATCTTTTTCTACATGCTCGCTAATATGATTAATTCTGCTGCTTAATGCATCTATCCTATCGCTTAAAGATGAAATCATTTTTGCAATCTCATTAAGCTTTTCCTCTATGGCGATTGCTGTAGTATCCTTGCTGTCTTCCTGATTCTGTTCGTACTGTTTCAGAGCTTCAGCTAATGCGCTCAATAGACCTTTCTGCTCTTCCATAATATTCCCAATTCTACGAGTTAGTTATCTGTGTCAAGTAAACTTGTATTCCTCTCAATTTGCACTATATATTGGTTCAATATAGGCTACATTTCGTGAATATCAAGTAAACTTGTATTCCT
>DFIA01000039.1 GCA_002372015.1 Bacteroidales bacterium UBA3709 | reverse complement strand
GGAGGGCTTCTGATTTATTCCACATGCACCTATAATCATATTGAGAATGTAGATAATGTAAGGTTTATAGCAGAGGAATTGGGTGCTGAATTTATGCCGCTTGAAAATGATATGAAAGTATTGCATCTATCGCACGGCTATCAGTTTGTTCCTGGGCTTGTTAGGGGAGAGGGGCAGTTTTTTGCTGTCCTTAGAAAACGGGCTGCTAATTCCAGCATGGCAAGCCATACTGTCAATTCCACAAAAACCGTTCAATCCAGAAAAATATTAACTCCTAAGTGCGTAGGAAAGAAGCAAATGAGCTCAAATCAGTGCGGTTACGCTCATACCTCTGTTGGTGTTATGTACGGCGGCAATCTTGGTATAGACTTTTTCTTTGAGAAGTCTTCGGGTACGATTTATATGCTTCCTGCTGATAAGAACCTGCAGGAAAGAATGTTGAAGGTGGCACAGGTTCTTGGCTCAAAGACAGCATCCTGCATCAAGATGTTGGGCGTAAGAGTGGGGGTTATAAAAGCAGGAAAGATAATTCCGGATGCAGATTTTGCATTGAGCAGTTATGTTGCCAAGTATTCCAAAGATAAAGACCGGTTGGCTATTAGCATTGATATACAAAATATTAAAACTTTGCAACTGTCTAAGGCCGAGCTGTCTTTTGCGTTTGTGCATGTAGATAGAGATACCGCTCTTTCTTTTTTATCTAAGGACAATATAACCCCGCAGCCGGATTGGCCACGGGGCTACATTCTGTTAAAATATCGTTCACTTGGTTTAGGGTTTATTAACAATCTGGGAACCAGATGTAATAACCTTTACCCACTGATGCGGCGCATTTTAAAGGTTCCGCCTAAAACATATAGTCCCAAGCAGGAAGCATCACCGGCTTCTGATTTAACGATTTGAGCGCTTTACTATCCAGATACTTGCGATTGATTACTATACGGAACATGTATTCATCAAACCATTTGTCGGTAAAAATCAGATAGCCTCCTTTACCAGACTGTGCGCCCCAGCTGTTTTCAAATTTCCACTTTATAGGTTTGTCGTTCTCGTCTGTATCTACAGCCACAATTAACATAGCATGAGAAGAACCGCTCTGACGGGTGAGTATTCTGGCTTTTTTGTCCATATCCAAGTTAATGCCGAATAGTTGCCCATAGTTGTAAATGCCTGGGTCCATGTATCCTACGCCTGCTGCGGTGTTGCTCTGTTTGCCTACATCGCAAGAGGCATACATAGGCTCACCATCTTTTATAGAGGCTATTGCAGCTTTCTTGATATCTTCGTTAGGCAAATTGAGATACTTCCAGTTTATACCTTCTATAGTATTGCGGTAGTTGTCTATCTCATAAATTTTGTAGTACTCTCTGGTAGGATCGTTCATAATCATAACATAGTTTTCGGCATTGTAGTTACCGGGAACTATACTTTTGTAAAATTCTTTAGGAGTGGTTTTGATGGTCTGAATCTTACCGTCTGTATCTCTGAATTTCCAAGTAAATTCTGTAGGAGGTTCTCCTAAGCATATAGCAAGCACTCTGTAAATATCTTTCAGGGTTGCCATTTTAACTTTTTGAGCGTTTGCATAAGGGTCTCCCATGGTGCCGCTGTGCATTACAATCTTTGCATCTTCATAAATTTTGCGGATTTCGTAGCCGCCTTTGCGAAGTCTTTCATTAACTATGCTAAGGAACTGACTTGTAGCATTGCTGTGCTCGGTTTCTGGCATAACTTCAGCAGGTACAACACCATACTTTTCTCCTATGTTGTAGAAGAGATTCCAAACACCGCCGTCTCCTACAGGATACTGGAACAAATTATCTACGGCTCTGTCGCCAAAAGGTTTTTCTGCAGTAGCTATAACATTTTCCAGAAAGAGATTGGCCTTCTCTAATATATCCCAAAAATAATTGAAGTTGTGTGAGAAGTCGAAGCTCTTTATCTTATACTTCTGCATTACTATAGGTCTGAGTTGGTTCATAGAGGTAAACATCCAACATCTTCCACTACTTTTCTGGTCTGTAATGCCGCTGACATTGGTAGTGTACTTGAAGAAATCGTCTGTTCCGCGTACTACAGCCGGGTCGTAAGAGAGATTTTTAATGCCCCTGTTTGCCGATATTATATTGTGGATGCTCTTGGCATAGGCATCGTTGTTAAAGCTGTTTTTAAGCTCAGTTAGTTCTTTCTGACCGAGCTGCTGTGCCATAAGGCCGCCGCCTGTAAGAACAGCTATTAGAAATAGTGCGCATTTTTTCATATAAGACATATTTTAGTGTGTTTTTTATCTAATAAGTGAGTGCCGTTATCCGCAGTGGAAGTATTTTTTCACCAACTGCAACATTTCCTGTGGCTTGTTTTCTATTTCCTTTCTCAAAGCACCGTCTCTGTAAGATTCGAGTTGTGAGATTATCCCATCTATCATATTGGCGGAGAATACTCCCTCTCTCTGATAGTATTCCCTCTGTTTATTTAAACATTTTGCACTTGCCTGGCAGCTATCCGGAAGTTGTTCGAGCTTAGCCAGTTTGTCTGCATTTTTGGCATCGTGAATGTTTACATTAACATATTTGTCTTCTGCAATCTGCAGGGCATCTGGCATTTCTATCCCTATTCTGCAGGCAACACACAGAGCGGCTATCAGCTGATAAACATCTGCACTTCCGTCTGGAGAACGCATTTCTACAGTTTGCTTCTGAGTAGTGTCTATGCCGGAAGGCTTTTCTATAGGATTGGCTATGCAGCTCATATCTCCACCTGCAGTCCAGCCTAATGGTACTCTCACAAGAACAGAGCGGTTACGATCGCCCCAGCATACATTAGTAGGGGCTTCCTGATGAGGTACAAGACGGAAGTAAGAAGTTGGTACCTTGTTGCCGAAGGCTGTAATAGAAGGAGCCAAGAGCATCATGCCAGCAATTGCCTTACGGGCTGTTGCCGACAAACTGCCGTTTTCTATCATCTGACTCTTGCCGTCTTTTGTAATCTTCATGTGGATATGTAGCCCGCTACCTGCTTTGCCGGCAGTAATTTTAGGGGCAAATGTAACGTCGTAGCCAAGTTTGTGGCCGAGTTTGCGGATAATCCATTTTGCCAGTGTTAGCTGGTCTGCTGCATCTTCTGCATCTGTAGGTAAAAACTCTATCTCATTCTGCTCGTAA
>DFIA01000073.1 GCA_002372015.1 Bacteroidales bacterium UBA3709 | reverse complement strand
GATATCTATCTTTATTGCATATAACAACAGCATTTGGATTATATATTTTAGCTTGTTGAATAAGCAACTGTGCATTGCTGCCGGCAGAAAGTAACTCTACCTCAAACAGTTCTGGATGTTGAGAAATTACGTTGAGAGTTTGGGTGCCGATACTTCCGGTGGAACCCAAAATAGCTATCCTCCTTTTAGTTTGTTCCATCTGCCTGAGTATTATTTTCTGTTGTCTCTTGTATTGGAGTATGGCCAGATGTAATCATCTGAATATCCTGCAATTCTTTCTGCCACTTTTCTATCTGTTGCTTGAGAGAATCTAAAGTTATCTGATTCTGCACCATTTCTTTTTTAGCTTTTTCCGTAGGATAGCCCGGAATCAGCCTTTTTATGGGGGTTATGCAGATAATCAAAAAAGATAGCAGAAACATTGCTGCAAATAGAATCAGCATGTAAAGTAGCTTTTGCCCTGTTGTCTTTTCAGAAGCAGTATGTTGGTGTTTGCCTGAGAATATTTTTAACATATTTATTTAACTTTGCACAGCATCATGGGAAGAATAATTGGCATAGATTACGGCAGAAAACGAGTAGGGGTAGCCGCAAGCGACCCTCTGGGAATCTTTGCCACACCTCTTGGATGCGTGCCAAGTGCAAAGATAGTTGAATATCTGAAAAACTATGCCCAGAAAGAAACCATAGATTTATTTGTGGTAGGCAATCCAAAGAATTTGAATAATTTGCCGAGCGAGAACACTAAGTATGTAGAAATGTTTGTGAAGCATCTTAAAAAGGAGTTTCCGCAGCTTCCTATACAAATGGAAGATGAGAGGTTTACAACCACAATAGCACAAAGGGCTATGATAGAAGGCGGTATGAAAAAGAGCCAGAGAAGCCGCAAAGGTGCAGCAGATGCAATAAGTGCTGTTCTTATTCTGCAATCTTATATAGACCGTAGTAATAACAAATTAAAACAACAGAATTTATGATACTCCCGATATATGTTTACGGACAGCCTGTCCTAAGAGAAATTGCAAAACCAGTTGACCTTAATATGGAAGGTCTGGACCAACTTATTGCAGATATGTATGAGACTATGAAGAATGCAGACGGTGTGGGAATTGCGGCTCCACAGGTTGGTCATAGCCTCAGGATTGTGATTGTGGATGGTACAGACATTGCGGAGGATTATCCGGAACTCAAAGAGTTTAAGCGGGTTATGATAAATCCCGAAATAGTGGAAGAAAGCAAGGAAACCGCTGAGTATTCTGAAGGTTGCCTGAGTGTTCCAGATATAAACTGCGATGTGGTACGTCCAAAACGCATTACCGTAAAATACTTCAATGAAAAGAAAGAACCCGTAACAGAAACCTTTGATGGTTTTGGTTGTCGTATGGTGGAGCACGAGCTTGACCATCTTGAAGGCCACATGTTCATAGATAGGGTTTCCCAGATTCGCAGAAAACTGCTCGGGGGCAAACTCCGCAAGCTTGAAACTCGCAACTTCCGCCCCCGTTACAGAATACGATAGGAAAAATCCAATTGGTAAGTGCAACGCAAATTCAATTAGTAAATGCAACTTTAGGAAAACGTAAAGAGTGTTGCAAATTCAGAAAAGTTTTTATCTTTGCAGCGTGGAATTCAGCGGCCTTTAGTTTTTTAGCCTCTGTGCAACCCAAAGAAAACCAATGGAAAGACTTGAAAACATAACCGTTTGCCTGTGCAATTCTCTCAATGCTTTGGCGTTGAGGAAATACGCTATGGGGGGGGGTATGTAACTATCTAAAAAAACAGCAATTTACAAAATTACTTCCTTGCGTTTTCGGGTTTTCTTTGTAGAATTTTCCATTCTATTCCTGTAGATTTTATCAGGTTTCTTTGCAGAGTTTTCCATTCCTTTTTCGCAGATTTAGTTAGGGGTTTTTGCAGAATTTTCTATTGTTTTTCTGTAGATTTACTCAAGTTCCTTTGCAGAATTTTCTCTTCTATTTCTGCAGATTTAGTTAGGGGCTTTTGCAGCTTCTCTGCTCTTGTTTCTGCTTTTTTCAGAAAACTTTTCCGTACGTCCCCAGCCTTCTATGTTTTTAAACAGGCTTCATTGCTCAGGGCTTTAAGTCTTTCTGTTTTCCGTAATCTTTTTTTCGCTTTTAGATATACCGGTTTTGCTCTTTGCATTGGCATATTCCGGGTGTTTCATGTTGTATTCCGTAGGCCTTGCATTGGTCTTCGGGCGGTGCGTTGTTTCCTGCCTCTTTCGCTGTTGTGCCACTTGGCACAGTTGCGTAGGGGCAGGGGCATCGTGCTTGCTGCAACAGGGCAAGCAGACACATTGTATGCAGACTCTGCACAAACACAGCACAGATCAGCGAACATATATGCGAATATGTGCGACTGCCGCATGAATAAATAAACACATTTAAATACATCAATAACCCAGACAAATAACGTAAGCAAATAACCCAGACAAATAACCAAAGCAAATAACAAATAATAACAAACAATATATTATCACAAACCAGTTATCGATATGAAACACATTGTATTCAGACAATTTTTCAGAGATTTTTGTTCAGCTGCGATTTATCCGGCAGTTTTTCTTTTATCTGTAGCTCTGCTTATACTTTTATCTGCCAGCTGCAGCAGGGAAGACGAAGGCCATGGCGGCAAGGTAGGCTCAGGTGACTATATCACCTTTACTGCTACCGGCGGCACACCTTCTGCAATAACCAAGTCTTCTACGGGCTCTTCTTCTGAAAACGAAGTAGAGCAGACCTATACCATTTACTACGACTTTGAGAAGGGTGAGAATGTAGCCTCCCTTCAGGGTGGCGTGTCTCACGGCTCTGACGGCAATCTTACCCAGAGTTCCGACACTCGCTTTAGCGGTGAAGTTTTTGAAACAACAGTCAGTGGCGTCTATGCCGAGTATCTCGACTGGGTAGCAGGCGACAAGATTACCATAGCTCAGAGGGGCGATCGTGGATCTGGCAGCGGCTATGAGAATCTATCTTCAAATTACGAAGTAAAAAATCCTACACGCAAAGACGATCCAAAGCGCAGCACCGCCACGCTAACTCCGGTAACTGGCAATGGTCTTCAGTGGCGGGAAGGCACGAACTATTTTGCTGCCCTTTATCCAGATCTTGGCCTAACCGTATCAGCTACCACAGGAGGAGGCTCTTCTTCTTCTTATATAGCCTCTTTCAGCGGCACTTATGAGGTGATGCCATCTACTCAATACTGCACCATGGTGGAAGGTGGGCGTACCTACAAGAGTCAAGGAAAAGAAGACAAGTCAGAGACCTGGTATGCTCCTAATATGCGCTATGCCTATATGGCAGCTGGTGCCAGCGGTGTTTCATCTTCCGGTACTCCTCTCACCCTTAGCTTCTATCCTCAGTTCAGCAGCGTAGAGGTAAAGCTTGTAAAGCCTGCATCTCTTTCAGAGGCTAATGTTAAGCTCACGGGTGCTGTTCTTACCGGTGGCAATGGTGGTTCTACCGATGCTTCCCTGAGTAGCGATGAAGCCGGTCCACGTATGACTCTTGTGAATGCCCCCGGTCTTGAGGTTGCTGGAGGTAGTGTTCCCAATATTTACCACATCTCTACGGCTACATCTGCATACGACAGCAACATAACGATGAAATTCAAGAAATCGGACGGCACTGCTGATGAGCCGGAGTTGAATGAGACCACCCCCGTTAGTTTTACGTTCCTTATGCTGCCGGCTGGTGATCTTACCCAGCTTGAGCTTAAGCTTGAATTGGAAGTAACCAAGGATGGAATTACAAAGACGGAGGCCAAGACCATAAAACTCCAGACAGTGAGCGGCACCACCAAGACTTGGATAGCTCTTACTGCACGCAAGAAGCTTACCATTACTAATATGAGTACGTGGATTGTAGATATCGTAGGCCCTTCAGCATTTACAGAGCGGATATTTACCGTATCTTCAGACGGCCAGAAGGTGAAGTTTTCTCCTGGCAATCTTCAGGCCGTGATAAAAACGGCCAATTCAGCCGCAAATGCCCGCTGGCAGTTTGCCGACAATCAGTATGCTTATCCAAGCAGAGGAGAAAGCGGTTCTTACAGTGCAGCTGCAGGTACAACTGTGGATTTGTTTATGCATCCGGAAAGCGCTACCGGTCCTCACGCCTTAGGCATACCATGGAGTAGTTCATATTCCCCTACGACCACTAACTTTGCCAACTGGGGGCAGTATTGTGATATTTACCCTAACAGCGACCCTACTTCCACACCTTACGCTAAAAACACCTACCGCACCCTGAAACAGGAAGAGTGGGATTATCTTCTTAACACAAGAGTAAGCGGTGCAAGGGTTGGTAGTAGTACCGAAGATGCCCGTTATTCGAAGGTTACTCTTAACGTGGGTGGCACCGCGGGTACAATATCAGGTATGTTGATTTACCCGGATGGTTTTACTTGGACAGACGCTATGGGTACTGCCCCTGTTGTC
>DFIA01000046.1 GCA_002372015.1 Bacteroidales bacterium UBA3709 | reverse complement strand
CGGCAATGTAGAAAATACAATATTTGTAAAATGCGGGATTTCCATGAGCAATCGTGAGGCTATAGTTAGACTATATGAAAGCCGGAAGACTTTTTTATGTTTCTATGCCATGGGATTTTTCGTTTCCTATGCAGAGGCCGAAGATATTGTGCAATCTGTATTTGAAAGAATGCTCTCTAAAAAAGTGGAGATAGCAAATGCTTCTGTTTTTGAGTCTTATGCAATGTCTGCCGTGCGTAATTCCTGTTTGAATTATATTTCCAAAAAAAAGATTCATAGTAAATATGTTTCTTATATTCAGAAGAATGTAGAAATAGAAGATGAAGGCGGCTTTGTAAATAGCAGGATAGAGGCCGAAATTCTTTGGGAAATCTTTTCTAAAGTAGAGCAATTACCTGAGGGTTGTCGTCAGATATTCAAAATGAGTTATATAGAAAACCTTTCCAATCAGCAAATAGCCGATATACTTGGCATTTCAATAAACACAGTCAAAAGCCAGAAGGCTCGCTCAAAGGAGCTGCTTAGAGAAGCACTGGCAGGACTATAAATCTTTTCCTGATTCCATCCTTTTGTCGTATATGATTGTCTTATATATAGCAAGGCATACAAGCCTTAACGATTTCTTATGGACAATTCTAATATTGAAAGAATCAGACAGCTTATAGCAAAGTATGTTTTAGAAGGTCTGGATAAATCTGAACAACAGGAGCTTGACCAATGGAGATCTTGTGCTCGTGCGAATGAAGAGCTCTTTAGGCGAATGTCTGATCCCGATTATCTGGGGAAGCGTTACAGAGATTTTGAACAAGCCATCATTGGTAGCAAAAAGAGAGAAAAAGATGCTGTGCAAGGAATTCGTCCTGTTTGGAGATGGGTTGCGTTAGTTGCCGCAGCCGCTGCTATTTTACTGCTACTGTTAGTTCCTCATTTTAGCCAGCCTAAGATAAAGCACTTCTTTGTACATCAAAAAGGTGTGGCTTCTATAGTTCTTCCAGACGGTTCAAAGGTATGGCTAAAATCTTCTTCTTCAATATCTTATCCTGTTAAGTTTAAAGGAGATACGCGGGAGGTGTCTTTCTCGGGAGAGGGATATTTTGAGGTTACTCCTTCCGATAAGGCTTTTGTGGTTGGGGCAGATGGATTCAAAGTAAAAGTAACCGGCACTAAGTTCGACATTAAATCTTATCGCGATGAAAAGCAGGCCCTAACAGCTCTTATCGACGGTGAGATTTCTATCATTTATTCAGATAGCACAGGAAGTGTTAAGGAAGATAAAATGATAGGGGGCGACCTTTCTGTTTTTGATAAGACTCTTAGGAGTAATACAATAGTTAAAACCAATACATCTATATATTCTGCATGGATAGGAGGTGTGTATTGCTTTGAATCTGAAACAGTGGAGAATATTCTGAGAGAGGTGTGCCGCTACTACGGTTACAATCTTATAATTTCAGATACTACGGTTAAAGACAAGGTTCTGTCTGGAAGATTGAAGATGGGAGATGATGCAACGAGTATAATTGAAGCTTTTCAGGAATTTTTATACGGACACATAAAGCTTGAATCAGACACCATTATAATTCAATAAATATTTCGGCCTATGAAAAAAAGAGAGTCAAAATCCCTTTTTATGCTTCTTATTATGGCATTAGGCCTGTTGTTTACAACAACGGTTTATGCTCAGAACAAGGATGGTCAATACGATGTAAAAATTGACAACCTTTCTTTGAAAGAGGCATTGATCAAGATTACCACGCAATGTGGGTACTATTTTGTCTATGAGGATGCAGACCTTGCCGGAACTCCAAAAATAAACAAGGAGTTCAAGGCCAGCACCATCGAGCAAATCATTGCAGGTTGTCTCGAAGGAACACAGCTGACTTATAGCATCAGCAAAAAGAACGTCTATATAAAAAAGGCGTCTAAAAGTGCATCACTTCAAGACAAAACCCCTTCAAAGGATTCGCAACAAGCCAAACAGGGGTATATCACCGGACGGATTACAGATATAAACGGCGAGCCGCTTCCGGGTGCTTATGTTAAAGTTAAAGAGGAGCCTACAGCAGGGGCTTCTTCCGATACAGATGGAAATTATCGAGTAAGAATCAACGATTTTTCTTCTCCAAGAACTCTTGTTGTTTCATATGTGGGAATGCAAGATCAGGAAATAAATGTAGGAAATCGTCAGGTTATCGATATTGTCCTTAGGGAGGAGTATAATAAACTGGAACAGATTGTTGTGGTTGGTTATGGCACTGTTAGAAAAAAAGATATAGCCGGATCTGTACAGAATGTTACCTCAGAGCAAATAGCCGAGACCAATAATCCTACATTTGAAAAGGCTCTTCAGGGTAGAGTTTCTGGAGTGCAGATTACTTCCAATTCGGGTTTACCGGGAGGAGAATTCTCTATAAATATACGTGGTAGGGGTTCTATCAATGCAGGTACCCAGCCTTTGTATATCATAGACGGAGTACAGATGACCAACGGAGGCCAATCTACCAGCATTCTACAGAGCGCAAACGTTATGGGAGGCATCAATCCAAGTGATATTGAATCTATTACAGTTCTTAAAGATGGTGCATCAGCTTCCATATACGGAGCTCAAGCAGCAAATGGAGTTGTTATAATCACCACCAAGAGAGGCGCTGTAGGAAAGACTCGCATATCTTTCAGCGCCACAGTAGGGGCTCAGAAACTTGCTCGTAAAATAAAAGTGATGACCGGTCCTCAATGGGCAGAGTTTGCACTTCAGGAGTACAAAAATTACGATGAGGTGTGGGGAACAAACTACTACAACCAGCATAAAGACTTATTCAAAAGTTTTGGATGGGGAGACGATGGTTATTCTGCTGCGCAGACCACAGACTGGTATAAAGAAATATTCCGCACAGCTCTCTCTCACAATTATGAGTTAGGAGTTTCAGACGGGAACGAACGTACTCGTTTTTATATATCCGGAAACTATAATAAAACAGATGGTATAATCAGGCATACTGGATATACAAGAGCAACCGGTAGGGTAAACCTTTCTCACGACATAAGAAAGTGGCTGAATATAAGCACAAAAAATACTTTCAGCCGCAATAAGTACGATCAGGCAACTACAGTGGCAGCCGCAAATCCTTCCAGGGCAGCAATGTTCCTTAACCCAGGAGTTTCTCCAAGGGACGAAAACGGCAATTGGATAATGGATTTGCCTTACGGATACCCTCTCTACAACATTCCTCAGATGTTGGAACTGAATGAGTATAACGGAAAAATTTCCAACTTGATAAGCTCAAACGATTTAACTATAAAGTTTATAGAGGGTTTAGAATTCAAGAGTAGCTATAATATCAATTATACTTGGATAAATGAGCATCAGTATAGCGACCCTCGCACCAGATTAGGATACCGCGAAAACGGTGCAGTTACGGCTCACGATACGGATGAAAGTATTTTCCAGACAGATCAAGTCTTGACCTATAACGCAGATCTGGGTAAAGACCATCTTACAGCGGTAGCCGGTTTCTCATACAGAGATGCCCGCTTCCACAGCATTACAGCTTCGGCAATAGGAGCTTCTACTCCGGGGATGCGTCTTCTCTCCAGTGCCTCCAGCCCTAAGGAAACACTTGAAGATTTTTCAGAAAGCAAGATAGCCGGTTTCTTTGGCAGGGTAAACTACACATTCAGGGATAAATACATTTTTACGGGAACCCTTCGTTACGACGGATCTTCTCGTTTTGGCGCAGATAACAGGTGGGGTTGGTTCCCTTCTATATCCTTTGCTTGGAGAGCAAAGGAAGAGAATTTCTTCAAAGATGTAGATTGGCTTAGCGATCTCAAGCTTAGAGCCAGTTATGGTGTAACCGGTAACTCCAGCATCAGTAACTACGGAGCCAGAAGACTTTACTCTGGAGGATATGCTTATAATGGCCTAACAGGTTTAGTTTCTTCTTCTATCGGAAACCAGAAACTATCATGGGAAAAGAAACATTCAAAGAACTTTGGTATAACAGCAGGATTCTTTAAGGGGCGTATCACAATGGATTTTGATATATATCGCGATGATACAAAGAATCTCCTTTATTCCAGAAGTATAGCAGAGACTACCGGTTTTGCCTCAATGCCTTCAAACATGGGAGGTGTTAAAAACGAAGGTTTTGATTTACAGTTGAATACAATTAATGTAGATAAAGAAAACTTCAGATGGGAAACAGCTTTTAATATCTCTTACACCAAGAATGCTATTACTAAGTTGCAAGATGGACTGGAGCAAATAGGCAACTATAAAATAGGAAAACCTGTTACAGCAGAATTTATTTACAAGTGGGCGGGGGTAAACACTTCAGATGGCCGTCCAATGTATTACGACAAAGACGGTTATATAACCTACAACCCAGATTTGGCAGACAGATATTGGTCAAAAGGAAAAGATCCGGTATGGTACGGAGGTATGTTAAACACTCTTAGTTGGAAAAACTTTACCCTCTCCTTCTTTTTACAATTCCAGGCAGGTGCTGTAAAATACTGGAGCGATAAAACGGTTCTTATAGGACAGGCTGCAGACAACAATCTCTTCCGCGAGATATACGACCGCTACTGGAGACAGCCGGGCGATATAACATGGGTTCCAAAACCTTTCTACAACGGCAATTACCCGGGTAGTCCAAGGGCTTATGATTCAAACACAGACCCAGGAATGAGTCTTATTTATGAATCTACAGATTTCATAAAGCTGAAAAACGTAAATCTCAGTTACGACTTCCCGAAGGCAACCGCACAAAAGATAGGGCTGGAAGGACTACAGCTTTTCTTGAACGCATACAATATTTGGACAACAACCCCTTATCAGGGCTATGATCCGGAGTCTGTGGGTAACGACAGGGGTCTTTATCCTCAATCCAAGAGCATTAGCTTTGGTGTGAAGTTAAACTTCTAAAATTGTAAGGAAATGAAAACATTAAGGAATATATTAATTTTATTACTTATCAGCATAGGCTTGTATTCGTGTGATTCTTTACTGGATGTGGAAACCAAGCATGCGCTTCCTCAGGAAGACATTGAGAATGAAGACGGAGCAAGAAGTCTGATTATAGGTGTATATGATCTTATGCAGGAGCCTACATTTGCAGGTAGAGATCTTCTTACCCTGCCAGATGTGTTGGGCGACAATGTGAAACTTAATGCAGGAGCAACCAGATACACAAGGCAATATCAGTTTACCCCATATTATAACATTGATATATGGCAGGCTGCATATAGGCAGATAGTATCGTTGAACGAAGCCTTGTTCTATTTGGATAAGTTGGAAGAAACCCCTTCTGTTAAAGCTCTTAAAGGAGAAGCTCTCTTTCTGAGAGCATACGATTACTTCTATCTTGCAAGCATATACGGGCGTATGCCTGGCCGTTTGGTAGATGGTTTTGATCTTTGTGTTCCGCTTGTTACTGAGCCTTTCTTTAATAAGGGAGGTAATATTTCCGAACAAGCATCTGTAGCCAGAGACAAGGTGGATGTTGTGTGGGCCCAGATAGTAAAAGATTTGAACGATGCTTTTGACTATATGAACGGTAACGATAAGGGTAATTTCCCTTACAGAGCTTCCGCTATTTCTGCAAAAGCCTTGCTTTCAAGAGTATATCTTTATATGGGTAAATGGACAGAATCTGCGGCAGCAGCAACCTATGTGCTCAATAATGCTTCT
Source organism: Bacteroidales bacterium UBA3709 (assembly GCA_002372015.1). Classification (GTDB taxonomy): domain Bacteria; phylum Bacteroidota; class Bacteroidia; order Bacteroidales; family UBA932; genus Egerieousia. The sequence goes on along the minus strand of DFIA01000046.1, from coordinate 58,056 downwards.
GTAAAGATTTATTCCGGAGCTCAGTACACCAGTATCTTCTCTTCTGGAGCAGAGAGCCTCTGGCAGCTTCATTACACAGAACCAGAGAATCTGCTTTCTTCTTCTTTACATTCTGTGTACGGAACAAAAGATGATGGCTACAGAGATGCAGAAGGTTATGGAAACGGTAAAGGAACCGGCGATGCAACACTCTCTGTAACAGACGACTTTGTAGCATTGATAGATCAGGCAAAGGATATACGATTCGGAGCTTTGAGAAAAGTGAAAGTATCTGGCCAGAAGTTATGGTGGACAATTAAGTTCAACTCATGGCAGAAAGCAGACCTGTTTGGCTTAGACGATGTTCCGCTTATCAGAATCTCTGAGATGATTCTCAATAGAGCTGAGGCGTATGCTCATCTTAACAATATGACAAATGCTCGTAAAGATATCAATGACTTCAGGGGATACAGAGGAATAGGCGATACATCTGTTCCTGATTCAGGGCTGCTTGAAGAGATTCTGCTTCAGAGAAGAATAGAGTTTGCTTTTGAAGGACACAGATATTTCGATCGCAAGAGACTTGGTTTGGATATTCTTCGTCCGGAGGGATTACCTACTATTCCTTATTCTGATTATAGAGTAGTGGCTGCTATAGGAACAACCGAATTGGATGTTAACAAACTGCTTGTTCAAAATCCAGGTTATTAACAGAAAAAAACAGATTGAGATGAAAACAAAGATATTTAGATCTATAATGGCAATTATGGCCGTTGCAGTTCTCTTCTCCTGTCAGAAAGAAGACTGGACTTATAAAGGCCCGCAATACTTTGAATTCAGTGCCTCTGAAAACGGGCAAACTGCTTCAAACGGAGAATATGTAAAGGAGAATGGAGAAATTGGCTTAGATGCAGTATGCGTGCAGCTTGTGAAGCACTCCGATGCTCCGGTAACGGTTGCATACAAAATAGTGGATGAGGTGTATTTTCTAAAGGATGAGAGTCGTCTTGTTTCCGAACTGCCTGCCGGAAAACCCGCAGAGCAAATAGAAGTTCGTCCTTCCACAGCGGAATACGGCACTGAATATGAGATTGTATCAGAAGGCAATACCACCTTTTCTCCTTCTACAAAGAGCGGTACGATAACAATACCGGCAGGAGAGTATTTTGGATATATCAAAGTAAACATGAAGGTTAGATCCGGCAACAATTTCTATATAGTGCTTGTAGATTCACCAGACACAAAGGCAAATAAGCCAAGCTCTATACTTAACTATGTGATGATGCCGGAGAAGATAGTGTACTTTGAAGAGTCGTTCTTAACAGAGATACCTTCTACCTTTACCATCATAGACAAAGACGGAGATGGTTACTGCTGGGAATACTATGACGGTGAGGCTACTTCGGATTCATGGAAGAGTGGAGGTATAGGTCCTCTTACTCCGGAAAACTATCTTGTAACCCCTGCTATAGCAATCGGAACAAAGATGAAAACCGCTTTTGTAAGCTTTGAGGTTGCAGCAAAATATGACGAAGGTTACAGAGTAGTTATATCTACATCGCCGATAACCATAGACAACTGCCGAGATGCAGAAGTTGCTTTGGATTGGCAGATAACAGAAAGTAATAGTTTTGTAACCGTAAATGTTGATATTTCTGCCTACAGAGGCGAAACTGTTTATGTAGCTCTTGTACACGGAAATTGTACAGACCAGTACTATATAAGAGTAAAGAATCTGTCTGTGTACGGATTGTAGCACAAACATAAAGCAAAGATGATAGACGAAAGACTAAAACAAATATTTGACGACCTCACTTCCATAGATGCCACCTCCGGAAACGAAGCTCCTGTGGCAGAGTACATCAGGAAGTTTGTTCAAAAATTGGGTATAGATTGTGAGATAGATGGAGCTGCTTCTCTCTCCGGAGGCAATAGCGGAAATGTTATTGTTAAGATTAGAGGAGGAGGAAATCACTTTCTTGCTGCTCACATGGACACCCCTCGCTCAACTAAAGGATTAGTACGTAAATATTTAGAAGACAGAATAACGTCAGACGGAAGAACGCCTTTGGGAGTAGATGACCGCGGAGGTCTTTCGTCTATTCTCTATGCTTTGGAAAAAGCTATTGCCGATGACAAAATACAGCCTTGTACCTTGCTTTTTACTGTTTGTGAGGAAACCACATTAGCCGGCTCTACCTTTTATACGCCGGCACCAGAGATAAAATATGGATTTATCTTTGATTCGTATATGAGCCCTCCTGCTTTTGTGAGCGAAACTTGCGGACTTTTGGAGTTTGGTGTAACTTTTTACGGACAATCTTCTCATGCCGGTATAGCTCCCGAAAGAGGTGTTAGTGCAATCCAGGTTGCAAGTGAGGCGATTACTAAGTTTCCTTATGGAAAATTAGGCGATAAGGATACTGGCAATATAGGGATAATAACAGGAGGCTCGGCCACAAATGTGGTTTGCGATCGAGTAGATATTAAGGGCGAAATCCGCAGCGGTAATCTTGAGGAAGGCGAAGAGCGTTTCAAAAAAATTATAGAAGAGTTTGAGGCGGTGTGTGTAAAACACGGAGCTTCAATGGAATACCATAGCGCATGGGATTTTACCCCTTATTACATTCATTCCCAAGATGAACCCTACAAGCACTTTGAGTCTGTAATCAAAATGTTGGGAATGAAGCCTCTGCCTAAGAAGTCTATGGGCGGTAGCGATGCTAATGCAATGAATAAAAAAGGAATAAAGACCATAAATATAGGAGTTGGTGCTCAGAATCCTCATGGCAACGATGAATTTATTCTATATGAAGATTTTACTAAAGCCTCTCAAATTGCTTATGGTCTCATGACTACAATTTTGGAAGACTGATATGAAGAAAACTATACTGGCATTCAGTGCCGTATTAATATCTCTTTTCTCTTCCTGTAAACAATGCGACAAGGGAGAGCAATTAGAATTCCTGCCAGAAAACATAACGGCAAAAGGAACCTTGGTTATAGAAGGAGGGGGCGACCGTATTGCTCCTATTCTGAATAAGATAATAGAAAAAGGCGGGGGAGCGGACTGCAAGTTATTAGTAGTTCCGTTTGCCAGTCAGATGCCAGACACTGGCCCAAGACAAGCGGAAGAATTTCGTGCGCTTGGCTGTAAGAACGCCGATTACATAATGTGCGAAAAAGACTCCATAGACAGTCCGGAAAATCTTGCCAAATTAGATGGCGTAACAGCTGTTTTTCTTTCAGGAGGCGACCAGAATCGTCTGAAAGAATTTCTTAACGGAACAAAATTCTTCGACAAGATGCTCAAAGTTTATCAAGACGGAGGTGTAATTGGAGGCACCAGCGCAGGTGCGGCTATTCAGAGCCGTATAATGCTTACCGGAAGACAGATAAATGTAGGAGCAGATGAAGAATCGCCTGTATTTAACGAAATAAGAAGCAATTACGTTGAAACCAAAGAGGGCTTTGGCTTTTTGGACAATATAATTATAGACCAACACTTTATAGCTCGCCGCCGTCAGGTGAGGCTTATCAATGTTCTGTTAGACAATCCTGGATATCGAGGACTCGGCATAGATGAAGAGAGTGCTGTGGTTGTAAATCCAGATAACACGATAGAAGTGGTAGGTACAGGATGCGCAATGCTTTTTGAGCCTTACAAGAAAGGAGAAGACGGCAGTAACGCACATAGCTTCAAGCTGACTGTGCTCTATCCGGGAGACAAGTATAACATATAGAAAAACTGAAGATTATGGCAGCAGGCAAAAAAATACCCCATACTTTTGTTATTATAGGATTCGTGCTTATGATATGCGGAATTCTGACCTGGATTGTTCCGGCCGGAGAGTTTGAGCATCAGATGGTTAATGTAAACGGAGCCGAACGCGATGTTATAGTGGCAGACTCTTATCATCTGGTAGAAAGCAATCCTCAAAGTTGGCAAGTACTGGGCGCAATAGTAGATGGCTTTAAACGTCAGGCTGCCATAATAGCTTTTGTGCTTATAATAGGCGGAGCTTTTCAAATACTAAACAGCAGTAGAGCCATAGACTTTGGCATTGGCTCTTTTCTGAAAAAAGTGCATAAACACTGGACTATTATTGTTGCTACAATGTTAATTTTCAGCATGTTTGGTGCGGTGTTTGGCATGAGCGAAGAAACAATAGCCTTTATTATAATATTTGTTCCATTAGCCATTTCCATGGGCTACGATTCCATAACCGGAGTACTTATGGTATATGTGGCAGCTCATATAGGGTTCAGCGGAGCAGTGTTCAATCCGTTTACCATAGGAATTGCTCAGGGGTTGAGTGGTCTTCCTTTGTTTTCCGGCTTTGAATATAGGCTGGTAGTGTGGGTGATTCTAACCATGCTTATAATAGCCTTTGTTTTATGGTATGCCAATAGGGTAAAGAAAAATCCAAAGCTGAGTCCTACATATAAAATAGATGAGTACTGGCGTAACAGAGAAAAGGAGAGTGCCGAAATGCAGTTTCAGGAGAAAACACCTTTATCGGCATGGATTATATTTGCGCTTTCTTCCATAGTTCTTGTGGCAGCCTCTGTCTTATATCCTAAGACAACAGTTACCTTAGGCGGGAAGGAGCTATCTTTTGTATGTATTCCTGTTGTTTCTGCCTTATATGTAATCCTCGGACTAATAACGCTCAGAAAATCTTACCTATACTTTATACTTAGCGTATTGGCTTTTACAATAATATTCTTGGTTGTAGGCGTTTTGGGATATGGTTGGTATGTTAAAGAAATATCTGCTTTATTCTTAGGAATGGGAATAATAAGCGGAGTTGCTATGGGTAGCGGAGCTAACAAGATAGCCGTAGAATTTGTAAACGGGGCCAAGGATATACTTTCTGCTGCATTGATAGTTGGTCTTGCCGGAGGTATAATAGAGGTGCTTACAGCCGGAAGGGTTATGGACACCATTCTGTATGGTTTGGCCGAGACTATGGATGGTACAAGCAGGGGAGGAACCGTTTCCATAATGTACGGAATTCAAACAGTTTTAAATCTGTTTATACCGTCTGGAACAGCCAAAGCTGCTCTTACCATGCCCATAATGGCTCCCTTCTCCGATGTGATAGGGCTGAGCCGTCAGGCAACGGTTATGGCATATCAGTTTGGAGACGGATTTACTAACATGATTACTCCAACTTCGGCTGTTTTGATGGGAGTGCTGGGAGTTGCAAAAATTCCTTATGAAGTATGGCTTAAATGGTTCTGGAAAATATTGTTGGCATTTATGCTTATAGGGCTTCTGCTTTTGATGCCAACGGTGTATATGAACCTTAATGGCTTTTAATGGCTTTTTAAGAATGAATCGAAATAAAAAAACCGCACAAGTTATGTGCGGTTTTTTGCGGTGAGGGCGAGATTCGAACTCGCGGAACCGTAAACCGGTTCGGCAGTTTAGCAAACTGCTGGATTCAGCCACTCTCCCACCTCACCAAGGCTTATCCAAATCAAATAGGATGCAAATATAACATAATTTTTATAATATCTATTGAAATTATTTTAATAAGCCTGCAAGGTAAGCTAAGTTTAGGCTATTAAACAAGCTCAACGGAAATCTTCATTTCAGGCAGTTGGGTGGAGTTGTTATCTGCCATGTCTTTTAGAGTTTTTGCTAAGTCGTTTGCTTCTTGCTGCGATGAGAACGGGCCGGCTATAAATTTAAAACCTTCTGCAGTAGAAGTTTTTGCTAAATCTTTGCCGGTGGAAGAAATGGCTTTTATTGCAGCCTGCGGCAAAGAAGATTCCGAGCAGTAAATCACAACATTATAGTAGGAGGATTTTTTCTTTGCTGTAGCCAAAGCTATGGTCTTTCCGTCTTCATAGGCTGTAATGTAGGCCGAAGGGAAACCGGCTTTTTTTACTCGGCTCAAATATTGGTTTGCTTCTGCATAAGAGTAATATACGCCTACACTATATGTGTATCTCCCTCCCTCTCTTCTTTCAAAAACAGGATATAGTCCCTTTAGGGCGATTGCAGATAATTTTTTTGCGGCACTTGCTATACGTATCTGATATACAATGCCCGCCGGAAAATATTCCAAGCTCAAAGGTGTTGCCCCTTTGGCTATTTTGAAAGAGAGGTCTGTTTTAGGCTTTATAGATTCTATGCTAAAACTATTGTTTTCAGAAACCTTGGCCCTGTTATCCAATAGCTGAGAGATTTCTATGTTGTTGTCGGAATCTTCTGCCAAGGCCTCTGCTGCAAGTTCTTCTGAGGTTTTAAAAAGGGTGTTTGCAGGTACTTCAATTCCCGAAGCCAGAAAAACTTTTTCAATCTGCCCTATTTCGTGTTCTGTATTTTTTAGCTCTTTAGACAAGCTCATAATGGAGGCTTCGCTGTCTGCAATGTTTTGTGCGAGGTTGTTCAACGAATCTGTTTTCAACTCTTTTTCTTGTTGCGCGGTTTCTGCCCCCAAGCGTCTCTGAACTTGGGAATATAGGTTTCTGTTGGAATTCAGATTTTTTTCCTGAGTGTTTAGTTGCTTTTTGAGTTTGCGATATTTTTGCGAAACAAGCGTATATTTTTCGGTAATTTTTCTGGCAGAAGAGTCCATCTGAGAAACTCCAGTTTTGCGCTCTACCCCCTCCAAGGCTTTTGCTATGTCTGTTTTGTTGAGGGAATCGCGATTTCCTTGTGTATAGTTGGCTGTTCTCAAGAGAGCAATGTTTGCGGCCTCCTCTGGAGTAGCCTTATGTTTTATCGGGTCTGTTTCGTATTCCACAACATAAGAGAGGACGCGTGTTGTGGAGTAATATCTGGAAGAAGGGTCTGCAAATTGTCTTGTAGAAGAGAATGTTGCATATTTTTCATCAGGTGTGATGTAGAAGAAAAAATCGTCTGCAGGAGAGGAGTAAGGGAAGCCCAAGTTTTGCGGCAACCCCCAGTCTCGCTTTTCTTCGTCCCAAAGGCAGACATATAAATCGTAGCCCCCCGCTCCATAATGTCCGTTGGAAGAAAAGTAGAGCCTTTTTCCGTCTGGAGAGACAAACGGAAAAATTTCATTTCCGCTACTTGTGATATTATTGTTGAGAATCTGAGTATCTCCCCAATTACCGTTTTCTTGCCTTTTTGAGACATATATATTCCAATTGCCGCTTAGGTCTTTAGCACTATAATACAGCCTGTCTGTATTGTCTGGAACATATAGCGTGTCGCTTATGCCTTTTGAGGCATCTGCTCTGAGGATAAAATGCCCCAAGCTGTTAATATTTGGATAGTAAAGAAAAAAATCTCTTTTATCTAAGGCCTTTCTTAAAACCACCTTAGGGTTAGAAACAAATTGTAGCATGGCTTCTCCGTTTTGGCATGTAACTATCTTAATTTCAAGCCTGTTTTTGGTAGGAGTATCTGCTTCTTTAGCCAGGTGTTCATATATTTCTGCAGCCTGTTTGAATTGGTACGAGCGAAACAGGGAATCGGCCGTGCGTTCGCTGTAGTGGGCCTTGCTCAAAACTTGTTGGGCCATTGCTTCCGGTAAAACAAAAAGAGAAGTAATGGCGATAAAGACCATAAAGATAGTATTCTTCATTTTGCGAAAAATCTGTTTAATAAAGCCAAAAGGCTGTAACAAAGGTATGAAATACTTTATTTTTTACGAAAAAATTGTACATTTGCATCCTATTATCAAAAATGTAACTAAAATGCAAAACAAAGGGCTCTTTAGAGTATTAGCTATCCTGATAGCATTAGCCTGTTTATATCAGATTTCATTTACGTGGGCAACCAGGAATCAGGAGAAGAAAGCAGAGGCATTTGCAGCCAAAGCTGTTGAGGCAGAGAAGATGAAGCCGGAGTTTGCCAAGATTTCAGATCTTGACAAGGCTTTTTATCTCGATTCTGTCAATAAAGTAAAAAACAGATATTATTTAGATTCTGTTGCAGATAAGAAAGTTTACCTTGGTTACACCTATAAAGAGGTGAAAGATAAAGAGATAAAGTTAGGATTGGACTTGAAGGGTGGAATGAATGTAATGATGCAGGTGCAGTTGAAAGATTTGGTAAAGGCTCTTTCCAGCAACAACCAGACAGAAGAATTTGTAAAGGCTCTTGAACTGGCCCAGCAACGCGAAGTTACAAGCCGTCAAGACTTTATCTCCCTGTTTGAGCAGGCTTGGAATGAATTAGCTCCAAACCAAAGACTTTCATCTATCTTCGGCACCTATGAGATGAGAGACAGAATAAACCCAGAAACATCTAACTCTGAGGTAATTGCTGTAATAAGAAAGGAAGCTGAAAGTGCTATATCAAACTCATTCAATGTTTTACGCAGCCGTATAGACCGTTTTGGCGTTTCTTCTCCAAACATTCAGAAACTTGGAAACTCCGGAAGAATCTTAGTGGAACTTCCCGGAGTTAAGGAGCCGGAGCGTGTAAGAAAACTGCTTCAGGGAACAGCTTCACTGGAGTTTCGGCCAACATTTGAAAATCGCGAAGTAGTAGATGCTTTGTCTAAGGCAGATGCTATTCTCAAAGATCTGTTATATGAAGAGCAGGCTGCTGTTGAAGCAGACTCCACTGTAGCAGAGCAGACCTCTACCAGCATTGCAGATGTTGTGAAAAAGGAGATAGGTGCAGGCGATACGCTTTCTATGGATAATGTGGCGTTTGCACGCGAACACCCTCTGTTCTTTGTTCTGCAACCGAGTATAGATCAGGGACAGTATGCGGCCGGAGCTTGTATAGGACGCACTCATTACAAAGATACTGCTGTTGTAAACAAATATCTGAACCTTCCTCAAGTAAAGGCTGTTTTGCCTGCAGATATGATTCCTATGTGGAGCGTTAAGCCTATTGATGCAGCAGGAACATATTTTGAACTTATTGCCATAAAGAACTCTTCAAGAGACGGAAAGGCTCCGTTAGACGGAAGCTGCATAACAGATGCAAGTGTTTCTTACAGAGAGCAAGGTGGTGCTCCAAGCGTGAGTATGGCAATGAATCCGGAGGGAGCAAAAACATGGGCTCGAATTACAGCAGACAACAGAGACAGGTGTGTTGCGATAGTTCTCGACGGAATGGTATATTCTAATCCGGTTGTAAGGAGCGAGATTACCGACGGACGTAGCGAAATTTCCGGTCGCTTTACATTTGAAGAGGCCACAGACCTTGCAAACGTTCTGAAGTCTGGTAAACTTCCGGCTCCGGCCACAATTCTTCAGGAGCAGGTTGTTGGACCTTCTCTCGGACAAGAATCCATCAATGCAGGTATGATATCTTTCTTGATAGCGTTTGTATTGGTGTTGCTGTATATGCTGTTCTTCTACAGAGGAGCAGGTGTTGCAGCTTGCATAGCTCTGATATGCAATGTGATATTCCTATTGGGTTACCTAATTTCAATGGGGGCTGTTCTTACACTTCCTGGCATTGCCGGTCTGGTGCTTACTTTGGGAATGGCGGTAGACTCCAATGTTATAATATATGAGAGAATAAAAGAAGAGTTACGTAGCGGCAAGCAATTACGCTTGGCTGTTAAAGACGGATATAGCAATGCTTATTCTGCTATTTTGGATGGAAATATCACAACAATAATAGTAGGTGTTGTTTTGGCTGTATTTGGAACAGGCCCTATTCAAGGATTTGCTACCACTTTGATATTAGGTATTCTAACCTCTCTGGTAACATCAATCTTTATTACAAGATTGTATTTTGAGGGTCGTTTGTCAAAAAACAAGAACATTACGCTTGAGGGCAAAGCAACTCGTAAGTTCCTGACCAATACTAAATACAATTTTATTGGTATGAGAAAGGTAACTTATGTGATAGCAGCTGTTGTTGTGGCAACTTGTCTTGCATTTATATTTGGCAAGGGCTTCTCTTACGGTGTAGATTTCACAGGAGGTCGTACTTATGTTTTAAGGTTCGACAAGATGGTTTCTGCAGAAGATGTGAGAAAGGCTGCGGCAGCAGAATTTGGAGAGAGCATAGAGGTTAAGCAGTTTGGTTCAGGCAGCCAGATGAAGCTTACAACCAAATATAAGATTAACGATAATTCTCAGGAAGTGGATCAGGAGGTTGAAGGTAAGTTATACAAAGCCCTTGGTGGCTTCTTTGAAACACCGCTTTCACAGGAACAGTTTACTACAACCGTAGATAATCCTAACGGAATTGTAAGTTCAGACAAAGTGGGGCCTACCATAGCAAATGATATGAAGAGAAAGGGTTCTTATGCCGTAATATTTGCCCTGCTTGCCATCTTCTTGTATATAGCAGCCCGTTTCTCCAACTGGTCTTGGGGTGCAGGAGGCCTTGCAGCATTAGCTCACGATTCCATAATAGTGATAGGCTTCTATTCTATTTTCACCGGAATATTGCCATTCTCTTTAGATGTGGATCAGACCTTTATTGCAGCAGTGCTTACAATAATAGGTTATTCAATCAACGATACCGTGGTTATATTCGACCGTATTCGTGAATACAAGAAATTATTCCCTAAGAGATCTCTGAAAGAGAATATTAACGGAGCTGTAAACAGCACTCTTGCAAGAACTTTTAATACATCGGGAACTACTTTGGTGGTATTGCTCTCTATAGCAATTTTTGGCGGGGATACTATCCGTGGTTTTGCCGTAGCACTGGCGTTGGGTGTTATAGTAGGAACATTTTCATCTGTATTCATTGCTACCCCTATAATGTACGATATCAACAAGAAAAAAGTTGAAGGAACCGTAAAAAAGTAGGAATCTTTTGAATACGAAGAATAAGGGAGAAGGTCTGATTTTGGCCTTCTCCTTTTCTTTTTTATTTGCTAAATTTGTGGTTGCTCTCGGATACACAAGTCTAAAAAATTAGCGTATGACAAGAAAAAAGAATATATCGAAAAGTCGTAAGCGTTCAGGCACTACGATGGGAAGGAAGGCATTAGAACGGCGTTCTGCAAAACAACAACGCGGAAAAGGAAAAAGAGTTATAGCAGAAGTGGAAGGCGTGCTTGAGGTGGCTTCCGGAGGTTATGGTTTTGTGCGTATTATTCCACAGCAAGTAGAAGCTGCCTCTAAACAAAAGGAGAGAGAGGATGTCTTTATCCCAATCGGAAAAATGAGAGGGGCGCTAAACAACGATACAGTGAGGGTTGCCATTACAAAAAAGAATGTGGAAAAAGGAAATGAGGGCGAGGTTGTAAAAATAGTAAGCCGCAGCACCAGACCTTATGTAGGGCTTATGCAGATAACAGGGCGGCATGCCTGGGTTATTATAGAAAACCGGAATATGCCCTATGATGTAGAAGTTCCAATAGATTCTGTAAAGAAAGAATGGCAGGGTAAAAAGGTAGCCGTATTGGTAAGAGATTTTTCGAGGGGTTTTCAGACGCCGGTGGGAGAAATTGTAGATGTACTTGGCAAGCCGGGAGAAAACGATACGGAAATGCATGCTATTTTATCTGAGTTTGGTCTTCCATATAAGTTTTTACCGGAGGTTGAGGCAGCGGCAGATAAAATACCTAAACAGATTACTGCCAAAGATTTAGAGGGTAGAAGAGATTTGCGAAAAGATTGTATTTTTACCATAGATCCGGCAGATGCAAAAGATTTTGACGATGCAGTTTCTTACAAGGTTTTAGATAATGGAAACATAGAGGTAGGAGTGCATATTGCAGACGTATCGTACTATGTAAGACCTCAGTCTGTTTTAGATAAAGAAGCCTACGCCAGAGCAACATCTGTGTATCTTGCAGACAGAACAATTCCTATGTTGCCAGAAGCTTTGTCTAACAATCTGTGCTCTCTTCGTCCGAATGAAGACAAACTGTGTTTTTCTGCAATTTTTGAGATGGATTCTGCTGGGAAGGTTTATAAACAGTGGTTTGGAAGAACTATAATATGTTCTTCTTATCGCTTTGCTTACGAAGAGGCTCAGCAGATAATAGACAATAACGGAGACATGAGTACCTATAAACCAATAGTTTCCGAAGCTACAATTCCGTCTAAAGAGGTGATAAACTCTGTATTAGAGCTTCATAAACTGGCCACGGTGCTTAGAAAGAAAAGGTTCAAAGAAGGTTCCATAAGCTTTGAGCGGCCGGAAATGAAGATAATAGTAGATGAAAAAGGCAAGCCAATAGATGTAGTACAAAAGATAACCAAGTCTGCCAACTGGCTGATAGAGGAGTTTATGTTATTGGCAAACAAGGCGGTGGCAACCTACATAGCTACCTCAATACGTAAGCAGGCCCCTACGTTTGTATATCGTATTCACGACGAACCTAATATGGAAAAGGTGGCGGAACTCAAGACATTTATAAAATATTTTGGGTATAAAATAGAGGCAGATACTCCAAAGCAACTTGCAAAAGGCTTAAATAAACTTATGGAGCAGATACAGGGCAAGCCGGAGTGTGAAACTATAGAGCTGTTGGCGTTAAGATGTATGGCAAGAGCTCAGTATTCTACCGACAATATAGGGCACTATGGTCTCGGATTTAGGTACTATACCCACTTTACCTCTCCTATAAGAAGATATCCAGATATGATGGTTCATAGGTTGCTTGCCTATTATCTGGAAGACGGAAAGAGTGTGGATAAACAAAAATATGAAGAATTCTGCGAACATTCTTCGCAGAGAGAACAGATTGCAACAGAGGCAGAGAGGGCCAGCGTAAAGTACAAAATGGCCGAGTATATGCAGGAAAGAATAGGACAAATCTTCAACGGAACAGTAAGTGGTGTTACCGAATGGGGATTATATGTGCAAGTAGAGCCTACTCACATAGAGGGAATGATAGCATTGAAAGAACTCGAAGACGATTATTATCAGTTTGACGAGAAAACATTTAGTGTTGTGGGAAAATCCTCTGGACGCAAATTTACCTTAGGCGATAGAATAAAGGTTAAGGTAGAGCGTATATCACTGGAACAAAAAACAATAGATTATTCATTAGTTTTAGAAGACGAACTACAGACAGCTAAAGTTTAAGTAGATAGGGAGTAGATATAAAGATGGTGAAGAAAGTTTTGTTGATGATTTTAGACGGGTGGGGATTGGGAGAACGTGGCAAGGCCAACGCTATAGAAACTCAAGGCCAACCCAATATAGATGCTTTAAAAGCAAAATTTCCACATTCTCAGCTTTTGGCTTGCGGAGAAGACGTGGGTTTGCCAGATGGGCAGATGGGCAACTCAGAGGTGGGGCACCTAAACATCGGGGCCGGCAGAATTGTATATCAAGATCTTGTTAAGATTAACAAAGTATGTAAAGAGCGTACAATGTTAGAGAACAAAGAGATACGCTCTGTTATGGCCTATGCTAAAAGCGGTAATCCAAATGGGGAATTTGGGGTTGAGGGCCAGGCACACGATCTTCATCTTTTGGGCTTGGTTTCAAGAGGCGGAGTGCATAGTTCTTTGGAGCATGTTTTTGCTTTCTTGGATACTGCAAAAGAATGTGGGCTCAAAAGGGTTTTTGTACATTGTTTTATGGATGGCAGAGATACCGACCTACATAGCGGAAAGGGCTTTATTGCGGAGTTGGAAGCACACATGGCCAAGAGTTGTGGCAAGGTAGCAACCATTTGTGGGCGGTTTTATGCTATGGACAGAGATAAGCGATGGGATAGAATAAAGGAGGCTTACGATTTACTTACCGCCGGCAAAGGCCAAAACTTTATTTCTGCACAGGAGGCTGTGCAATATTCATACGATGAGGGAATTACAGATGAGTTTATAAAACCTCTGTGCATACAGGAGAACGGTTTTAACAACAGCAAACAGCCGGTAGCTACCATAAAGAAAGACGATGCGGTTATATTCTTCAATTTTAGAAACGACCGTGCTCGCGAGCTGACATATGTGCTTACTCAACAGGATATGCCAGAACAAGGTATGCACACTTTGCCGCTTTATTATTGTTGTTTAACCCCATACGACGATTCGTTCACCGGCCTTCACATACTGTTTGGCAAAGAGCATATACAAAAGACTTTGGGTGAGATTATTGCAGAGGCTGGAAAAAGACAACTACGCATAGCCGAAACAGAAAAATATGCACACGTTACGTTCTTTTTCAGTGGTGGTAGAGAAGAGCCTTTCAACAACGAAGACAGAATACTTGTAGCCTCCCCAAAAGTTGCAACTTACGATTTACAGCCAGAAATGAGCGCTCCTGAAGTGGCGGATAAATTGATAGATATAATAAGAACAAGAAAAGAAGATTTTATTGTTCTGAATTTTGCTAACGGAGATATGGTAGGGCATACAGGAGTGTATTCTGCTATATGCAAAGCCGTAGAGTGTATAGATAGTCTAACCGGCAAAGTAGTTGAAGAAGCTCGCAAAGCCGGTTATTCAGTGCTGATTACCGCCGATCATGGCAATGCAGACTATGCTATAAATCCAGACGGTACACCTAATACTCAACATTCTTTGAATCCGGTACAATTTGTTGTAGTAGATGATGATGTAAAGAGTGTAGATAACGGAAAACTATGCGATATAGCCCCAACAGTACTAAAGCTGATGGGCATATCCCAGCCATCGGAGATGACAGGTAAAAATCTCATCCACTTATAATTGATAGAGATATGAGCCAGCCTTTTGTACATCTGCATCTGCATAGCCACTATTCTATTCTCGATGGATTGGGAAAAATAGACGATTATATTGCCAGAGCAATAGAGTTGGATATGCCGGCGATAGCCCTTACAGACCACGGGGTTATGTATGGAGCAAAAGACTTTATGGACTCCATAAAAGCAGCAGAAGCAAAAACCGGAAAATCTATTAAACCTATTATTGGCTGTGAAGTTTATGTGGCACCGGAAAGCCGCTTAATAAAGAAGGCTTATACCGATAAGCGTAGCGCATATCATCTTATATTGTTGGCAAAAAACCTTGAGGGATACCATAATCTTATGAAAATTTCTTCCATAGGATTTACCGAGGGTTTTTATAATCGTCCGAGAATAGACAGAGAAATTTTACAGCGTTTTTGCTCCGGGCTTATATGCTGTTCAGCTTGTCTTGCAGGAGAGGTGCCTCAGGCTATCCTAAAAGGAAATATAGAAGAAGCTCGTCAAACTGCTATTTGGTACAAGAATCTTTTTGGAGAGGATTATTACTTTGAAATTCAAAATCATAACACCAAGGTTCCGGGTTTGGAAAATACCGTGTTTGAAGATCAGCAGAAAGTTAATCCGGTATTATTCTCTTTGGCCGAAGAACTTGGGATAAAGTGTATTGCTACAAACGATTGTCATTTTGTAAACAAAGAAGACGGCCCCGTTCACGATTTGTTTATATGCATAAATACTGCAAGCAAGCTCACAGATCAAAACCGCCTTCGCTATACTCAGGAGGAGTATTTGAAAAGTGGCGATGAAATGGCCGAGCTGAATCCAGAGCACCCTGAGCTGATAACCAACACATTAGAAATAGCAGACAAAGTAGAGCGTTATACAATAGAAATAGGGCATATACTTCCGCATTTTGATATTCCGGCGGAGTTTGCAGACTCTAACGAATATCTGAGGCATCTTGTGTATGAGGGAGCAAAGCGGCGTTATGGAGATAATATTCTGCCTTCTGTGCAAGAAAGGATAGACTTTGAGCTAAGCACTATAAAGGGTATGGGTTTTCCAGACTACTTTTTAATAGTTCACGACTTTATAAGTTATGCCCGCAGCAAAGATATTTGGGTTGGGCCGGGCAGGGGTTCAGCCGCCGGAAGTGTAGTTGCTTATTGTTTGACAATCACCAATATAGATCCAATAAAATACGATCTGCTGTTTGAGCGTTTTCTTAATCCAGACAGAATCTCCATGCCAGATATAGACATAGATTTTGAAGAAGAAAGAAGGGGGGAGGTTTATGCCTATGTAGAGAAAAAATATGGAAAAGATCATGTTTCCCGTGTTGCTACATTTGGAACAATGGCAACCAAACAGGCTATCAAAGATGTGGCAAGGGTTGAAGATCTGCCGCTTGCTGTTTCTAATAGACTTGCCGGCATGGTTCCTTCTTCAATAAAAATGCAGGTTAATGACAAAGAGTATGATGTAAACTTTTCTACCTGCCTTAAATATATAGACGATTTCAGAAAAGAATACGAGAGTTCAGAGGATCCTAAAGTGAGAGAAACCTTGCGCTTTGCCTCTATGTTGGAAGGTACTATACGCCAAACTGGTGTTCATGCCTGTGCGGTTATTATAGGCCCTGATAACCTTATGGAGCATATTCCGATTTCCATAGCCAGAGGTGTAGATGGATGGGTTTCTCAATACGAAGGCAAAAAGATAGAAAAAGTTGGTATGCTCAAGATGGATTTTCTTGGGCTGACAACATTGTCAATACTTAAAGAATCTATTGTAAACGTAAAGAAACACAGGGGAATAGATATAGACATAGATTCTGTGCCATTAGATGATAAGGCTACTTTCAAATTATTTGGCAGGGGAGATACTGTGGCTACTTTCCAATTTGAAAGTCCGGGTATGCAGAAGTGGCTGAAAGCACTCCGCCCTTCCAGATTTGAAGATCTGATAGCGATGAATGCCTTATACCGCCCTGGTCCTATGCAGTATATTCCAATATTTGTAGATAGAAAAACAGGAAAGACACCTATTGTATATGACCTTCCGGAAATGGAGGAAATTCTCTCAGACACCTATGGGGTTACTGTGTATCAGGAGCAGGTGATGCTTCTTTCTCAAAAGCTGGCACATTTTACCAAGGGTCAGGCAGATAGTTTGCGTAAGGCTATGGGAAAGAAAAATCTTGAGGAAATGCAGAAGCTGGAGGGCCTGTTTCTGAAAAATGGAGAAGAAAACGGCTTCAAGAGAGAAATTCTGCAAAAAATATGGACAGATTGGAAAGAATTTGCTAAGTATGCTTTTAATAAATCTCATTCTACCTGTTATGCTTGGGTAGGCTACCTTACAGCTTATTTCAAGGCTCATTATCCAGCCGAATTCATGGCGGCAAACCTTACCAAGAACTTTGCCAATACCAAGAAGATAACCGTTCTGATGGATGAGTGTAAGAGAATGGGCATAAGTGTACTTGGGCCGGATGTGAATGCGGGAGGTGTAAATGCCACAGTAACGGGCGATAATGACATCAGATTTGGCTTGGCTGCCATTAAAGGCTTAGGGTCTCTTGCTGCGGAAGAAATAGTAAAAAATGCTCCCTACAAAGATATTTACGACTTTATGGAGCGGAGCGGCCGTCAGAATATGAACCGCAAAATTTTGGAATCTTTGATATATGCCGGAGCTTTTGACTCTTCTTTTTCTAACATACGTAGAGATCAGTATTTTTTACCTAATGCCAAGGGAGAGGTTTTCTTAGACTCCTTATTGAGATATGTACAAGAATATTCTGCAATAGACACCTCTGTAGAGTCGTTATTTGGAGATCAAGATGAAGGATATCAGCTTCATAAACCGGAGGTACCTGCAATCTTGGGAGAATTTAACAAAATAGAGTTTCTCAGAAAGGAAAAAGAGCTTGTAGGAATGTATATTTCTTCTCATCCTCTTGATTCTTTCCGCTTTGAAATGGAAAATTTCTGTACCATAACGCCCGGACAACTCTCTGTTCTGTTGTCGCAAAACGCAGAAACCAATATAGATTCAGATCAAATTTATTTTGTGGGAGGTTTGATTTCCAACGTAGAAGAAAGGCAAAGCAAAACAGGAAAACCTTATGTAAGATTTGTGTTGGAAGACTTTTCTTCCAGCTTGTCTATTACGCTTTTTGGTAAGTCTTACGAAACATTCATGGGTTACATAAAAGCAGGAAATGCTATTTTCATAAAGTTGAAAGTCGTTCGGAATAAGCGTGAGAACTCTCTGGAGATTAGAGTAGAGAGAATGCAGTTCCTCGCTAATGTAAAAGAAACAGGGTTGCAGTCGTTGGAATTGATAATACCATTTAAGATGGTTACCCGAGAGTTTCGTATAGAATTGGCAAAACTTATAAAAGATAATCATACCACCAAGCACAGCGAAGGAGTGGGCAAAACTCCTGTGCGAATGAAGCTTGTAGAGCATGAAAAAGGTTTTAGTGTAGATTATCAGACCAAGTTCATGGTTTCTGTAGATAATAACTTGCTCGCCCAGCTAACAAAGATGGGAATAAAGTACAAAGGGGTGATAAACAGTGCTTTGTTCTAACAGATTATTTCCAGCCCTGTGCTTTTATTTCCAAGTGGTTGCCATCTGGAGAAACCAGAAAACAGCCAGCTTTTGAGGTGTGGCCTATTACTTCCAAGAACGGATACTCTTTGCGTATAGTATCGTGGAAGTCTAACGGGAAAACATATAGTAGGCGGTAATCGTCGCCACCGTTTATAATGGCGGTTGAAATGTCTATGTTAATTTCTTCTGCAATCATTCTTGCTTGCGAAGCGATGGGGATTTTGTCTAAGAAAACATTTGCTCCGCAGATATTGTCTTTAGCTAATTGAAGAATGGCATCGCCGAGCCCCTTAGTAAGGAAATAACCGGTAGATGGCCAACATCCCACTTCTTGAAAAGAAGATAAAATAGAAGAATCTATTTCTGGAGTAAGGTATTGACTTAGAGGATATTTATATTTATCTAATTTTGGCTGAGCTCCGGTAAAGGCTGCCTTCTCTCTCTCCAACACATAGAAACCCATACACGCACTGCCGAGGTTGCCACTGATACAGATAAGAGAATTTGGCGTGAAGGGTGGTATGTTTTCATAAACGGAACTTTCTTGTTTGCCCGCAGCAGAGCAACTGATGATTAAGCCGTTCATGGAGGGTACAAGATCTAAGGTAACTTTTTCCACTCCATGGGTTTTTGCCCCTGTTCTCATTCCGGCCCAAAGCCAATCTATATGTTCGTAACTGAATTTAGAGGAAACCCCTATCGTAAAATCCAAAGAGAAAGGCTTGGCACATTTTGCATAGAGGAAGCCCATGGCATGCAGGGCTGCCTTATATCCTAAATATTTAATTGGCGTATAGGTGAGATCGAAATCTACCCCCTCCAACATTATCTTGTTGGTGGTTATATAGTTGCAGCCATCTTTGGAGTCTGGTAGCAGGGTGGTTTCTGCATTCTTGAATTCGCAGCTGCTGAAAAGTTTATCGAGAGCCTTGATTCTACCAAGCTCGTTTATTTCTGTGCGGGTTATCTGTTGTTTTTTTGCCATAACATCCAAAGATAGTGCAAATCGTGAGAAAATGAATATGCGTCTATTTATTTACTATATTTGCCGCTATGAGTAATCAGAAAGAAATATTAGAAGCAGTGGCTTCTTCTGAATATAAAGAAGGGTTTGTTACCGAGGTTGAGCAGGAGTTTGCCCCTAAGGGTTTAAATGAGGATATTATCCGTCATATTTCGCAAAAGAAGGGTGAGCCGGAGTGGATGCTGGATTTTCGCTTGAAAGCTTTTCGTAAGTGGCAGACAATGAAGACTCCAGACTGGGGGCATATAAACCTTCCCGAAATCAAATATCAGGATATAATTTATTTTGCCGCTCCAAAAAAGAAAACGGCAGATGCCATAGACCCGGAACTTGAGGCCACATTTGAAAAATTAGGAATACCTCTCAAAGAGAGAAATGTGCTTGGCGGTGTGGCTGTTGATGCGGTATTCGATTCAGTATCTGTAAAAACCACTTTTAGAGAAACTTTAGCCGAAAAAGGCATTATATTCTGTTCCTTTTCCGAAGCTGTAAGAGATTATCCCGATCTTGTAAAGAAATATCTTGCCAGCGTGGTTCCTGTAGGAGACAATTATTTTTCTGCCTTAAACTCAGCTGTATTTTCAGACGGCTCTTTCTGCTATATTCCAAAGAATACCAGATGTCCTATGGAGCTATCGAGTTATTTTAGAATTAATGCTTCCGGTACAGGTCAGTTTGAGAGAACCCTCATAGTTGCAGATGAGGGGGCGTATGTGAGTTACCTTGAAGGGTGTACCGCCCCTCAGCGAGACGAATCGCAGTTACATGCTGCCGTTGTGGAAATTGTGGTAAAACAAGATGCTGAGGTAAAATATTCAACGGTTCAGAACTGGTATCCGGGCAATAAAAAAGGCGAGGGAGGTATATATAATCTGGTAACTAAAAGAGGTTTGTGTGAGGGAGCAAACTCTCGTTTATTTTGGGCTCAGGTAGAAACCGGTTCTGCCATAACATGGAAATATCCAAGCACCATTCTTAAAGGCGATAATTCTGTGAGCGAGTTTTACAGCGTGGCCGTTACAAACAATTATCAGCAGGCAGATACCGGCACAAAAATGATTCACATAGGAAAGAACACTCGCAGCAGAATAGTAAGCAAAGGAATATCTGCCGGTTACAGCGAAAACAGCTATCGTGGAATGGTTAAAATTCTTCCGGGAGCCACTGGCGCTCGCAATCATTCGCAGTGCGACAGCTTGCTTTTAGGAGATAAATGCGGTGCTCATACCTTTCCTCATATAGAAAGTACAAATCCTTCTGCTATTGTGGAGCATGAGGCAACTACTTCCAAAATAGGGGAAGATCAGCTGTTCTATTGTCTTCAGCGAGGAATAAAGCAGGAAGATGCAGTAGGATTGATTGTTAATGGATATGCACGCGATGTGCTTAACAAATTGCCTATGGAATTTGCAGTAGAGGCTCAGAAGCTGTTGCAGGTTTCTTTGGAAGGCAGCATAGGGTAATATTATGTTCGGAGTTTTGACAGATTGGTTTAGCCTTAATAATCATCTTTTTGAATTTATGGGGCAGAAAGTGAGTTCGTTAGAGCTTACTTCTACTATTACGGGTTTGCTCTGCGTTTTTTTAGCAGTTAAAGGCAAGGTTGCAAATTTTTGGGTAGGATATGTTTATAACATCTTGCTGTTTTTGTTGTTTTATCAGACAAAAGCATATTCCAGTATGTTTTTACAGCCTATATCCTTAGCTATCAACCTTTTTGGGCACTACAGGTGGACGCATCCAAAAGAGAACGAAAAAGATCAGAAATCAGATTTAAAGGTTACGCTGTTCAATCAAGGGCAAAGGATAGTGGTAGTTGCCATAATCCTGATATTTGCTTTCGTTTGGGGGTATTTCCTATCGAGAGTTGATGTCTGGATACCTTCGTTGTTTTCTTCTGCAGCAAAATTCCCTTACTTTGATGCGTTTATATTAGGAACTATTCTTACGGCACAGTACCTTTCTGCACAGAAGAAACTTGAATGTTGGGGATGTTGGATGATTGCCAATATTTCAAATATAATCCTGTGCCACCGCTTGGGATTAGGAATGATGCCTTTGGTTTATGCAGGTTACATGGTGCTGGCAATAGGTGGTTTTATTATCTGGTATAAGAAGTATCGCAAGCAGCACTATCTCGATTTAAGAAAGCAGGTGGAACAGAAATGGGCTTCTCAACAAGCAGATATCTAAGACAATTTTCAAATACATTTATGAAATGAGTACCTTATTGGAAATAAATAACCTTCATGCCGGAATAGGAGAGAAAGAAATATTAAAGGGTCTGAACCTTGTAATTCGTAAAGGAGAGGTTCATGCTATTATGGGAAGAAATGGAAGTGGAAAAAGCACGCTTTCAGCAATTATAGCCGGCAATCCTAACTATACGATAACAGAAGGTAGTATAACATTTATGGGCCAGGATCTTTTGAAAATGAGCCCAGAAGAAAGGAGTTGGGCCGGTATTTTTCTTGGCTTTCAGTATCCGGTAGAAATACCCGGGGTTACCAATGTAAACTTTATGAAGACGGCTGTAAATGAGCACCGTAAGCAAAAGGGCCTACCACCGCTTACTGCCGCAGAATATCTCAAGATGATGAGAGAAAAAATGGCTTTTGTAGAGATGGATCCTTCTTTTTCTTCCAGAGGGGTGAATGTGGGTTTTTCCGGAGGAGAAAAGAAACGGAACGAAGTGTTTCAGATGGCTATGCTTTCTCCTATGTTGGCAATATTGGACGAAACAGACAGTGGATTGGATGTAGATGCTCTCAGGATAGTAGCTAACGGAGTAAACCGCCTGAAAACCAAAGATAATGCCTTTGTTGTAATAACCCACTATCAGAGACTTTTAGACTATATTGTTCCAGATATAGTTCATGTTCTATACAAGGGCAGAATAGTAAAGACAGCAGGCAAGGAGTTAGCGGCTGAAGTAGAAAAGCATGGTTACGAGGAGTTTGAAAAATAGGCAGATGGAAGGATTAAAATATATACCAGACAAGAAATTTGAATGTAACGTAGAGCTTACCGGTGCGGAAAAATTCTATGTGTGGGATGGTGTATCAAAAGAGCTTCCTTGTAAAGAAACAGAGGCATTGCAATGCAATGTTTCATTCTCCGTACCAACTCGAATGAAAGAGCTTTCCTATCGGGCGGATATTGCGGCAGCTGCACAAGAAGCTATTGTAATAACTCCTCAGACAGATAGGCTTACTCAGATTATATTTGTTAGAGACACTTTGTCTGCCGTTTCTTCGAGAGTGAGGATAAATTGCAGAGAAAGCGGAGAGTACAACATAGTGTTATGTTATCATACAAATGGTAATCATGAGTATTCCACAGAAGAACAAATGGAAATTATAGTTAGCGGCGGAGCTAAGTTGGATCTTGTTATAATGCAAAACGAGGGGGCGCTGTCTAACCATAATACTGATTTTAAGATAAGGGTGGAAAAAGATTCGCATCTGTCTATGAATCTTATTACCCTGCATGCCGGAAAAGTTTCAAATAAAATACATACGTTACTTTCTGAAAGCGGCGGACAATGCAATTTAAATGGCTTGTATCTTGCAGATGGCAAGCAGGTTATAGATACTAAAATTACCCTGTTGCACGATGCTCCTGAATGTGCCAGCGCACAGATGTTCAAAGGCATTTTATCCGGCGAGGCCAAGTCTAAGTTTGAGGGTACTATTGTGGTAACTCCTAAGGGTCAGAAAACGGAGGCTTACCAAGCCAACAATAATCTGCTTACCTCAGAATCTGCAAGAGCTTCTTCAGATCCTCGTCTTGTAATTTATGCCGATGATGTAAAATGTTCACACGGTTCCACTTGTGGCAGCGTTGGAGATGAAGAGATGTTCTATATGAGATCAAGGGGAATTAGTGAGGCAGAAGCAAGAATCTTGCAGCAGCAGGCCTTTGCCGGTGCTGTATTGGACAAAGTATCTACTCCGGAGCTCAGAGAGAGAATATCACGGCTTGTGGAACGCCGCCTAAGAGGAGAAGATATAGTGTGTGCCGGATGCGGTAAGCGGTGTTGTTAAAAGAATAAAATCTAAAAAAATTGCTGTATGAATGTAGGTATAGTTGGAACTGGTTATGTTGGGCTTGTTACCGGAGCGTGCTTTGCAGAAATGGGAATGAATGTAACTTGCATAGACATAGACAGCAAAAAAATAGAGAAGCTTTCTAAAGGAGAGGTTCCTATTTATGAACCCGGGCTCAAAGAAATGGTGCGCAATAATTCTGCCAAGGGCAGATTGCACTTCAGTACAGATCTGGCTTCTGTTATAGATTCGTTAAGTGTTGTGTTTGTGGCAGTAGGCACTCCTCCGGGAGAAGACGGAAGCGCAGATTTAAGTTATGTTCTTGAAGTAGCCTCTGAATTCGGTCGTAACATAAAGAAATATACACTTCTTGTTATAAAGAGTACGGTGCCTGTTGGGACTTGCCATAAGGTGCGTAAAAGGGTAGAGGAAGAGCTGGAAAAAAGAGGCGAAAAAATAGATTTTGATGTGGCCTCAAATCCGGAGTTTCTGAAAGAAGGGGCTGCCATTAAAGATTTTATGTCGCCAGATAGGGTGGTTGTAGGAGTCTCTTCAGAAACAGCACGTCATTTAATGGAAAGGATATACAAGCCATTCCAAATGTCTAAGTACAGAATAATCTTTATGGATATAATGTCTTCCGAGATGACTAAATATGCTTCCAATTCTATGCTGGCAACCAGAATCAGTTTTATGAATGAAATAGCTCATTTATGCGAGATAACGGGAGCAGATGTTCAGAAGGTTAGAGAGGGAATGGCCGCAGATTCGAGAATAGGAAATAAGTTTCTCTATCCTGGTTGCGGGTATGGGGGAAGCTGCTTTCCAAAGGATGTAAAAGCTCTTATACGAACAGGAAAAGAAAACGGCTATCAGATGAAGATAATAAGCGCTGTGGAAGAAGTAAACGAAGAGCAGAAAAAGGTAGTATTCATTAAGTTACATAAAGCGCTAAAACATCTTGAAGGTAAAACGGTTGCTCTGTGGGGCTTGTCTTTCAAGCCAGAAACAGACGATATGCGAGAGGCTCCTTCTGTGGTGGTGGCAGAGCTTCTGTTAAAAGCCGGAGCCATAGTAAAGGTATATGATCCTATAGCCATGGAAGAGTGTAAAAATCATTATCTTGGCAATAGGGTATTGTATGCAACAAATATTTACAACTGTGTAGAAGGAGCAGATGCAGCAGCCCTTATTACCGAATGGAAAGAATTTAGGGTACCGGCTTGGGACAGAGTTAAAAAAGCTATGAAGGGGAACATCTTTGTAGATGGTCGGGATATTTATACTCCTGCCGAGGTAACAGCAGCCGGATTGGAATATTATAGCATAGGCAGATAAAGCACGTAAATAAAGCAGTATGAAAAAGACAAGGCTTTTGTTTATAATGGATACTCTTAAAACAGGCGGAGGAGAAAAAAGTCTTGTGTCGTTGTTGAATAATCTGGATTACAATAAGTTTGAGGTTGACTTACAGCTGATGGCTTCTGGGGGAGAGTATGAACGTTATGTTTCGGAGCACGTTAATATGCTTCCTACTCCAAAGTATTTCAGATACTTAAAAGGCGAGCAGAGGGGCTCATTGAGAATGTTATTTGCCCGTCTCAGATATTCTATCAGTCTTAGGTTTGGAGCCGATTTAAGAATGACTCATGCTCGTAAATTTTGGCAATCATCAAGTTCTTGTATAGAAAGCAATCCCAAGGAATATGATGTGGCTATTGGTTTTAGCCAGTGTATTCCAACCTTTTACTTGATAGATAAGGTAAAGGCAAAAACAAAAATAGCTTGGGTAAATTGTATTTTTCATCTCGATTCTTACAGAACAGAACATAAGTGGGAAAGACCATATTATGCCGCAGCAGATAAAATATCTATGGTAAGTCAGGCGGCTCTCGATCATTTCAAAAATGTGTATCCGGAGTTTGCAGGAAAGATGTACTACACCCCGAATGTTATAGACCGAAAGATGATAGAGGAACAGGCACGGCAGCAGGAAGTACTGGCTTCTGTATGGAGAGATTACAGCGGAATAAAACTACTTACCGTAGCGAGCCTAAATGTTAAAGACAAAGGGTACGATATTATAATGCAAACGTGCAAAATACTTTCAGACAAAGGGTTGGATTTTAAGTGGTATGCCATAGGAAAGGGGCCGTATAGAGAAGAAATGGAAAGGTTTATTGGCAAGCATGGTCTGGAAGATAAATTTGTATTTCTTGGCACTATGCCTAACCCATATCCTTATTTCAAAGGTTGTACTCTGTATGTTCAAACATCCAGACACGAAGGCTATGGCAGGGCTATTGCCGAGGCTCGACTTTTAAACAAGCCCGTAGTAACAACCCGTTACGATTCTGTATATATGCAGATGAAAGACAGAAAAAATGGTCTTGTGGTATCTCACAGTCCGCAGGAAGTGGCAGAAGCCATTTGCAGTTTGTTGGAAGATGCCGCCCTGTACCAATCTATTGTAGAATTTCAGAAATCCGAGCAGAAAGGCACGGAAGAAAATGTACAGAGGTTCTACAGCCTGATAGAGGGTGCATAAAAAAAACTGCACAAGGCAGAACCGAGTGCAGTTTTCAAATACTAAAACCTAAACCTACACTCTATAGATGCAACTAAAAGCTGTGGCGTTGCACTGCCCTGTAAAAATTTTTCGTACCTTTGGAGACTATGGAAAAGAAATCAACTTCCCGTAAGCAATTTTCCAAGAAAATAGCACGGGCAGTAGTAAATACGCGGCACATAAACAGATGGATTATTCTGCTGATAGACCTTCTTATCTCGGCAGTGGCTACTATCATGATATTCTGGATAGTGGGTTATCTGTTGGATGCATTTTATTTCTTGAAGGTAGGATATAGGGCTGCCGGCATTTCCACCGTAGCGGCCCTGGTGTCTTTTTTGATATTCGGAACACATAGGGGGATTCTCAGGTTTACAACCAGCAAAGAAATCGGGGTTCTTGTGCTGGCGGTGTTGGTAAAGGCCATTTTGGAGCTTACTGCCCTTATTTTGGTAAAAGATAGCCTTGGACTCGGTAAAAATGTGATAAATGCCAAATTCGGCCTTATAGAGGTGATAAGTGTTTTTACCACAATATCAGGGTTAGTCTTTTTCCGTTTGTTTCTGGTACACCTATATGCATACAGCATAGCTATGATGGGCGGCCGGGGCCGCAAAAACGTGTTGGTTTTTGGCGATGACAACGAAACCGTTTCTTGTGTACAATATCTCGAAAACGCTTCCGATAATTCTTATTCGGTATGTGGTTTAATCAGGTTTTCAAAGGCATCTTCTCACCACAATGTGCTCGGGAAAAAGATATACGATGTATATAACTTCAAATATCTTGAGAATATTGTTCAGAAAAAGAAAATAGACGGTATTATATTTCCTTCTGAAAAGTCTGCAGCTCAGCAGGGTGAAAAACTTATACCTTTTGCCCTGAAGAATAATCTTAGACTTTTTGTGGTACATAATTCAGACAAGTTTGGTCAGGGTGGAATTCTCAGTAACCCTTTGAGAGAAATTAGAATAGAAGACTTACTCGGAAGAGAAGAGGTTGTTGTGGATATGTCCAGTATTTCTGCATTTCTGCAAAACAAGAGCATTCTTGTAACAGGAGCCGCAGGAAGTATTGGCAGCGAGCTTTGCCGACTTATCAGCGAATTTGATGTAAAAAAATTAGTGTTGCTGGATAATGCAGAAACCCCATTGCACAACATGAGTCTCGAGTTGGGTGCCAAGGGCTTAGGCTGCAGTAAAATAGATTTCTATATCTGCGATGTATGCAATAAAGTTCGGTTGGAGGAGGCTTTTAAGCAATGGAAGCCAGACATTATTTTCCACGCTGCTGCCTATAAGCATGTACCATTGATGGAAATGAGCCCTACAGAAGCCGTAAGAATAAATGTATTGGGGACTATGAATGTAGCTTCTCTTGCGGTGAAGTATGGGGCAGACAAAATGATAGAAATTTCTACAGATAAAGCCGTTAACCCTACCAATGTGATGGGAGCAAGTAAAAGAGTGGCGGAAATATATACGCAAAGTCTTTCTCGTGCTATAATCAACGGCCAGATAGAGGGAAAGACAAAGTTTATAACTACAAGATTTGGCAATGTGCTCGGAAGCAACGGTTCTGTAATTCCTATATTCCGCAGGCAGATAGCAGAAGGAGGGCCGATAACAGTAACCCATAAGGATATAGTTAGGTATTTTATGTCTATTCCGGAAGCATGTCGGCTTGTTCTGGAAGCTGCTACTCTGGGAGAAGGGTACGAAATATTTGTATTCGACATGGGCAAGCCTGTTAAAATTGTAGATTTAGCGGAAAACATGATACGCCTTTCCGGGCTTAGGCCGGGAGAAGATATAAAAATAGAAATTACCGGTTTAAGGCCTGGCGAAAAGCTATATGAGGAGATTCTCAACGACAAAGAGAATAGCCTGCCTACTAAAAACAAAAAAATATTTATTGCACAAGTACGAGAGTTTCCATACGATCAGGTTGCGGAGAATTTGAAAGAGTTGGTAGAGGCCGCCAATATGACAGACAGTTTGAGAACTGTAAAGAAGATGAAGGAAATAGTTCCGGAATACAAGTCGCAAAATTCTATATACCAGCAGTTAGACAACATCCAAGAACCGGCGGCAGCTGCGAGTCCCAAGCAGAAGTAGGAAATGAAGAAAAGTATTTTCATAGCCATACACTACCTTGAGATAGGAGGAGCTGAAATAAGCCTCATCGGTTTTTTGCAGAGTATAGACTATTCCAAGTATGATGTGGATTTATTTATTTACAGCCATAGGGGAGAGTTGATAGAATATATTCCAAAGCAGGTGAATGTGCTTAAAGAGATAGGGGTGTATGCTCACATGGAATCTTCTGTGGGAACGGCACTTAAAAGAGGATATTTCAGACTTGTTGTTAGAAGAGTGTGGGCAAAAATCAGATATGCTCTATATAAAATAAAACATCCGTCTTTAGACAACCACCCTCTTTATAACATAATATCAGAGAGCGTTCTTCCTATTTTGCCTAAAATCGGGAGAAAAGAAGGTTACGATTTGGCTATAAGCTACTTACAGCCGCATTATATAGTTCTGGAAAAGGTTCGTGCTGCAAAAAAAGTCTGTTGGATACATACAGATTATGCCTGCATAGGGGTAGATGTTCAACAAGAAATAGGCATGTGGAATGCATACGACAGCATAGTTTCCATTTCGGAAGATGTTACAAACAGTTTTCTTTCTGTATTTCCGTCTCTGAAAAACAAAATATTGCTTTTAAAGAATATTCTTTCGGCAGATTTTGTGTGCCGGCGAACTCTTGAGATTGAAGAAAAGGAAGTAAGAAAAGAGATGCCGGAAGCCGAGGGTGTTGTAAATCTTTTATCTGTAGGAAGGTTTTGCTATGCCAAAAATTACGATAATGTTCCTGATATTTGCCGGAGAATTATAAACAAGGGATGTAGGGTTTGCTGGTATCTTATAGGCTACGGTTCAGATGAAGAACTCATAAGAAAAAAGATAAAAGAAGCCGGAGTAGAAAACAGTGTGGTAATACTGGGGAAAAAAGCTAATCCTTACCCGTATATAAAAGCTTGCGATATATATGTACAACCTTCCAGATTTGAGGGTAATTCTGTAACGGTAAGGGAGGCTCAGATTTTGGCTAAACCAGTTGTAATAACAGCCTATCCAACCTCCGGCTCTCAGGTAGAAGACGGGCAGGATGGCTTTATTGTTCCGCAAGATAACGAAGGTTGTGCTGCTGCTATGGCAGAAATAATAAAAGATAAAGTTTTAATAGAAAAGATCAGAGCTGGAGTGGTAAAGAAAAACTTTGAGAATAAGGAGCAGATAAAAGTTTTAGACACAATGTTTAGACACAATGTTTGATTCTGTAATACCGGCATATTTATACTCTACCATATACTTGGTATTTCTTGCAATACTAACATTGTATTGCTTTACGGATCTATTTCAGGCAGATAGTCAGAAACTGATGTACAAGCGTAAGAGCATAGTCTTGCCGGTTATAGCCGGTTTGTTTTTACTGTTGTTTTTAGGATTTAGGCCTGTTTCTGCCCGTTTTGGCGATATGAGAGACTATGATATCTTGTATCAGAATGTAGCGGCCGGTTTTGAGTTTCCTCAAGAAACGGATATGCTGTTCCGAAATTTAATGTATTGGTTTGCCCATAGATACCCTTCAAAATATTTCTTCTTTTTTATAGAGCTTCTTTATATACTACCACATGTTCTTGCAAGTTACAAGCTCTCTAAAGAAAATGCTTCTCCCATATTTGTTTTTATGGTTTCTGCCATGAGTTTTTATGGCTATGCCACAAACGGAATACGCTCCGGAGTGGCTGCAAGTATTTTTGTCTTGGCCATAACATTCATGAAGGGAGGTTACAAAAGCAAGATAATATATGTATTGCTGTGCATGGCTTCTTACGGGTTCCATAACTCTATGATACTCCCTATAATGGCATCTATTGGAGCCTACTTTATAACTAACCCTAAATTGATGTTTTATTTTTGGGGAGCTTGCATATTTATTAGCGCCGCCTATGGACAACTTGTCTCCGATATAATTTCGGGCATCGGTATAGACGCCCGACTGGCAGACTATCTCTCTTCCAGCAATTACGAAACAAAACTTAAAGTTGGCTTTAGATTAGACTTTTTGCTCTATTCTTTTGTGCCGGTGTTAATGGGATGGTACATTATTTTTAAACATAAGATATATACCAGAACTTATGCAATTCTTTTAGGGACATACATATATGCCAACGCCTTTTGGGTAATGATAATAAGAGCTCCGTATTCCAACAGATTTGCTTATCTGAGCTGGTTGCTGTATCCTGTGGTGGTTGCATATCCAATGTTAGAACTTCCTTTCTGGAAAAAGAAAGCCGGGCTAAACACCTGTCTTGTAATGGCAGCCCACTATGTGTTTACTGTAATAATATTCCTGAAATCTTAACCTCTCAAAATCTATTGCGATGAAAATTCTGTATGTGATAACATCCATGAGAATGGGGGGAGCCGAAAAGCTTGTAGTTGCGCTTACTGCTGCAATGATAAGCAGAGGGCATCAGGTAGATGTGGCTTTGTTCGATGGAACTCAGACAGAACTGAAAAGCTGCTTAGAAAATACAGGTTGCAAAATATATTCTCTTTCTATGGGAGGCAGCGTATATTCGCCATCCCTTGTTTTTAAGTTGAGAAAAATCTCAAAAGATTACGATATAGTACACACCCATAACTCTTCTCCGCAGTTGTTTGCAGCCTTGGCCAATGCTTTTAGAAAGAAACCGCAACTTGTAACAACAGAGCATAGTACCTTTAACCGCAGAAGAAAAATGTGGTGGTATAAGCCTATAGACAGGAGAATGTACAGAAAATATGCTTCAACAATCTGTATCTCAGACATAGCCTACAAAAAACTGACCTCCTATCTTGGAACCTCTTCAGGCATAATTACAATCAATAACGGCATAGATGTTTTGGCTTATGCCAATGCAGCGGCAAATGAGGAACTCAAGCCAAGCAAGGGTAACTTTGCAGTGGTTATGGTTGCTGCCTTACGTGCGGAAAAAGATCAGCAGACACTAATCAGAGCTATATCTTTGTTGCCGCATAATTATAGACTATGGATAGTGGGAGATGGGCCAATGAGAGGCTTTTTGGAGAATCTTGCCAGAGAGCTTAATGTAGAAGACAGGGTGGTCTTTTTTGGGTGGAGAACAGATGTTCCACAGATTCTCAAAAGTGCAGATGTTGTGGCAATGGCCTCTCACTATGAGGGCTTGTCTTTGTCCAGCATAGAGGGTATGGCTGTAGGAAAACCTTTTATATGTAGTGATGTAGATGGGTTAAGAGAGATTGTGGCAGGAGCGGGTGTTTTAGTAAAAGACTCAGACAGCAAGGGTTTTGCAGATAAAATAAAAGAGCTTTGCCAAAATAAAACCTATTCATCGGAAGTTGCAGAAGCTTGCTATGCTCGTGCCATGGAATATGACTTTTCTAAAATGGCAGAGGCATACAACAACGTTTATCTTACTTTGAAAAAAACACATGGAAGAAAAGAAGCTTAAACTTTTAAGGATGTCAAATATTCCGGTATCCATAGATGTGTTTTGTAGAGACTTGCTTGCAGAACTATCTAAAGATTACGAGGTTGTGGTAGTTTCCTCTCCGGAGAAAGAGTTGGAATGCATTAGAAAACGCGAGGGAGTAAGAACCATAGGAGTAAGGATAGAGAGAAGAATTTCCCCATTGAAAGATCTCAAAACTTTGTTGAGGCTTATTAAAATTTTTAAGCATGAAAAGCCAGATATAGTGCATACTATGAATCCTAAGGCCGGATTGTTGGGAATGATGGCTGCGCGTTATAGTGGTGTTCGGTTTAGAGTTCACTCTTTTACCGGCCTTGTTTTTCCTCAAGCCAAGGGAATAAAAAAGTATATCTTAAAAACTACGGATAGAATAACATGTAGATGTGCAACACACATACTTCCAGAGGGAAATGGGGTGCGTAAAGACTTGCTATTTAATAAAATAACCAGTAAGCCATTAAGAGTATTGGGGTACGGAAATATAAGAGGGATAGATATAAAGTATTATTCTCCAGACAATTCAGAAATCCAGTCTGAGGCATCGGCGCTCGCAAGAAAAGATATGTTTACATTTATTTTTGTAGGAAGGATAGCTAAAGATAAGGGAATAGGTGAACTTGTAGAGGCTTTTCTTCGGCTGGCTGATAGGCGTAAAGATATAAGGCTGTTTATATTAGGGGTAGATGAGCCGGACGACAGACCTTCGGTCAAAATTCTGGAGGCAATAAAGCACTCTCCACAGATAGAAGCTACGGGCGGAGTAAGTGATGTTAGGCCCTATATGAAGGCATCAGACTGCCTAATACTTCCAAGCTACAGAGAAGGTTTTCCGAATTCTGTAATAGAAGGAGGAGCTATGGGCCTTCCGTGTGTAGTTACAGATATCAATGGTTCTAACGAGATAATATCAAATGGTGTGAATGGCCTGATAGTTCCGGTAAAAGATGCCGAAGCCTTATGCCGCGCAATGAATAAAGTAATGGAAGACAGGCAACTATATGAGAGAATGCGAACAAATGCACGCCCTATGGTAATTCATCGCTTCGATAGAAGTTTGGTTTGGAATAGTTTAAAAGATTTTTATAGAGAAATTGCAGAAACCATATAAATCTGAGATAGTCTGAACGTTATGTATAAGAATGGCATAAAGAGAATCTTGGGCTTTGCTTTGGCTTTGGTGGGTCTCATCTGTTTCGGGTGGGTAATTCTGCTATTTGCAATACTCTTGTTTTTTGCCAATAAAGGAGCCGGAGTTTTCTTTTCTCAGAGCCGGCCTGGTAAAAACGGAAAGATATTCAAAGTGTACAAGTTCAAAACCATGACGGACGAAAAAGATGCAGAGGGAAATCTTTTGCCAGATGCTCAGAGACTTACAAAGATAGGACGATTTGTCAGGAGCACTTCTGTAGATGAACTTCCGCAGCTTGTGAATGTGTTAAAAGGCGATATGGCTATCATAGGGCCGAGACCTTTGCTGGTTCAGTATCTAACCAGATATAGTCCACATCAGGCACGGAGGCACGAAGTGCGGCCAGGTATTACCGGCTGGGCACAATGCCATGGCAGAAACGCAATAACGTGGAAAGAAAAGTTTGATTTGGATGTGTGGTATGTAGATCATTGTACGTTTTGTACAGATATAAAAATATTATATCTGACAATTGTAAAAGTATTTAAGAGAGAGGGAGTTGCTCAACAGGGGCATGCCACGGCAGAGGAGTTTACCGGGAATAATTAAAAAGTTTTAGTAAAAATATGGCTAACAGAATTTATTTGTGCCTTGCGCATATGGGAGGACAAGAACAAAGGTTTATACAAGAAGCTTTTGCAACTAATTGGGTTGTGCCGCTTGGTCCAAATGTTAATGGTTTTGAAGAAGATATTCAGAAATTCGTATGCTCTCTTGCGCACAAAGGAGAGGAGACTTTATCGGCGGAAGTGGTGGCTCTTTGTTCCGGAACAGCTGCCGTACATCTTGCACTTGTTGCCTGTGGTGTAGGGTATGGAGATGAAGTTATAGTTCAGAGTTTTACCTTTTGTGCCTCTTCGCATCCCGTAACTTATGTGGGAGCAAAACCTGTGTTTGTAGATAGCGAGAAAGATAGTTGGAATATAGACCCTGTTTTGCTGGAGGAAGCCATAAAAGACCGTATATCCAAAACCGGCAAGAAGCCAAAGGCTATAATTCCTGTGGCTCTGTACGGAATGCCTTATCAAATAGACAAGATAATGGCCATAGCAGAAGCTTATGATATTCCTGTAATCGAAGATGCGGCAGAGGGTTTTGGGAGCCGTTTTAGAGGCAGGGTGTTAGGTACCTTCGGGAAATATGGAGTTCTCTCTTTCAATGGCAATAAAATGATAACCACATCTGGTGGAGGGGCGCTGATTTGTGCCAATCCGGAGGATAAGCAGAAAATAATGTGGTATGCTACTCAGGCTCGCGAGGCCTATCCTTACTACCAGCATGAGGCAATAGGATATAATTACAGGCTGAGTAATATCTGTGCAGGAATAGGGCGAGGACAAATGTTGGTTATAGATGAGCATATAGCGCATCATAAACACCTCTACAATCTTTATCGTGAGCTTTTTGCTACAATAGAGGGTGTTGAGGTGCACGGCAATCCTTCAGAGGAATACGATAGCAACTTCTGGCTTAATACAATAACCATTCATCCAGATATAAAAATCAGAGGCCAGGAAAATGCCTATAAGAGTGTAATAAAGGGAGCTGTTGGAGGGGCTGCCGGAGTGGTGCGTGCTACAGAGAGTGCCCATACAGACTGTGAGCCAAACAGCAACGTAGAAGCTCTTAGGATGTTTTTAGATGAGGCTGGCATAGAAGCCCGTCCGCTCTGGAAGCCTATGCACAGCCAGCCGGTATATGCCGAGGCTCCGTACTATCTTAAACCATGCCATCTGTTTGGCAAGAGGGAAGCTTCTGTGAGCGAAGCTTTTTTTAAGGTAGGTATGTGTCTGCCGTCAGGGCCTTGCGTAACAGATGATGATGCTAAGTATATAGTAGAAAAAATCAAAGAAGCCATATTGTGATGGCTATATATGATAAGCAAAGAATTGCGGTGCTTACTGCCGGCAGAATCAGTTGCTTTCTATAGGTTGTTCTTTTCTGAGGGCAAATAGCTCGGTTCCCGGAGCGGGAAATACAATGTATTTTGAAGAGGGAGAAGAGTCTCTTGGAATTATTGTGGCCGGATTTCCAATTACAATGCTATTGTCTGGCACATCTACATTTACAAAAGACAAGGGGGCTATGAGTACGTTGTTGCCTATGGTTACATTTCCTATGATAACTGAATTAGCACTCATTACTACATTATTTCCAATCTTTGGAACCCCTTTTCTTTTGCCGAGGGCATTTCCTATGAGGCATCCTTGTGCAATATTGAAATTCTCTCCTATTTCTGCCTGAGGATTAATCACGATAGTTCCAAAATGCCCTATTTTTAAGCCCTTGCCAATTTTGGTGCCTATGGGAATCTGAATGCCTGTAATAACTTTTGTTATGTGGAAGAGCGGATAATATAGCATCTTTCCAAAGATGTTAGAACAAGCAGAAGCCTTTCTGAAGAAGTAGGTGAAAGTATAGCCGGGAGTAAAGAAAAAATATCTCAGTTTTACAAAAAAATGTTTAGAGGCCTCTCCTTCATATCTGTATAAGTCGTGTATAGTGCTAATTTTTGACATATATCTGTTTTTAATATTGTTCAGGCCTTGAAAAGCCGAGATTTATTCTTTTATCTAACCGAGAGCCGGCCTTTTGCGCAAGTTTCC
The DNA here is from genome assembly GCA_002372015.1 of Bacteroidales bacterium UBA3709. Taxonomy (GTDB): domain Bacteria; phylum Bacteroidota; class Bacteroidia; order Bacteroidales; family UBA932; genus Egerieousia. Next base: position 22,904 of record DFIA01000046.1, on the reverse strand, counting down.
ATGCAGGGGCAAATAACTTGTCTATAAAAAGGGCGGCAACAACAACGGTAATAGAGAGTGTTATCCAAATCAAGATAACCAGAATAGCTTTAGTCTCAAAAGCGTTGCCAGAAAGAAGTTTAACCACTGCAGTTTTTAGGAAATATCTTACCACAGGGTGTTCTTGAATCAGATACACGGCCAAAACAGAAACGGCAAGGTAGTTTATAGTCTTTGATTCTAACCGTAAATCTGTAAATGCCAAAAAGAGAAGAACAGCGTTCAATATTAACCCTGGGCTACAGTATATGAAATTTAGAGCAAACACAGCATTAGATAAAGTTGTGCCTTTGAAAAAGTAGCAGAAGCTCACAAATATAACATTGTAAGCAAGCCAAATATAGAAGACTCTTAACTTCAAGGCCTTTTTCAGGTAGGTTTCATATAGGCGTATGGTATTACCTATCAGATAGATAAAAAAGAAGTTCACAATGTTTTTGCCTCCGGAAAGAGATGCGTCTTTGCCAACTATGGCAAAGTAAACGGCACATAGGGCAAGAGTGCCAAGAATAAAAAAGCGCTGTTTGGTGTTTATGGCTGCAATGCAGGAGTTTATTATAGGAGAAAGAACAAACAATATTAAATATGTGCGTACATACCAGTAAGGAGTTCTTGAAACAAAACATATTGTGTCTAAAAGTTTGCCCTTTTCGCCGCCAAACGGAAGATACCGCCACACAAGCATAAGCGGAACATAATAAACAAACATCATGGCCAAAAGTTTGAACAACCCTCTAAAAGAGAATACTATTCCAAAGTAACCGCTAATCAGGACAAAGAGCAGAACTCCTGTATGCAACATAAGGTTTATGGCATACATAAAACTGCTTTCATAGTTGGCAGAAACTGTAAAGAACACGGAAAGATGATATAGCACTATAAACGTAATGGCTAATATCCTTAGTAGTTCCATATTGCTGTTTCTTGTCTTTTCTGCAGCACCCATAAAAATTTTGTTGTTAGTGTATTTATGCAACAAGGTTACAAATTTATGAAAATTGAGAGTTTTATATGCTACATAGGCAAAGACCAACAGTTTTTATTATCTTTGCACGGTTAGAAAACTTTGATAATTATGAAAAACTGGAAATATTTTTTGGTATTACTATTTGCCGGTACAGCCCTGGGAGCCTGCCGTTCTGCAAAAGAGGTGGCATACCTTCAAGATACTTACGACACCGATATTCAGCAAATTTTGAATTATCAGGATATTAAAATTAAGCCGGGAGATATGTTGTCTATCTATGTAAGTCATAAGGAGCCTGCACTTGCAGCATTGTTTAATATGGGAGAGTCTGCCAGTACTGATAGCCAGAAATCTCCTGGTTATACGGTAGATTTTAATGGAGAAATAGATTTTCCGGTAGTTGGGCGAATAAAGGTATCCGGTCTTACAAGAGGGGAGTTGTCTTCTATGTTAAAAAACCGTTTAGACGAAGATGGGTTGCTGAAAAATGCTGTGGTTACCATTGCTTTCCAGAACTTTAACGTATCTGTTCTGGGAGAGGTGAATAACCCTGGTAAATATGCTGTTCAGGGAGACCGTGTTTCTTTGTTAGACGCAATAGCCTTAGCCGGCGATCTCACTATTTATGGCAGAAGAGATAGTATAATGGTTATCAGAGAATCCGATGGACAGAGGCAGATTCTTTACAATAACATTCTCTCAAAAGACGTTCTTAATTCCCCTTCTTTCTATCTGCAGCAAAACGATATGGTTTATGTAAGACCTAACAGAGTTAAGGCTCAGCAGAGCGGAATAAACCAGAATAATAACGTTGGAGTATGGCTCTCTGCAACATCTTTGTTGCTTACCATAATGAGATTTTTCTTCTAATCTTTCTCTGAAAACAGCGTAAATTATGGCAAAGGAAGAATTAAAGCAAGTAAATACAGCCTCAGACTCGCGAGGCTCTCAGGTAAATTTACGAGATATAATAACTATCTTTTGGTACAACAAGTGGTGGTTTGTTTTGTCTGCTTTTGTGTGCCTTTTAATTGCCGGACTGTATCTGAAGAAAACTCCCAAGATTTATTCCAGAACAGCTTCCGTAATGGTGAAGAGCAAAAACTCAGGTGGAAGTAATATGAGCCAGAGTGCTATGTTTCAAGATATTGGCTCTATGAGTTTGATGCATTCTGATGTGAGTAACGAACTATATGTGTTTAAGTCTTATCAGTTGATGCACAATGTGGTAAACAAGTTAAACCTTACTGTAAACTACTTTGTGCCAAGAGGGTTGAGAAAGCAAAACCTCTACAAGCTTTCTCCTGTAGATATTTCGTTTATAGACGCCAACCCTAACAATACCCTTTCTTTGAAGCTGAAAGTTTTGGATGAAAACACAGTGCAGATTTCTGATTACTTTAAGAAAGGGCGGGCTAATAGCGGAGAGGCGGCTATGAAAATAAACCTTGGCGATACTACAGACACCCCACTTGGCAGGCTTTACATTACATCTACAGACAGAATAAACGAGTATAAAGGAGAAACTATAAACATTACAAAAGGTAGTTTAAAACCAACCGTTTTAATGTATCTGAATAAGGTGAATGTGCTTATTGCAGACCGTATGGCAAGCATCATAAACCTTTCTATGAAAGATGTTTCTGAGTTTAGGGCAGAAGATGTTCTAAATACGATGATAGATGCTTATAATGAGGAGAGTCTGGCCGAGAAGAATGCTACCTCCAGAAGTACGGAGCAGTTTATCAACGACCGTCTTGAGGTTATAAACGAGGAGTTGGGAGCGGTGGATTCGGATATTGCAAGCTATAAATCTTCTGCCGGCTTTACGGATGTTTCTACCGTAACATCTACCTATGCCTCAGAAGGAAACGAATATAGGCGAACTGTTTTAGGTATAGAGAATCAGTTGACTTTGGCACGTCAGATACAATCTCATATAAATAATCCTCAGAACAGAAACCAACCGCTTCCTTCCAATCTTGGGTTAGATCCGGGAATAGAGGCCCAGATAAGTCAGTACAACAATTTGCTTATGCAGAGAAACAAGCTGTATTCTTCCAGTTCCGAAAATAATCCGTTGGTTCAAGATTTAGACGCTCAGCTAATACCAATGAAGCAGACCATATCGTCTTCTATCAACAATCTGGTAAGCTCGTTAAGCCTGCAAGCTGGCAATGTGCGTACTCGTGAGGCTATTACGCGAGGAAAGGTGGCTGCAATTCCTCAGCAGCAGAACAAGCTTACTTCAAAGGAAAGGCAGCAGAAAATCAAAGAAGAGCTTTATCTCTATCTATTGAACAAAAGGGAGGAAAATGCTCTGAGTCTGGCGATGACAGAAAGTTCTATAAGAGTTATAGATAAGGCCCGTGGTCCTTTGGCTCCGATTGCACCTAATAGCAGATTTATTTTAATGGTAGCCCTCATAATTGGCCTGGTGATTCCGGCGGCAATTCTATGGATAAAAGACATGCTGGATGTTTATGTAAGAAGCCGCAAGGATGTAGAAGATGCTGTAAGCGCCCCATTCCTTGGAGAGATTCCAAAAAAGGCCGACTTGGAAGAGCGGCAAATTGTTGTAAGGGAAGACGGTCGCGATTCGATTTCAGAGGCATTCCGTATCATAAGAACCAACATGGATTTTATGAATGTTACAAACGGGGAAAAGCAGGTTGTTATGTTTACATCTCAAGCTCCCGGAAACGGAAAAACATTTGTTTCAACCAACCTTGCAGTGAGCTTTGCACAGGCTAACAAGCGTATAATTTTGATAGATACCGATATTCGTAAGGCCACTATAGAGACAATTCTTGCCAAAACAGATGAGTATGTAAAGGGCAGTAAAATACATGGTTTAACCTCTTACCTCAGCGGCAAAATAGACAAAATTTCAGACATTATACACAAGGGAGCTTTCTCCAGCAAGTTAGATGTGATATTTGCAGGTCCGATACCTCCAAATCCTACAGAACTGCTTATGACAGAGAGATTGAAGACTCTGGTAGAGGAACTGAAGAAAGACTACGATTACATATTCTTGGATAATGTTCCTAATGGAATGGTGGCAGATGCGAGTATTGTGAACAAGTTGTGCGATCTTACAATATTCGTTATACGAGCCGGAGTGATGGATAGAAGACTATTATTTGACGTAGAGAAGATGTATTTAGATAAAGCGTTGAAGAATATGTGTGTTGTTCTGAACTCAACAGACCAGAGCAAGAAAGGTTATGGCTACGGTTATGGTTATGGCTACGGTTATGGTTACGGCTATGGTTATGGCTATGGTCAAGAAGAATATGAAGGTAAGAAGACAAAGTTCCAGAAGTTCATGGATAAGTTTCCGTTGCACAGAAACAAATAGATAAAAGGCATGATGTTCTGGTTCAAAAAGCAGACTCTTAAAGGTTCGGTTTTCTTAAAGGGTACAACTGATATACATTGCCACTTGTTGCCTGCGGTGGATGACGGTATGGCAACCTTGGAAGAAAGTCTTGAACTTCTGTCTTTGGAAGAGCAGGCAGGGGTAAAAAGGGTATATCTCACACCACACAATATGGGCTTGGCAGGGGCGGTAGTAGATGCCACATCTTATGGGAAAGATCACCTTGGTAATCATAGCCAAGGCCTTACTACTGAACAATTAGAAGGAAATTCAAGTGTAGCGGAGATTCAAAGGCGTCAGCAAGAATATGAGGCAGCAGAAACTCAAAGCTCCTTTGCAGGGGAGCCCAAAGGGGGATTCAGTACTGCTCATTTAAGAGAACGCTTCGAACTCTTCAAGAGTTTTTATACGGGCTCTATAGAGCTTTGCCTTGCTTCTGAATACATGATGAACAAGGAGTTTCTAACTAAGGTGGAGAAGAAAGATATTCTCACATATTCGGATGGAGTTCATGTGCTTGTAGAGACATCTTATTTTTCACCTCCTGTAGAGATGAACGAAATACTTTATACTCTCGTGCTTAACGGTTACAGGCCAATAATAGCACATCCAGAGAGATATAGATACATGTCTGAGAAGGATTATAAAGCGCTGAAAAACAAAGACTATGAGTTTCAGTTAAATTTTCTTGCACTATGTGGGTATTATGGTAGGGAGGTTTATGAAAAGGCTATGTATCTGTTAGAAAAGGGGTATTATAATTTTACTGGCAGCGATTTTCACAGGTTATCAACCTATTATCATCAGATAAAGAAATTGAAGTTGAAAGGCAAGAAAGCAGATTTGCTGCTGGAGCTTTTTGCAAACAACTCACGGTTATGATACCCAAAATAATTCATTATTGTTGGTTTGGTCGCACCCCGCTTCCCGAATCTGCCGTAAGATGTATAGAGAGTTGGAAGAAATTCATTCCATCTTATCAGATAAAAGAGTGGAACGAAGATAATTTTGATGTTAATATAATTCCATATACCAAAGAAGCTTATGCCGCAAAGAAATATGCTTTTGTAAGCGATTTTGCTCGGTTTTGGGTTATTTACCATTATGGAGGAATTTATTTTGATGTAGATGTTGAGGTAGTGAAACCCATGGACGACATTTTGTCTAAGGGGCCGTTTTGGGGGATAGAGATAAACAACAACACAAATTCACTTATAAATCCGGGCTTAGGTATAGCCGCACCTGCCCAAGACGAGCTTTACAAAGCAATACTCGACAAATATCAAACAATGAAGTTCTACTCCGAAGATGGTGCAATTTCCAAGTTTACAATGATTCCTATGGTTTCGGAGTTTTTCTGCAACTTAGGGCTCAAGGGAGGTGGTGATGTGGAATGTATAAGTGGCCATTACATATATCCGCAGGAGTATTTCAATCCGCTTAACGATGCCACCGGACGGCTTACAATTACAGAAAACACCCGAAGCATACATTGGTATATGAAGAGCTGGATATCCGAACCAAGATGGAAGGTGGTGTGCAAAAGGTTTATACGCAGGTGTATAGGAGCAAAAGGCATGAAAGTTCTCAGAAAACTGTTTCTATGAAAAACACAGCAGTTACGATAATTGTTCCGGTTTATAATGTTGAGGCTTATCTGGAAAAGTGCGTGGAAAGTCTGATGCAGCAGACCTTCAAGAATTTTGATGTGGTTTTGGTAAACGACGGCAGTACAGACGCTTCTGGTATTCTGTGCGATACCCTTGCTCGGCAACATTCCCAGATAAAGGTTGTTCACAAAGAAAACGGAGGACTCTCAGATGCTCGCAACAAGGGCTATGGGTATATTACAGGAGAATATGTAATGTTTTTAGATTCAGACGATTATCTTTCTCCAAACGCTTTAGAACTGTTGTATGGTTTTGCCACAGAAAACAAATGTGATGTTGTGCAGGGCGGCTTTTACTATGCTTATCCAGATTATCTTTTATACGATAATAGATGGTATCAACCTAACTCCCAGCCTTTCATCCTTACCAGAGAAGAGGCTATGGCAGAACTGATAAAGAATAATTATGTGAAAAATTTTGCATGGGGTAAACTCTATAATTCAGAAATAGTGAAGCAGTTTGAGTTTCCGAAAGGAAAGTTTTACGAAGATTCGTTTTGGCAGCATCTTGTTATAGACAAAGTAAGTTCGTTTGGTGTAGTTCCATATCCTATAGTGTATTATACTCAGAGAAACGATAGTATAAGCGGGGCGTTTAATAAAAAATCTATAGATCTTTTACAGGGGTTGGAGCAACGTTTTCTTTTTATACAAAAGAATTATCCGGCCTTAGTTACTGATATGAGAAAGGTATTGCTTAAAACTATTCGTCTGCATTATTCAAGGGCAAAGAAAAACTCGGAGCCCGGAATAAGGGAAATTTTTGAAGTATATTTAAGCGAGGCGGCAGACAGAATAAAAATCTCTCCATTTGAAAAGTTCTGGATAAAAAGCAGTACATTGCAAGAGATTAGCTCTTTACCAAAAAGAATTTTTCTTAGGGTATTCGGAAAAAAAGCTATTATTATAAAACGGTAAATTACAGCTTTCTGCGCAATGAAAACTTACGGCAGCTACAATAACTTTTCTGAGTTTTCTGCTCTGCTGGAAAATGGTGGATGCGAGTATCTTATTCTGAGAAATTTTGAAGAATTGACAGGAGAAGATGTTTTTGTGGCCGGGCACGCAGATATAGACATTCTTTGTTCAGACAGCAGACTGCTGTTGAAGACAATAGGGGCAGAGGAGGCTTATCCGGTTAAGGCAAAAGAAGACAGCGGAATTCATTTTAATATATTGATAAAAGAAAAGAAGGCGGCCGTAGATCTGAGAGAGGTGGGCGATGGTTATTATTGTACGGCCTGGCAAGAAGATATGCTAAAAAAGCGAGTGCCTTTTAGCGGATTTTATGTTATGGACCTAAAGAATCTTTTCTATTCTCTTACATATCACGCTATAGTACAGAAACCGGCTCTTTCAGACGAGTATCAGGATCGTTTGCTTGAAATGGGCAAAGAACTTGGGATCGCCATAGATGCCGGCCGAGGTGTTGAACAAAGCTTGTTGCACCACCTGGAGTCTTTTATGCGTAAGCACGGATATATGTACACATATTGTACAGACAAGCACGTTCCGCTGAGGAGAAAGGCTGTAGGACTAAGCAAAAACCTAATAGATAAGAATATTAGGTTGAGAATGAGGCATTTATTTTACGATTTGCGGATTTGTGGAATAGAGTTTTTAGTACGAGTAAAACATACATTGTTCAGATAGAAGATGAATATCATCAGCAAGTTGCAACCACATACTGTCAGCATATATAATCTGCAGGATAAGAGATGTACCATAGAGCAAGTTCCTGCAAGGCAACTTCTTTTGAGCCTGAAGTTTGATGTTTTTGCAAAATTGTATTACATAACCCACAGAGAGAAAGATTTTGAGGGGGCGCTAAAATTATATATAGAACATATCAAAGCTTTTAATCCAGATGGAAAAGAGCCGGGGAGAGAAGATAAAACCACGCTGAAAGATTTTGTAACCTCTTTTGACGCCCTCATAGAAACAATTAGGACAAAGGGCTTCGATAAAGAAGTTTCTTTAATACCCATAGATAGGGATGGGGTTTCTTTAGACGGTTCTCACAGAATAGCAGCAGCAGCTTTTTTTAACGAAGATGTGGTTGTTGCCAAGTTTCCAGAAGTACAACGCAAGTGCGAATTTGATTATAGCTACTTTATTAGGAGAGGGCTTCGCAGAGAATATGCAGATGCCATAATGTTTGAGATGCTCAACTGGAAAAACAACATTTATGTGGCCTGTCTGTGGCCTAAACTTGCCGGAAAGAAAAAGGAAGAGGCTAAGACACAGATAAGGGCTTTTGGTAAAGTTTGCTATGTAAAAAGTGAAAGTATAAATCTCAAGTCTATGTTTGGGCTTGTGGCTTCTGTGTATAAATCTCAACCTTGGACAGCAGATAAAGAAGCGGTAAAAGACAAGGCTACAAAATGTTACGGAGCTTCTCGTAAAGTAGAGTTTGTGTTTTTTGAATCTGATTTGTCTTTAGAAGAAATTCTGAAAGAGAAGGAAAAGCTAAGAACGCTGTTTTCTTTGGAGAAGCACTCCCTACATATCACAGACAACATAGAAGAGACAAAAGACATTGCAGCTTTGATTTTTAATACAGAGCAAAGAAAAAGCTGGGATACTTCTTATAATTTTTTCGGTAAAACAAAAAATTACATATCCGAACAAGTCTATATTTTTAAGCATGTAAGATGGCTTAATTTCAAAGTTTTTGTAGCAAAAATCATAGGAAAGCTACTCTCGAGACCAAAAAATTAGTTATATTTGGGTATTTCACGGTTGAGATTAAATATTTTGTTTTGCACCCTAAGTTTTACAAATTAAAGATACAATCTATGAAGGAACTAAGATTAAAAGCGAGCAGCTTGCTATTGACTGTGGCCCTGCTTCTGCTTTGCGGAAGTTCATGGGCTCAACAGAGGGTAACTATTAAGGGTACCATCACAGAGCAGGTGAGCGACGGAACATCGGCACCAATTCCTTATGCTACCATTCAGGTATCTGGCACAGGAATGAGTGCTGTTGCCAACGAGAAGGGAGAGTATGTCATCAAGGGCATAGCTCCGGCAACCTATGAATTCATAGTTGCTTCTCTTGGTTATGAAACATTAAACTTAAAAGTTACAGTAACCTCAACCAAGGAAGTCTATAACTTCAAATTGAGAGTGGCAGACTTCAAACTCGATGATGTGATGGTTACAGCAGAAGCCTCCAAGACAGGAGCTGCTACTGCTTCCAAAATCAATAGAACTGCCATCGAGCACATTCAGGCAAGTTCTCTTGCAGATGTAATGGTGTTGCTTCCTGGAGCGGATATAACATCAAATGCTTTCAAACCAGACCTTCAGGGTGTTAAAACTTTGTCGGTACGTGGAGCCAGTGCTACCGGAACAGCAATCATCCTCGATGGAGCTCCGGTTTCTAATGCTGCCAACATGCAAACAATGGCAGCAGCACTCGGAGGCTCAAATACGGGCGGGGGAGGCCAGAGCCCTACATCAGGTATCGATTTGAGAACCATAACTACAGACAATATAGAATCTGTGGAAGTTATTCAGGGTATTGCTTCTGTAGAATATGGTAACGCTACTTCCGGAACCGTAATAGTAAACGCCAAGAGTGGTGTGGAGCCGCTTTCCGTAAAGTTTAATACTAACCCTAATGTTTATTCCATTGGCGCAACTCATGGTGTTGGTCTTGGTAGCGGCAATGGTTTTATAAACTATGGTGTAGATTACGCCTATTCTGTTGCAGAGCCAAGAGAGGGATACGATAAATATCGCCGCTCTACTGGTAGGATTGCATACGCAAATACTTTCTTCGGAGGTAAATATTACACAAATACGGCACTGTCTTACTTATGGACAAAAGACAAGGCGGAACCTAACCCAGACGATGAAACAGATTACCAGACTTACAACAGAAGAGACCGCGGCATACGTATAGCTCACAATGGTGAGATTCGTTTGAATGCCGGCTGGTTTAAGAATATCAAATATAATCTGTCATTTAATTATACAAATCGTTGGAGTTATTTCCAAGATAGGGGCACCAATGCCGATGTAGCTTATTCTTACTCAAAGATAAACGGCTCGGTTCTTTCAAGTCGTCCGGGTTTGAGGATTTATGATATAGGCGGTAAAGAGCTTACTTGGTTTGGACCTAACGACGAGCTTATACGCGACAGGAGCTGGATTACTCCGGCAGACTATAAATACGAGTACAATGTTTATGGAAAAGAGCTGAACACCTTTGCTAAGCTGATGCTCAACTTTGCCGGAAAACTTGGCTGCACCAATCACCACCTCATATTTGGTGCAGATTTCCACAACGATGGCAACAGGGGCAAAGGTAAGGTGTTCGATTACAATACCCCACCATATCGTAGTGTTTCTTACCGTTTTGCAACTCAGAGAGAAAGGCCTTACAAAGACATTCCTTTTATGAATAAACTTGGCATTTATGCTCAGGAAGATTTTCGTTGGGAATTTTGGGGCGACAGCGGCAGAGAGCTCAAGATAGTTGCCGGTGTGCGTTACGATAAAGTATGGAATGTTTCAGATGCCTTTTCTCCTCGTATAAATGCCTCTTTGGACATCCTTCCTAATACACTGAGCATTAGGGGTGGTTACGGAGTGAGCATAAACGCTCCTTCCATGGCCTATGTTTACCCAGACAATGCATATTTTGATCTGATTAACTTCAACAATTCTCTTTCTACAAGCGTTCCGGACGCTCAGAAATTCCAGTTGATAACTACTCATGTTTACGATATAAAGAATAACAATCTTCAGCTTGCAAAGCAGAAGAAGGCAGAGGTTGGTATAGACTTTAAAATTAAGAAGGTAAGAGTTTCCCTAACCGGTTATAAAGATTGGACTCACAATGGATACACATTCTCAAAAGGTCTGAGCGATTATGCTTGGGTAGATTATCTCAGGTACAAAGTAGATAGCTATCCTGCAGACAAATCGTCTATTCCGGCTCTTACTCTTGAAAACGATGGTAAAGTATTCCTTCAATACACAACTCCAAGAAACAATATGTCTTATGAGCAGAAGGGTATTGAGTTTGTTGTAGATTTTGGAAGAATCAATGCAATTCGTACTTCCTTCTTGGTTAACGGAGAGTTTTTCGATTACAAATCTTGGAACAACGGTTATCTTTGGTATAACCGCAAGGGTTCCGAGGAGGAAAATTACGGAATTTATGAGAGCAAGGCATCTTCCGGTATTATACGCAGCCAGAATTTGATAACAAACTTTATTATAACCCATAATATACCTAAGATAGGCTTTGTGGTATCTGTTACGGCAAATGTAAACTGGAGAGAAAAGAACTGGATAACTTATGCAGCCTGCGATACCATTCCTACCAAGTATTTGTCTATAGAGGATGGTCTGGTTCATGACTTCAACCCTCAGTGGGCAGATCCGGCTAATCCTGATTATGCAAAATGGAGCTCTATTCTCCGCAACGAAACTAATGGTGCCGTTGCAAAGAACAGAAAGGAAGTTGAACCAGCCTACAATCCTATTCTGTGTGTCAATGTAAATGTAACCAAGCAGTTCAAGAATTTCGACGTATCTTTCTTTGCCAATAACATGTTTAGGAGTACACCTTTGCAGTCTTTGGTAAAGAGCCCTGGAGATAAGGAGCGGCGGAACTCTAATGTGTTCTTCTTTGGGTTACAGCTAACCGCACGAATTAAGTAACATTTAAGAGAAGATGATTATGAAAAAGATATATACAATATTATTTGCGGCCGCCATCTCTTTCTTGTTTGCTTCTTGTATAGATATGATGAAAGATGTAAAAGATGTAAACAAGGTAGAATATATAAGCGTTTCCTATAAGGTGTGTGCGGCTACAGGTTTCATACCTAAGGGCGGCACTGTCACTCCAGACCCTAACTTTTCTACTGAGGGTGTAGTGGTTTCTTTTACCAATGTAAAAACGGGTCAGATTTTTACAGCCAAAACAGGTTCTAACAGTATAGCAACTTTAGAAATAGAACCGGGAGTGTATTCCATAAGTGTAGCCGGACGCGCTATTCATGAGGGCTATCAGTACTTTATAAACGGAAATATTCCAAGCATATCAGTGTTTGAAGATGTAACACCTCAACAGGCCGATTCTGATGAGAAATATCGTTTGGTGGTACGCCCTGCAAAGGTGGGGTCTCTTTGTATAAGCGAAATCTACTATTGTGGTGTATCGCCTTACTATTTCAGAGATCAAACATACCAGTTTACAAACAATTCTGATCAGGTATTTTATTTAGATGGTGTTTGCTTTGCCCAGATTCATCCTAATATTGCAACAGCATCCCTTCCTACTTGGCCTGATGAGGATGGTGATGGCAACTTTGTTTATAGTTTGATGGTATGGCAGTTCCCAGGTACAGGTACAGATTATCCTTTGCAGCCTGGCGAGAGTGTAGTAGTAGCGCAGGAACCAAGAGACCATAGAACCAACAATCCGGCTTCGTACGATAATTCCATGGCAGACTTTCAGACTTGGACAGGAAATACTTCGCGTTACAATGCAGACGTGCCTAACTTAACAAATATATTCTACACATCTTGGAACAGTATGCAGTGGCTTACATCTGTGTTTGGCGCATCATTCTGTATTTATAAGGCTCCTGACGGGATAACTATTAATGAGCATTATTATGCAGATCCTGCTAATTATCAGACAGAAGTAAACAAAACTTCCAAGTATGCCAAAATTCCGGCAGACTGGGTGCTGGATGGCGTAGAACTTCTTACAAACATGAATGCGATGCACATGAAAAGGGTGCCTGGTTTTGTAGATGCAGGAGGTACTTCTGTAGAAGCAACATATTGCGGAAAAACAGTTTCCAGAAAATTGGTTGAAAAGAGATCAGACGGAACTCCTAAATATCAGGATACCAATAACTCTACAGACGACTTTCAGGTAAACTCTTCTCCTGCAATCCGTAGAAATGGCGAAAAGGTTCCATCTTGGAGCTGGACAAAGAAGTAACACGATAAAAGTCGAATATTATGAAGAACAAGATATTTAAGATAGCAGTCATATTGGTTCCGATACTGTTTGCCGGGTATGTAGCCTCGGCTCAGTCTGGCACCAAGGCAGCCATAGAAAGAGCTCAACTTGAGAGTATTTGGCTGAACAACTCGGAAAATGCCGCTGGCGGAATGATAGACGCACCGCTTCTTATGGCAAACGCATACTTTGGGTTCGATCATAAGAAAGGAGATTTTAAGCCTAAACAAGTTGGCGAAAAGATAAACTCCATAAAGTTCCATACAGACGGGGGCGGTATTTACAAGAACGTAGGCGGCATGTTCATCTGGGGAGATTTTACCTATACCAGAGACGAAATTGCAGGAGCACAGTGGAACGCTACTCTTGCCGATCCTACTCGCGATATGCCATTCTTTGTGGCCGATAAGAATATAAGCAAGTGGAAGAATCAAACATACGATATGGGATTCAAGGCTGGTTTTCCAAGGTTGCTTAACAATCATCTGATAATAGGTATTGCCGGATCTTACCAGACAGCTATTGCGGCTAAGCAGTTAGACCCTCGTCCTCTTACCAGAGTTTCAAACCTCAATGTAATGCCTTCTGTAGTTTGGGAGTTTAACTCTAACAACAGCGTAGGTGCGGTGTTCCATTACACCAGTTATCGCGAAGATGGTTCTGCAGACAATCTAAACCATCTTACAGATCAGTTTGGTTGGGAAATGGTGGCACCTGGCTTTTTTAACGACGGCATTATTGCATCGTTTGCAGGTATTAACAAATTGCGTAACTATAATGCCAACGCTCTTGGAGGAAGCTTGCAGTATAGTTTTAAAAACGATAAGTTTAAAGCTCTGATTTCCGGAGATTATTTGTACAGGGTAGAGGATGTTCTTTGTAACTACTTAAAACCGCAAATGAGCGGTACTCTGAAAAAGACCGTATGGGGAGTAAACTTTGCAGCTCAGTACAATGCAACAGAGGAGGACCGTTTGTTCTTCCGTTACAGGTATGATAATAACGACCGCCGCGGTATAGAGTACTTCCAGACATACGACAATACCTACGAAATACAGAGCTATATTACAGATGCAAAATTTGAGCGTTCTCAGTTTGAAACTATAACCCAAAGATTTAATTTAGACTACATCAAAGCAGAAGGCGATAGCTATACTTGGAAGTTAGGATTGAACGCAGTTAGCTCAAGAGACAAATTTTTATACTATGTGCCAGCTACTCATAGGCAGATAAACAACTTCTTCTTTGGAGCAGACGTTACCTATAACCTGCTTTTAAATGCCAAAAATGGCTTTATGTTTAATGTGAATGCCGGTGTAAACAACAACTCTAAAGGTACATTTGATTATGGGGGAGTGAAGGAAAATAACAAGGCCTTTACAGACTTTGCATTAATGGATTTCATTTATCAAAGTTCCGACTATATGAAGTGGGGTTGTAATGTTACCTACTCTTTCAGTGGACTAAAGAGCTTGTCTTCTCTGTTTGTTAGCTTTGCCTATGAGAATTTCAACCCAAGCGGTGATAATACTACATGGGGCGCTGCCATTAAGAAATTCCCATTCCTTAACACACAGCATGGAGCTAACCAAGAAAAAAGTATTTTCAAGAAGAGGAATATCGTAACCGTAAAAGTAGGTCTGACATTCTAAGTTATTAGTAATTGATACAGGGTTAACTAAAGGCAAACAAAGCGGTTTTCTTTTAGTTGCCCTGTATTTTTAACCATATCCAAAAAAGCAAATAAAATGATAAAGAAATTGATGCGTATTGCATTACCGCTGGTTTTGATGCTTTGCCATATAAACCTTTTTGCTCAGCAAATAGAGCAACCTTCGGTTTCTGGTAAAACATCTTTTGCTGTGGTAATAGACAGCCATACCTTAACAAAGTGTGCTACGCAAGTGGCTGAGTATAAGAAAACAATAGAGAGCGAAGGGCTCCCTACTTTTGTGGTTTCTGCTAAGTGGGAATCTCCGGAACAGGTAAAAGATATTCTTAAAAAACTCTATAAAGAAAACAACTTGGAAGGTGCTGTTTTCATTGGCAACATTCCAATTGCAATGGTAATGAAGGCTCAGTTCATGACAAGTGCCTATAAGATGGACGAAAGAGCGTATCCGCTTGAAGTGGTGGCTGTTCCTTCCGACAGATTCTACGACGATTTTGATCTTAAATTCAATAAGATAGCAGATTCAACCAAGGGTCTAAAGCATTTTTATGAATTAGCTCCAGATTCTACTCCTTATATAGAATGCGATATTTATGTAGGCAGAATCCAGGCTCAAGGCAGCAATGGCTGTGGCTGTAAGCAAATAGCTGCATATTTGGAGAAGGCTGTAAGAGAGCATAAGGCAGATAACAAATTTGATCAGTTTGTTTCTTATACAGGCCATGGCTCATATTCCAACTCAATAACCGCATGGCGCTCTGAGCAGCAAATAGTAAACGAACAGTTCCCTGATATTTTCAAGAAAGAAGGAGAAGCTCGTTACCTCAGATACAGTATGTTCGATTATGTTAAGCCTTATGTTATCAAGGAGCTTCGCCGTGCAGATGTAGATTTTATGGTTTTCCATGAGCATGGAGATTTTCATAGAATGTATCTTGCCGCATATCCAGAAGAAAGGCAACCTTCTGAGTATCTGGGTAATTATCTCCGTTCTCTTGCACGGCGCAATTTGGAGCGTGCTCAGAAGAGGGCTGAAGAATGGGGCTTAGATCAGACATGGTATTCAGATTATAACGATCCAAAGCAAGTAGAGGCAGATTCTTTACTCGACTTAGCTACCGGTATTATTCTTGAAGAAATTAACGACATAGCTCCTAATCCGAGAATGGTAATCTTTGACGCATGTTATAACGGAGATTATCGTAATCCGGATTTTATTGCAGGTAAGTTTATAATGGCCAAAGGAAACTGTGTGGTAACCTTTGCAAACAGTGTAAATGTTCTGCAAGACAAGAGTGCTTTTGATCTTCTCGGTCTTTTAAAAGACGGAGTAAGAGTAGGACTCTGGGCTCAGCACATAAACATACTGGAGAGTCATATCATAGGCGACCCTACTTTCCACTTTACTCCTTATCCGGGGGCAGAAGACCTCAACAAAGTGCTTACAATCAAAGATAACAACTATTGGTTTGGCCGTTTAGACGATGCTAACCCTGAGGTTCAGAATATGGCAGAAATCAAGCTGTTCGAGGGCAACTATCCTGGAATATCAGACATTCTGCTTAACAAATTAAAGACCTCTCCTTATGCAATTGTAAGATATAATTCACTGCGTCTTTTGGAAAAGATTGGCGACAGAAATTATTGGGAGGCCCTAAAACTTTCTACTACAGATAGTTTTGAGTTTATTAGAAGAATAGCTGTTACTCGTATGGGTCAGGTTGGAGCGGAGGAATTCCTGCCTTATCTCATAGCAGCCTATCAGAACGACCGCCATGCTGCAAGAATTGTATTTGATGCGAGCAGTGCGCTCTTATGCTTTGATAAAGATGTGGCAGTAAAGGCTATCAACGACTATTTCAAAGACAAGCATTTCTACAACTCAGACAAAGACCGTGCAGAACTTATCAAACTTGTAGAGGCCAATCCTTCTGCAGAATCTATAAATACTATTGTAGGCAAGGATAAGAAATCTGCATATCGTGTTTCGTATATTAATTTTATGCGAAACCGTCCATATCATCAGAATCTTACAAAGGCTCTGCAGGTAATGGAAGATACTACAGACAACACTCTTATAAGAACTATGATGGCAGAGGCTCTGGCTTGGTGGAACCTTTCTTACCGCAAGCAGGAAATAATAAATTCTTGCAAAAAGCTTCTGGGCGACAACACCACTCCGGAAGAAATGAAACCGGCTCTTGTAAGCGCAATAACCCGTTTAAGTTCAAAGAAATAAAAGGAGGCAAATATGAAAAAGATATTTTTAGCAATTACAGCAATTTGCCTTACCGTTACCTTGATGGGGCAAAATATAAAATTAGAAAAACCCACATCCAAAAAGGGCAACGCTTTTGCCATTGTTATAGACAACGGCACCTATAATGCGGTAAAGGCTCAGGTAATAGCTTATCGCAACGCGGTGCAAGACGATGGACTTTCTGCCTATATTCTAAGAGGCGATTGGGCTACTCCTGATATGCTCAGGGCAGAACTCAAGAAACTATACAAGAAGGCCAAAAATTTGGAAGGTATTGTATTGATTGGAGATATTCCTGTTGCTATGGTCAGAAATGCACAGCACATGACCACTGCATTCAAAATGGATGAGGACAAGTTTGACCGTAACGAATCCAGCGTGGGGAGCGATCGTTTTTACGATGATTTAAACCTTGAATTTGAGTATATAGGCAGAGATAGCGTAGATACAGATTTCTTCTATTATAACCTGAAAACCGACTGTGCCCAAACTCTGAACCCTACATATTATTCTGCCAGAATTAAATATCCGTCAGAGCTTGGTGGCGATAAGTATGAGGCAATAGGTTTGTTCTTGGAGAAGGCAGTTGCAGCAAAGAAGGCAGGAGAAACTTTAGACAATATAGTAACATTTGCCGGACACGGCTATAACTCAGATTGTTTGATAACTTGGATGGATGAGAGCATAACTCTTGAAGAAAACTTCCAGTTTGTTAAGAACTCTTCCAGAAATTTAAAGCAACTGAATTTCCGGCATGAAGACTATATGAAGTACCGCTTGTTTGACGAGCTGCAAAGGCCGGAAGTAGATGCCATGTTTTTTAACGAGCATGGCAGCATAGACAAGCAGCATATATCTGAGTTTCCTGCTCAGGAAGACCCTGCAGACTATGCTAAGAAATACAGAAGCAACTATGGATGGACTCCTGGGCCATACAATATTCTTACTCAGGAGGTAAACAGACGCAAAAAAGAGGGATTGAGCAAGGAGGAAGTAGATGCTTATGCCAAGAGACTCATAGATACCCTCTGTACAGATTACCGAGTAACGCCTAAGTTCTTTGAAGACTGGTGGAAGCAGCAGAATCTTACTCCTGAAGAAAAACAGGCGGCAAGTGAACAAACTAAAAAGGAACGCCGAGAAATTATAATAGACCTTGCAGATCTTAAAGGTTTTAACCCTCAGCCGTACTTTGTTATGTTTAACGCTTGCTACAACGGAAGCTTCCATCGCCAAGGCAATATCAGCGGATATTATATTTTTGGCAATGGAAGAACTGTTGTTTGTCAGGGTAATACGGTTAATGTACTGCAAGACAAATGGACATACGAATGTATAGGAATTATTTCATTAGGAGCCAGAATAGGCGAGTATAACCGCTTGGTTCCAACGCTCGAAGGCCATTTGATAGGCGATCCTACCTTCCATTTTAAGTCTGGTGCAGATATTGATTTCAAAGGCGTAATAGCCGCCAAACGTACAAATGCCGCTTATTGGAGAAGTGAGTTAGAGAGCCCTTATCCGGTAATACAGAATGTTGCTATGCGTATGCTTAACGACTTGGGACAGATTTCTGCAACAGAAATACTCCAGAAGATGAAGGAAAGCAAATTTGGCACGGTAAGAATGGAGTGTCTGACCCTGCTCTCAAAAAAGGATACAGATACTTTTATAGAGGCTCTTAAACTCGGCCTTAGAGATAGATATGAGGTTGTAAGAAGGCGTGCAGGCGATCTTTGTGGCAGATGTGGCGACCCTCGTGTGGCGGAGGCCATGATGAATGAATTCATTAACTATCCAGAGCAGAAGAGAGTGCATTATAACATTTCCACAAATTTCTTGAATATGAGCCATCAGGCTCTAAGAGATGCGGTAAAAAAAGTGGAGCCTACTATGACATATCTCAATAACCAGGAAGTTATAGAGGATGTTATAAAAGACATAGACCGCAATGCAAAGAGATATACCCAAACAGTAGCTTCTATTATGGATAAAAGCGGAGATGAGAAAGAGCGTATTTCAGACATACGTATGACCAGAAACTATAATCTCCACGAGGCCATACCGCAGTTCCTCCAGCTTCTGGCCGATAAAGAGAACTCGTTAACCATTAGATTAAATATGGCAGAGGCTCTTGGCTGGTATGTTTATTCTTATCGCAAACAGGAGATAATAGATGGTTGTCAGAAGATACTTGCTGAAAATCCTGATATAGAACCGGAACTCACAGGAGAAATAAACCAGACAATCCTTAGATTGAAGTAAGCATTGTAGTAAATATCTTAAACAGCACCGTTTTTCTGCACAGGAAATTCGGTGCTGTTTTTATCTTTGCATAAAGAACAGCATCAAATAATGACTCAGAGAATAAGATATATAGATGTTCTTCGTGGACTCGCCATGCTTTCTATAGTTCTGTTCCATTGCCAGGGGCATGAATATGTATGGTATTGGTTGTCGTCTTTTCATGTACCTCTGTTTTTCTTTATCTCTGGCATGCTGTTTAGTGCGGATAAGTTTCAGTCTTTCGGGAGCTTTTTCAAAAACCGCTTTAAGAGGCTTTATATGCCATTTTTAGTGTGGTACATATTGCTTTTGCTCTACTGGCTTCTGATAGAAAGGAAATACAGAGAATTGGATATACCGCCATTATATGCAGTAGCCGGTATCTTCTGGGGCAGTGGTGCAGAAAAATGGATTTATCCCGGTGGCCCTTTGTGGTTTCTGCCGGCACTGTTTTCTCTGGAAATACTTTACTTTCTGGTATGCAGAATTTTTAAAAGCAAGTGGCAGAGAGCGGCATGCCTGATAGTTTTATTTATAGCCGGAGCCTTTCTTGCTCCCTCTCCGTATGATTTGCCCTCTGGCGGAGTGAGCGCACTTTTAGCCATTCCTTTTTTTATAGTCGGCCGTATTGCAGGGAACTGTCTTAAAAAACCTATCGCCCCCCTCAATGTTTTTATCGTAATGCTACTTTCCGGATTTTTGTCTATGTGGCTTTGCACCAAGGGGCATTTCAACCTAATGAGACTTACGGTAGATAGTTATCTTTATTTGCTTACGGTTCCTTTTTTTGGCATAGCAGCATTATTGTGTCTGGCTTACCTTATAGGAAAGAACAGGGTTTTGGAGGCTATAGGCAAGAATACTATACCCATACTTGCAGTTCATGCTCCAATTATAAGAGTTGTTTGTGGGGCATATCAATATATTACAAACACAGACTATGTTATTCTGAAACTCCACCCATTAGGAATAATTTCTCTTATGTGCATTACTCTTATTGCCTGTATTCCGGTGTGTTTTATTTGGAAGCGTTTTTTGCGCATATTATTTTAGCACAACCAGATACTTTTCTTTAATTTCTATTGGGTGATACTCCAACTTTGCCTTTCTAAGGTTTTCGTCGCCGGAGTCGTCTTCTCGGTTTACAAAGGAGAAAGCCGGTTTTTCTTCAGCAATACCTTCCCGCTCTCTCAAAGTTTTATCCATGTAGGCAAGAAATTCCTGACTCATAGCCTGATACGCACCACGATATTCTGTAAAGGCTTTTTCTATGTGTATCAATACTGTATCGGAGTTAGCTCGCTCTCCTATAGAGAATGCCACAATTTTGCCCTCTGTAGGATTTTCTGGCGAGAATACCCTTAAAAGCCCGCCATCTAACCCCAATTCACAAAAATTGTTAAGAGCAGTTCTCACGGCACAAAACTCATTAGCTTTCCAAAAATCTTTATCACAACCATTTCTCTTACACCACTCGTCGTTCATAACTATACACTGTGCAATATTGCTCTGTGTTATGGGTTCAAACCGCCAATCAAACATTCTGCGGAAGCCGTTGGCAAAATTGCGCTTGGCCTGATACTTCTTGCCTTTTAGTGTTTTGAGAGCTTCGGCATCGTAGATGTAATCTGCTCCCATTCTAAGTTGCTCTGCCGAAAAGCGGCCGGGAAAATACTTCTCCAAAAAAGCCATTTGCGGGGGGAGCACCCCATAGAAAGTAAGCTGTTTTTCTTGCGTTAGCAGAGAATTTATTACATCTGCAAGATATTTATCATCAGCTTTTCCTACGGGCATCAAATAACTTCTTCTGTTATCCAGATTATATTGTATGAGTACGAGGTTATCTACCCGTGCTATCCGGCTCTTAAAAGTTTTTCTCCACAAAAACTGATATGTAAAATTATAGTCTTCTGAGTTAAAGTCTTGAACTGCAAACAATTCTCTAATCCACTTAGAATCGGATAGTTCTATGTCTTTAAAATTTATTTCTGCCATTAAGCAACTCTCTTACTTTTTAGTTCAGATTCAACCACTCTTTTAGTGTACTTATAGCCTCGTCTCTCATTTGAGGCGGCAGATTTGATATTCTTGCTCTATGGCTTCCACCTGGAGCTATAAAGAACTTAATGTTATCGTGTCCTGGGTTGTTAGGTCTTACCGCAGACCAAGGATCCCACTCACCATAGATGAACATCATCTTGCTGTCTGTTGTTGCAATGAATTTAGTGAGATTCTTATAGAGAGTTTTATCGAATTTGAATTTTCTACCACCCGGCAAGAAGATTTTCCGAAGGTAACCTTTTGCCGATTTTATGCTCAAATACTTCTTGAAAGGTTTGGTATCGTATCCATAATATCCTAACTCTTTTGCGGCCTGTACAAAGAACGGAGCGTTGTCGTCCCAACTCTGGAAGTAGTCTGGCCCCACTGCATCCACAAAATACTTGAAGAGCACATCATCATTTTCCGTAACAGCCGGAATGGTAGAGGTTTTTCTTCCCCACTGCCAGAATGCGAATGGAAATTCCAAAACGCAATAGTCTAACACTTCTGGTATTGAGATATTGTATGTAAGCTTGTTGCGGTCTGAAAACTCTTTGAGCTTTGTTTCCATAGATGCTCTTCTTTTCAGAATCTCCATCTGGAAGTTGTAAATAATAGCCCTGTCTTGAGCGGTTCCCGTAGAGTCTCTGAGAAATGGCTCATGTCTGCCATCCTCCTGAGCTCTTGCCACAGGGCCTACATAAGGAACAGAAACATCTACATCCTGCGGATAAAACATGGTGTAAGACATACAGTTCTGTCCTCCTTTGCTGATGCCGGTTGCTATCCATTTGCCTTTGAATATGTTGGTAAGAGAGGTTCTTATCTGGTGCAAATCTGCAGCCTCTTGCTCGGCGGTCATATAATCCCAGTTCAGCTTTTCCCAGGTAATAGTGCTGTCGTTTTGCATAAAAGGCACGCTTTCATTAAAGTAACGATGCTCTACCAGAACAAAGTTACACTTTAGCAGAGCGGCAATCTCCTCGTTATATCTTGGATTTGCTCCATATTTTGCCGTATATCCTTCTGTTATAATTACTGTAGGTTTGTTAAAATCTGCAAAGCCAACAATCACCCTCTGTTTAAACAGCCCTTTTTCCGGATGTTTATGATCTATCGGCTGAACCATAAACATTCTGTACTTCGATTTTAAATGAGATTTATAGACATTTGCTACGGGTAGCCTTTCTATATCGGAGAAGATAGCATACGGTTGGTTGGATTGGCCAGCAGATGCAAGTTGGTTGCACACTAAGAAGTGAGCTGCCTCCAGCGAATCCATCTGCAAAGTTTGCTGTTTTGTGTCAGCCGGAATACCGCTCTGAGCAAAAGCAGTTGTGCCGCAAGATAAAAAAGATACCAGACATATCGCTGCTGAGGTAAGAACGAGGGCAAACCTCTTTTTCAACATTCTTGTATTCATATCAAGTAGTTTTATTGTATTCGTATAGCATTACTAAAGATGCGTTATGCAAATTTAAACTTTTTTTTTCACTACTTTTGTACGATTGACAGATATTTAGTTAAGGCAGATAAGAAACTATTTCATCAGATGAAGAATTTTGTAGAAGAACTTAAATGGAGAGG